>JANPPM010000034.1:0-2219 GCA_031428495.1 Novosphingobium sp.
AGGTGCTTGCGGGTGGCACCGATGCCGCGCTGCTCTCACTACTCAAGCGCCACTTTACCAGCGTTAAACATGCCAAGCCGCCCGCCAGCCGCAAGGATTCGTCAGAATGGTATGTGATTGCGCAAGGATTCAAGGGACGCACATAGCAAACGGGCGGAACCGCAGTCCCGCCCGTTCCATTACTCTAGGTATTAAAAATTATTTCGCCGGGGGCACAGCCGGCGCGGCAGCGGCAGCGCCTTCAGCCGGTGCAGCCGACGCTTCAGCTGCAGCCGCGCCTTCGGCGGGCGCAGCAGCCGCAGCGGGTGCTGCCGGCAGTGGTACGTTTGAGCCTTGCGCATTAAGATAGACGAGAAGGTTGGCGCGTTCCTGACCATCATCGATCCCGGCGAAAGTCATCTTGGTGCCCGGCGCGAAGGCCTTGGGGTTGGTCAGCCATGCATCGAGCGTCTTGAAATCCCAATTGCCACCCTTGCCCGCAAGGTCAGACGAATAGGCAAAGCCCGCAGCATGTTTGCCTACTGCCGCGCCAACGATGGCGTGGAGATTTGGCCCGATACCGTTTGCTCCGCCTGCGGCAATCGTGTGGCAGGACGCGCACTTCTTGTAGGTGCCCTCACCCTTTGCCGCATCGGCGCTGGCGAGCAGGGTTTCGATCGGCACGGCAGCAGCAGCTCCAGCTTCGCTCGAGACGACACCGGCAATCTTGTAGCCCATGGTTTCAGGACGGTGCGGCTTGTCGGCCTTGAACACATGCCCGCTGACACTGGCGAGGCCGAGCGCGACGATGCCTGAAAACAGCGTCCATCCGGCGATGGTGTTGAAACGGTCGTCCATCTAAACTGGCCCCATAGCTAATGGCTTGGCGATTTTGCGTCGCTCTAGTGACGCGGCTATCTGAGTGCAAGGGCCATTGCGGGATTCGCGCATAATCCCTAAGCGCGCCTCGCGATGCATTCATTTCCCCAGCCCGCACTCGCCCTTGTGGCCGAGATGAGTAAGGCCGCTGCTGCCGAACCGGCCCGCGCGGTGTCGCTGCAGGGCGCACCGGGATGCAACGGCCATCGTGCGGCCATCGAGTATGATCCCGCCTGCCTGCCGCTGCCGTGTTTCAGCTTTGAGGATGCGCTGGATGCGGTGAAGGACGGACTGGCCGCGCGCGCAATCATCCCCATCGAAAATTCGCAGCACGGCCGCGTTGCCGACATCCACTTCCTGTTGCCTGAGAGCGGACTGTCGATTGTCGGCGAATACTTCATGCCAATCAATCACACTGTGATGGGGCTGACCCAGGGGCCCTTCTCCGCCGCCTACAGCCACCCGCAGGCACTCGGCCAGACGCGGCACTATCTGCGCGAACATGGCATCGTGCCAATGGCCTATGCCGATACCGCCGGTGCCGCCGCCTTCGTCAAGGAACAGGGCGATGTGGCCGCCTGCGCCATTGCCCCTTCGATTGCCGCCGAGCTATACGGACTGAAGATCGTTGCCGAAAATGTCGAAGATGCGAGCGACAACACCACGCGCTTTGTCGTTCTGGCGAAGGATGCACTCGATCCTGCAACGCTTGCCGGCCAAACCTCGATGACAACGCTGGTCTTCGAGGTGAACAATGTGCCCGCCGCACTCTACAAGGCGCTGGGCGGCTTTGCCACAAATGGCGTCAATATGACCAAGCTGGAAAGCTACCAGAACGGCGCGAGCTTTGCCGCGACCGCCTTTTTCGCCGACATCGAAGGCGCGCCGGGCGATCCCGCCATCGACCGCGCGCTTGCCGAGCTGGCCTTCCATTGCAAGGAAATCCGCCTGCTGGGCACTTACCCGCAGGCGCGCGCCCGAGGTTGAGTGAGCGTGGCTAGCTTGCGCACTGCCCGCCTCCATGGCACCAGTCGCACGTGAGCGGGCCGGCACCACAAATTCAGGGATCGACGATTGCCGCGGACACCGCGCGCGACTGGGAAGCCATCAAGGCGGCGGGCGATATTCAATTCGCGCCGCTGCCACCGATGAAGCCGCCCGCGCCGCCGCCCGACTGGCTCAAAGGCCTGAGCGAATGGCTTCGCAACCTCTTCGAGCCGCTGGGGCAAGCGCTGGGCATGTCGTGGCCGGTGCTTGAAAAGATCCTGTGGGCCTTGGCCGCTCTGGGAATATTGTTCCTGCTATGGCGGCTGGTGATCGAACCGATGCTGGCCCTGCGCCGCCGCCCGAAACTTGAAGCC
>JANPPM010000035.1:0-5428 GCA_031428495.1 Novosphingobium sp.
CCGCGCTCGGTCGCAGCCCTCCCTTGCCACCAGAACAACCCTGCCCCCACCAGCAGCAATGCCGCCACTGCGCCCAGCACAATCCGATTCAACCTTGGCCCCCTTACCTGCCCAACAGCCCGATGCGCATTGCAGCGAGCAACGCCAGCGGCGTCAACTGCTCTGACTGATTGTCACGTCGAATAGCCCGTGCCGCAAGCCCATGCAGTACCGCAAGTGGGCGCAAGCCGCGCGGTAGCCTCTCTGGCCGCCAATCCTGCGCGCGGGCCAGCGCGAGAGCATCCGCGCGCTCACGCTGATCGGATAGATGCTCTGCAATGTCCGCAAGCGCCCAGTTGCGTCCCATCCGCTGTGCCGCCTCGCGTTGGCGCTCGGTTTCAGCCAAAGCCGCAAATGCCGCCGCCCGTGCGGTGGCCAGCATCTCATAGGCACTTGTCGGCAGTGGCGCGGCACCGGTCATCGCCTCCCAGCCATCTGCGAGGCCTGCAAGCGCTTGCGGCGAACCCGGCCATGCCCGCAGGGCTGCCAGCAAGGGATCGCTGCCACCGGGAGCCGGCACATCGCAGCTGATCTGTTCGCGCCACCAGGCGAGCCGGATCTGCACCAACATCGGTTCACGCGATGATCTTACAATTCCTGCCAGCCGCGCGTCGAGTGCAAGCAGCATGAGCAGGGCGTCGCGGGTGGCGGGCGGCGCATAGGCAAGGGCCAGGCGCTGCAACGGAGCCAGGGTCTCGATCACTTCAATCTCACCCGCTGCAATAGTCTGCTCCGCAGTAATACGTGGCTGTTTGATGGCGCAATAACCGCCTGTTAAGCCTGTTCATAGGCATTGTGATAACCGACCTTAGCCTAATTCGGTCAGTGATAAACGGGCCAGATCATATGAAAAACTCTTTATTCAGGCTTCTTCGCCGGTTCTTCGCTGCTGTTCACCAGCCCAGAGGCCATGAACACGCAGGGTCACTTCATTTCCTCACAAGGCTGTTAGCAATCTCTTCAGCCCCTGCGGCTATAGCTGCCGGAATGGACCGCCTGTCTCTCCTGTTGCAGCACATTGCACGTCGCCTGCGTGGGGCCTTTGGCGGTTGCCTGGCCGACAGACGCGGCAACGTCTTGATGCTTTCGGCGCTGGCGATGCCGGTGCTGGTGGGCATGGCTGGTCTCGCGATCGAAGGCGGCAACTGGTATCAGGTCAAGCGTGAGATGCAGAACGCTGCGGACTCGGCAGCGATTGCCGCCGCAACCAATGCCAGTGCAAGCTATTCCGGAGAAGCCTTGGCGGTAGCATCGCAGCACGGCTTCACCCACGGCACGAACAACACCACCGTCACCGCGAGCAATGCCGCCGCCTGCCCTGCCGGCGGCACGGATTGCTACAGTGTTACAGTCAGCCGGTCAGTCGGATTGGTCTTTTCACGGATGGTCGGCTTCTCAGGGTCGACGACGATCGGCAACCAGCGGGCGCTTACCATCACATCGGCAGCAGTGGCCAAATCGGCAATAACCGAGCGGGAATACTGCATCCTCGCCTTGCGGAGCATTGGTACCCCGCTGGTTTCAAACGGTGCGCCCAACGCCGACCTTTCTGGCTGCAGCGTTATGTCCAATGCCAACTCCACCTGCAACGGCAGCGACCTCGACGCGGTTTATGGTGATGCTGCGGGCATCAACAGCGGCTGCGGCGATACGCAAAACTCGAACGTCCCCGCCGTTCCCGATCCCTATTCAGGGCTGGCAGCGAACATCCCCAGCGATCCCTGCGGCGGCTCCTATCCGCAAGCGGATATTCGCTCTAACGACAAATTGGTCCGTGCGGTCAATTCAGCACCGACGCTGTCGGGCACCTATTCCAATACTGGCAACTGGACATTCTGCGGCGACGTTGTTCTTACCGGAAACGTAACCCTGACAGGTTCAAGCACCGTTATCGTGATCTATAATGGCGACCTGCTGACCAACGGATACACACTCCTCACCGCAAGCGGTGCGGCGGCGACAGTGGTGTTCACCGGGAGTTCGGATTCCTCTGGCCATATTCCCAATACGACAGGCACGATCGACATCAAAGCCCCGGCCACGGGCACCTGGAAAGGCATCGCGCTCTATCAGGATCCAGCGACAACCGACGGCGTTGATATCGATTACCGCGGCAGCAATCCCGACAACCCGGTGTGGAACATCACCGGGCTGGTTTATATGCCCAAAGCCGACGTGCAATTCAGCGGTGTTGTCAACAAGGCGAGCAACGGCCTGTCGTGCTTTGGCCTGGTGATCGAATCGCTAGTGATCAACGGCAACGCCCAGATTCTTGCGCAGGGCGAATGCAACGCAGCAGGTCTTGACCTGCCCGAGAACCTGTTCCCGACGCGCGGACAACTGGTCACCTGACCGATGGACCACTTTGACCCCCTGAAATCGTTTCGTCGGCTTCTGCGCGACCAAAAGGGTGCGGCTGCCATCGAGCTTGCGATGGTCATGGCAACGCTGGCATCGGTGATGATGAACGGTGTCGAGATCAGCCGCTGGTATTTCAACCGGATGGAGCTGCAAAATGCCACCCAGATGGCGGCGCAGGCAGTCTGGAAAGCCTGTGACAGCCCAGCAAAACTGCCAGTAACCGTAAGATGTTCAGCGCGCACTGCTGCTATCAACAATGCCCTGCAGTCGACATCGCTGGGGACACGGGTAACGCTTGCATCGGGCTTTCCCACGGAAGCGTACTATTGTGTCGCCACCAGCGACGGCACACTGACCAACGTCGGGTCCGTCAGCAACGCCAAACCCGTCAACTGCTCACCGACTGGCCCCACCAGCGACACGCCTGGCGACTATATCGTAATCCAGGCGCAATATACGTATTCGCCGATTTTCCGAAACATCACGATCGGCTCTCTGTTGCCGACCACGGTCACCTCAAGAACCATGATGAGGGTCCGGTGACCGACCGCACTAGGCCGTTGAGCGCGCTGCGCGCGTGCCGCAAGGGCGCTGGCACAGTCGAGTTCGCGCTGGTTGCGCCCATCATGATGATGCTCATCATCGGCGGCATCTACCTCTCGATGCTGGGCTTTACCGCAGCCAGTCTCTCCTATTCCGTCGAGGCTGGAGCGCGGTGTGCTTCGGTAAACACCACGGTCTGCAACAACACCACGGCCACAGCCACCTATAGCCGTAACCAGTTCATGAACTTGTCAGGTGCGACTTCAACCTTCGCGGCAGCCAGTGCCACTTGCGGCAATCGCGTGACCGGCAGCGTGACTTTCGTCATCAACGCCGGAATCACGAGGGTTTCGGTCCCACTGTCATCGACTGCCTGTTTCCCATTCGGCTGAATGCGGGCGAGCGGTTCAAGCAAATTCCTGAAAAAATTAACCTTCATTGTTGGGCAAACCCTTACGGCTGCGGGCTTATGGCAGCGTAGCAAGTTAGCGGAGCCGACGGTTGGTCAAGATACCATTCAGTGAGCAAAAGGCGAGCAAGCTGCGCACTTTTCTGCGCTCGCTGCTGCGTGACCGCGCGGGCAATACGCTTGCGATTGTGGCAGCGTCGATCGCGCCGTTGCTCGCAATGGTTGGCGGCGCAATCGACATGGGCCGCTCCTATCTTTCCGAATCCCGATTGCAACAGGCCTGCGACGCTGGCGTTCTGGCGGCGCGCAAGAAGCTGGGATCGTCAATCGTCGTGACCGGTATCATCCCGCCAACCGTGGCAATCTCGGGCAACAAATTCTTCGACCTGAACTATCGGAACGGCGCTTATGGCACTGAGAGCCGCACCTTTTCCATGACGCTCAAGTCCAACTACGCGATCAGCGGCGAAGCGACGGTCGAAGTCCCCACGACCATCATGAAACTGTTCGGCTTCACCGAAATTCCGATCAAGGTCCTCTGCGAGGCCCAGCTCAATTTCAGCAACACCGATGTGATGATGGTGCTCGATACCACCGGCTCGATGCTGGAGACCAATCCGGGCGATTCCGAACCCAAAATCGATGTCCTCAAGGACGTCGTCGGCAGTTTTCATGCTCAGCTTGAAGGCAGCAAGGGCCCAGGCACACGCATCCGCTATGGATTTGTGCCCTACGCATCCAACGTCAATGTCGGCGCGCTGCTGCAAGACGACTGGGTGGTCAACAACTGGACTTACCAGTCGCGAGAACTCGCCACGGCTACCCCCATGACCTACAATACTACCTACTATGACAATTGGGTAACCATCTCGGGAACCTATGCGCCGAGCACTGTCTCGACCTATGCTGCGACCTACAACCCGCCAACGGGCGAAGGGGCGAGCGGTTCGTACAGTTGCAACACATCACCGCCTGCCAATACGTACACCTCGAGCAGCGTCGTCCTGTCAGATGTGACTGTTCCTTATGCCGGCCCACCGGCGGGCAACAAACGGACGCGGCGTATCCGCCTGACCGAAAACGGCAATTACTACTGGGTTGACCTCAGCGGTACGACTTGCACGGTTCAGTTAGGCCAGTACGGCGCGCTGGTCCGCGAATACGACGAGATCACAGTTCCGGTCAGCGGCACCACCGACAACTGGCGCTATGCGCCGATTGCGCGGAGCGTGGCAAATTGGCGGACCGAATCCAACGGCTGCATTGAGGAACGCGCAACCTACGAAATCAATGACTATGCCAACGTCAATCTGGCCCAGGCGCTCGATCTCGATATTGACACCGTGCCGACCCCCGGCGTTCCGGCCACGCAATGGCGACCTGCCTACCCAAATGTGATCTGGGAGCGTTCGCTCGACTGGTATGGAAATGGCTCCTTTAGCGTCCCGGCAGTAGTGACAACTGATGCCTGGCTTTTCCGGCCCGCGAATTACAACTCAGTCGTCGCCTGTCCCGCCCCGGCGCGCAAACTCGCGGCAATGACGACGGCGCAGGTTAATGCCTATCTTGGCACGGTCAGCGCAAATGGCGGCACCTATCACGACATCGGCATGATCTGGGGCGGCAGACTGCTGTCACCAACCGGCCTGTTCGCTACGGAGAATGCTGACGTGGGCGGACGGCCCACCAATCGCCATCTGATCTTTCTGACCGACGGCCTGACCGCGCCGCGCGACATCATATATGGTGCTTACGGTGTCGAACCGCTGGACCGGCGCCGCTGGTCGGCAGGGTCTTCGCTCTCGCTCACCCAGGTCGTCGAAAAGCGCTTCACCGTTGCGTGCGACGAGGTCAAGAAGCGCAACATTACTGTCTGGGTGATCGGCTTTGGCATCAATATGCCCAAACTGTTGAAGGATTGCGCAGGCAATGGTCGCTGGTTTCAGGCGGATGATGCAACTCAGCTGAACGCTGCCTTCGCCAAGATTGTCATATCAATGGGTGATCTGAGGATTTCGCAATGACCCTGCGCGCGCGCTTTTTGCGAGATGAGACCGGGGCAGCCACGGTGGAATT
>JANPPM010000036.1:0-5506 GCA_031428495.1 Novosphingobium sp.
TTGAAATCCTCGACGAAGACATCGAGGCCTTCGCGGTAACTGTCGCAATCGAAGGACGTGACGCCAGTATCCTTGTGCGCCTGATCAATAAGCGCATTGGCGTCGAGTGGCTGGGCCATGTTCGTTTTCCTCTATCCCGGACGAAAATTCTTATGCAGCGATTAGCCTGCAAGCCGCACCGCTTGGCAATCGGCATGGCCTGCGCCATCCAGTCAGACTATCGATAACAGGCCAATACCAGCCGCGTGGTCACACGCTGCGCAAGCCGCGCGCCTGACGTTGACGAAAATGGCTAGGACTGGAGCCAACCGCGCGCCGGAATGCATAGGTGAAGCTTGAAGGGGAAGCGAAGCCCATCGCAAAAGCAATCGTCTTGACGCTTTCACCTTCGACCAGACGGCGCTTGGCGCGCTCCATTCGCCGTTGTTCGATATAATCGCCAATCGAGCAGCCCCGGCTGACCTTGAAGCCCCGCGTTAGCTGACGCACCGACACGCTGCACAGACCTGCAAGCTCTGCCAGCGAGGGGGCCGCAGGGTTGGCCGTCAGCCGCTCGTCGATGAGCCGCAACCGCCATCCGGCGAGGCCACCGGTTGCGGGGGGCTCGTCTCGTTCGAGATAAAACCGCGCCAGTTCTATCGCGAGTTCGCCGCCAAAGTGATCGAACATAGCGACAGAGGCAAAGCCTGGATAGCGCACCTCCTCAGTGAGACGGAACAGCAATGCCCTGATCCGCGCATTGGTTATATCCAGCGTGGCGAGAAGCTGGGGGTCGCGCCATTGCGGCGACTCCCCCAGGATGCCCTCGATCACAGCGGGCGGGATGCTGCAAACTATCGAAAGCTGCCGGCCGCTGTCGCCGCGAAACTGCAATTGCTCACCCGGCGGCACCAGAAATATGTCACCCAGTCGCTCGAACCGGTTCGGCCCCCAGCGCGCGCGATAGCAGCCGCGGGCATTCAGCGGGCGCGGGGTGAGGCACATGTTGATCTGGTAGTCCGCCTCCGGCGTCATCACCGTGTCTGTGGGCGCGGGAATATCAAACCGAACCAGACGGGCAGTGAGGCGCGGCCCGCTGAACTGGGCATCCACGGTGATGGTCGGGGTTTCGATCAGCACCTCATTGTGTCCCCGCTTAAATGTTATGGCCTGATTTCTACATCTAGCAGACTTGCGACGCAAGCTGCTTGGCCCAAACATCACAGGCAGCAGAAAGCGAGCCGGGAAACAGGCGCGCAACCTGAATTGGGAACTTAGGAGGATTGCATGGCTAAAGGCCTGTTCGATTGCACTGGCAAAGTCACAATGGTTACCGGCGGCAATGGCGGTATCGGCCTCGGCTTCGCCATGGGCTGCGCCAAAATGGGCGGCGACATCGCCATCTGGGCGCGCAACGAGGAAAAGAACGCTGCGGCCAAGGCGGAGCTTCTGGCCGCGGGCGCTGGCCGGGTGGAGACCTATGTCGTCGATGTTTCGACCGAACAGGCAATCATCGATGGCTATGGCCAGCTTATGCAGGACTTCGGTCGCCTCGATTGCGTATTCGCCAACTCAGGCGCTTCACCGCGCTATGACTCGGTGTTCGATATGCCGACCGAGCATTGGTTCGAATTTCAGAAGGTGGCGTTGCACGGCGCGTTCTTTACCCTGCGCGAAGGCGCACGCCTGATGAAGGCGCGCGCCGAGGCTGGCGAGCCGGGCGGCAGTCTGGTCGCTTGCGGTTCGTTGTCGCTGTACCAAGGCCTGCCGGGCAAGATGGAATATGCCGCCTCCAAATGCGGCATCAGCGCGGTGATCCGCAGCCTCGCGGTTGAACTGGGCGAGTTCAAAATCCGCGCCAACATGGTTGCGCCGGGCCTGATCATCACGCCGATGATGGGCGACCGTGACGGTCCGGGAGCCAAGTATCTCGAAGGCACTTATGGCCCGCTGGCTCCGCTGAAGCGCACCGGATACCCCGAAGATTTCGAGGGCATCGGCGCCTATCTGTGCAGCGATGCAAGTTCGTTCATGACCGGCGAGACCGTCAATATCGACGGCGGATACATGGTCCGGCCCTGATCCGGCCTTACGGGAGAGATGCGATGAAAGTGCTCAACATTCACGAAGTGAATGACCTGCGTCTTGATGACTATGTCATGCCTTCGCGCGGTCCCAAGGATGTCGTGGTCAAGATGAAGGCTGTCGGCATCTGCGGCAGTGATCTTTCCTACGTCAAATGGGGTGGCATCATGCGCGAGCCAGGCGGCGTAACGCCCATCGGCCATGAAGGCGCGGGCGAGGTGATGGAAGTCGGCAGCGAAGTCACTGGCATTGCCGTCGGCGATCCCGTCATTATCAACCCGATGAACACGCCCAGCAATGTCGGCAGCGGCGGGCCTGAGGGTGCGTTCGTTGATGAACTTCTGGTCCGTGATGCGCGGCTTGGCGATTCCATCCTGCCGATCCCTGCGGGCATTTCCTATGAAGTCGCCGCCATGTGCGAGCCACTCGCTGTCGCCATGCACGGGGTTAATCGCGCTGAGGTCAAGCCCGGCGACAAGGTCGTGGTTTTTGGCTGCGGTCCCATTGGGCTGGGAATGATCCTGTGGCTGATCGACCGCGGGATCACCGATGTTGTAGCGCTCGATCTGGCGCAGGAACGCCGCGACCGGGCCATGGCGCTGGGCGCACGCGCCGCGTTTGATCCGACCAAGGTCGATCTGAAGGAAGAGCTGGGCAAGCTGCACGGCACCGGCGTCTGCATGTACAAGCAGGCAGTTGGCACAGATGCCTATATCGATGCTGCCGGTGCGCCCAATATCCTTGCCGATGTGGTCGGAATGGCGAAGTTCCATTCGCGCATGGTGATCACCGCTGCCTATCAACAGCCGATTCCGTTCCCCGCAGGCACGATGCTGACCTGTGAAATGACACTCACCACGGCAGTCGGCTATCCCACCGAAATGCCCGATGTGATCGCAGCAATGCCAAGGCTTAAAGACAAGATCGAGTCTCTGATCAGTCACCGCGTGCCCTTTGGCGATGTGCTTGACGGCTTTAAGCTGGCCGCGCGGTCGGACTCGGCCAAGGTCATGGTCCATTTCGGTGAGGCCGGGGCATGAGCGAAACCGAAACCAAGGCGCCGCCGCTCGCCAACCTGGTCCGTGCGGGCGATGCGCAAACTGCGGCAGTACAGATCACGCCGTTCATCTTCATGGCGAACGACATCTCCAACGCTTATCTGGTCACAACGTCGGACGGTGACCTGATGGTCAATACTGGCTTCAACGCCGGTGCTGATCGGAACGTTGCGCTGTTCAAACCGCACCGTACCGGCCCGCTCAAATACATCGTTCTGACGCAAAGCCACGCCGACCATTTCGGCGGCGTTCCCGAGTTCAAGGAAGCAGACACCACGGTTGTCGGCGGCCCGGAATTCAATGAGGCGCTGGCCGACATGATGGGGCTGCAATCCTTTTTCGGGCCTCGCACGCACAAATTGTGGGGCAGCACTTTGGCCCAAGGCGGGCCGCCCAAGCCGCAGCCGCATGTCGTTCCTGACATTCTGGTCGATAACCGGTTGACGCTCGAACTGGGCGAACGCACGTTTGAGCTGATCAGTGCACCTGAGGGCGAAACGGTCGACAATATCCTCGTGTGGATGCCGAAGGAAAAGATTGTTTTCACCGGCAACACCTTTGGCCCGGTCTGGCTGTCGATGCCCTTCCTCAACACGCTGCGTGGTGACAAGCCCCGGCTGGTGCGCAATTTCCTCAAGTCGCTGGCGAAAGTCCGCGCGCTAGGCGCGGAAATCCTGATCACCGGTCATGGCGAGCCGATTGTCGGCAAGGACCGCATCCGCGACGACCTCGACCGGATCGAGGCTGCCGTCACCTATGTGCGAGACTATACGCTGGACGGCATGAAGGCGGGCAAGGATGTGAACCAGTTGGTTCGCGAATTCGCTTTCCCCGGCAATGTCGCGATTGGCGATTTTCACGGCAAGGCGAGCTGGGCGGTCAAATCGATCTGGCGCGAATATGTCGGTTGGTTCCACTATGAAGACGGCACGACTGCCTTGTACGGTGTGCCGCGATCAAGCGTCGACACCGATCTCGCGGAGCTGGCGGGCGGGGCAGGGGTGCTTGCCGCGCGTGCCAAAGGCCATGCCGATGCCGGGCGTCCGCTTGAGGCGATCCACCTTGTCGACATTGCGCTGGGTGCGGAGCCGGGCAATCGCGACGCATTGACCGTCAAGAAGCAGGCGAGTGAAGCGCTGCTTGCAGCCAGCGGTGCCAAGAACCTCAGCGAAACCATGTGGTTGCGCTCGGAAATTGCCGAAATTGATCAGGCACTGAGTCAATAGATAGTCATGACTACCTTCAAGATAGTCTTGTTTGCCGCGCGCCTCCCTGTCTGACAGGGCAGACGCACACTGAGAGCGGAAGAGAAACATGTCCACGATGCTAACTCATCTCGAACGGCTTGAGGCCGAAGCGATCCACATCATGCGAGAGGTCGTCGCCGAGGCTGAAAAGCCGGTGCTGATGTATTCGGTTGGCAAGGACAGCGCGGTCATGCTGCACCTTGCGCGCAAGGCGTTCTATCCCTCGCCGCCGCCGTTTCCGCTGCTGCATGTCGACACCACCTGGAAGTTTCAGGAGATGTACAAGCTGCGCGACATCATGGCCAAAGAGAGCGGCATGGAATTGCTGGTCTATCAAAACCCTGAAGCCATCGAGAAAAAGATCAATCCGTTCGATCACGGCTCACTGCACACCGACATGTGGAAGACCGAGGGACTCAAGCAGGCGCTCGACAAATACGGTTTTGATGCAGCTTTTGGCGGCGCGCGGCGTGATGAGGAAAAGAGCCGCGCCAAGGAGCGCATTTTCTCATTCCGCACCGCAAGTCATGGCTGGGATCCGAAGAACCAGCGCCCCGAACTGTGGAACCTTTACAACGCCCGCAAGAGCAAGGGGGAGTCGATCCGCGTATTCCCGATCTCGAACTGGACCGAGCTTGATGTGTGGCAATATATCCACCTGAACAACATTCCGATTGTCCCGCTCTATTTCGCCGCCAAGCGCCCGACGGTGGAGCGCGATGGCATGTTGCTGATGGTCGATGATGACCGCTTCCCGCTGGAGCCGGGCGAGGTTCCGGTCGAACGCTCGATCCGCTTCCGCACGCTGGGCTGCTATCCGCTGACCGGCGCGGTGGAGAGCACTGCGGCGACCTTGCCTGAGATCATCCAGGAGACGTTGCTCACCACCACATCGGAGCGGCAGGGCCGCGCCATCGACAAGGATGCAGGCGGCGCCGGCATGGAAGTCAAAAAGCAACAGGGGTATTTCTGATGACCACGGCCACTACAGATCCGGTCTATGTCACCGAGAGCCTCATCGCCGAGGATATCGACGCCTATCTCGACCAGCACCAGCACAAGACCATGCTGCGGTTCATCACCTGCGGGTCTGTGGATGACGGCAAGTCAACGCTGATCGGGCGGCTGCTTTATGAT
>JANPPM010000037.1:0-16136 GCA_031428495.1 Novosphingobium sp.
GGCGGAGCAGGGGTGAGCTATAGGTGGTCATGGCGCTTGTCATTTCGCGGCGCCGCCTAGCATGGAGTAGTGCGCTTGGGAACGTATCACCTGATTGCCCATCCTGAGACACCACCATCCAGTGTCAAATCCGTGGATGTTCGGTGGGTTGAATTGGCCGATGGCAAACTCATGCTTCGCTGGCAGGTTGCGGGCTGCGAAAAACTGCTACTTCCAGCCTTTGCCGGCAAGGGCAGGGCCGATGGCCTGTGGCAGACGACCTGCTTCGAATTGTTTGTCATGGCCGAGGGTGGACTGGCCTATGATGAGTACAACTTTTCGCCATCCGAACGCTGGGCCGCCTACCGCTTCGACGACTACCGCTCTGGTATGCGAGAACTGGATATGACGATCCCGCCGCTGATTGCCGGGGTGAGCGGCGACAAGATATTCATGATGACGGTCACAATGGGCGCGGTGCAGAGCAGCAATGTTCGCATCGCCCTCTCAGCGGTCATCGAAGAAACCGACGGTGCCAAAAGCTATTGGGCACTCGCTCACCCCCCGGGCAAGCCCGATTTCCATGCGCCCTCTTGCTTCGCTGTCGCGCTTCCGCCACCTGAGCTGGCATGAAATTCGGTATCGACCGCCTGCTGGCTGACCCCGCCCTGCGCAAACCTCTCGAAGGCAAACGCGTTGCCTTGATCGCGCATCCTGCTTCGGTCACGCAAAACCTCACCCACTCGCTCGACGCGCTGATCGCGGCAGGGGTGAACGTGACCTCGGCATTCGGACCGCAGCATGGTCTGAAGGGCGACAAGCAGGACAATATGGTTGAGACTGCGGACGAGATCGATCCGCAGTATGGCATCCCGGTATTCAGCCTGTACGGCGAAGTGCGCAGGCCCAGCGCGGCGATGATGGACACTGCCGATGTGTTCCTGTTCGACCTGCAAGACCTCGGCTGCCGTATCTATACTTTCGTCACGACGCTGCTCTATCTGCTTGAGGCCGCGGCTGGACAAGGCAAAGCGGTCTGGGTGCTGGACCGCCCCAATCCTGCGGGCCGACCTATCGAGGGCACCCTGCTGCTGCCCGGACAGGAGAGTTTCGTTGGCGCGGGGCCGATGCCGATGCGGCACGGGCTGACCATGGGCGAGATGGGGCAATGGTTCATAGAACACTTCAAGATTGACGTGGAATATCATGTCATCACGATGGAAAGTTGGGAGCCGGAAGGCCCCGGATTTGGCTGGCCCGAAAGCCGTATCTGGATCAACCCGAGTCCCAATGCGGCCAGCCTCAACATGGCACGTGCCTATGCAGGCACGGTCATGCTCGAAGGCACCACGCTGAGCGAAGGGCGTGGCACAACCCGGCCATTGGAAGTGCTGTTCGGCGCACCTGATGTGGATGCCAAGGCTGTGCTCGCCGAAATGCAACGCTTCGCGCCGGACTGGCTTGCTGGTTGCGCGATACGCGAATGCTGGTTCGAGCCGACCTTTCACAAGCACGCGGACGGCCTGTGTAGCGGCCTTATGATCCACGCCGAGGGCAGTTTTTACCATCACACAGCGTTTCAGCCGTGGCGTTTGCAGGCGCTGGCCTTCAAGGCGATCAGGCGGCTCTATCCGGACTATCCGCTATGGCGCGATTTTCCTTATGAGTATGAGCTGGAGCGGCTTGCCATCGATGTGATCAACGGTGGACCAGCCTTGCGCGAGTGGGTCGATGATCCAGCAGCGCCGCCCGGCGATCTCGATGCCGTGGCCAGTCCGGACGAACTACAGTGGGCAGAAACGATCCGCCCCTTGTTGCGCTACACGTAGTTCGCGACCCAGGCGATGGCCTGCGCCGAGGGCAGGAACAGCAACTGCGCTAGCAGTGTTCCGGCAAGGCGGCTGATCGAAATCCACACGATGGTGCGGCGGAACAACGCTTCACTGACGCGCCCTTCGATAACGTCGTCGGTCATCACCGAGAGCTGCGGGTCGATCAGCGCGAACAGCAGGATCGTCGCGAAGCCGTTGATCACGGCGGAAAGCTGCGATGCCGTGACGCGGAATTCGGGGTTGAGAAAACCGGCATAGAGCGATGCCAGCACGCCGACAGTGATCAGCGCCTGCGCCAGACAATTGGCGAGCAGTACCCCCCAGCCGACCCCGCGCGCGCGGACCAGATCGCGCAATTGTTCGACTTGCGGCAGGTGGATCGCATCGCGCACGGTGCGCAGGCCCGCAGGGGTCGCACTGCGCAGGATCATCCGCGTGGTCGAGCGGTGTTCCTGAAAATAACCGATGGCGCGGGCGAAAATGCGTTGTCCGGTCGGCACCAGCAAAATGCCGACAGCAACCGCGAACGATGCGGAGGCCAGCACCATATGGAAATCGCCAAGCAGAGCCTCACCGCCGCCCTGGTCCAGTCGTGTCTCGATCCGCTTGGCAAGGAAGGGGCCGAGGAAGCTGTTCGAGGTGCGGCTGACCAGCACCAGAATGTTGAACAGGGCAAAACTCATCGCGATCCGCCGCGTGCGCACCCCTGCGATGCGCGCGGCATAGGCCAGCGTGCCAATCAGATTGATCGCTGCCGTCAGCAGGCAGATGACGATGAGTTGCGCGTCCATGCTGGGCTGAATGCAGCAAGCCAAGTGCTGCGACAAGCCGGATGAGGGCAGAAAACCCGGCTTTTCCTATTGACCGGAAACCTGCCGCTGCGCAGAGTCGGCGGGGGGAGAAGATGATGCCGCAGCAGACTGATACACGCGACGACACGCGCGTGCGCCTGACGATCTACATGCTGCTGGTCGTCTATGTGCTCAATTTTCTCGACCGGCAGATCGTGGCCATTCTGGCCCAACCGATTGCGACGGATCTTGGGCTGAGCGATACCCAGATCGGCCTGATGACCGGTCTGGCCTTCGCGCTGTTCTATACGGGCCTCGGCATTCCCATCGCGCGCCTTTCGGACCGCCCCACAACCAACCGGGTGTGGGTGATCGGCAGTTGTCTGGCGGTATGGTCGGCCATGACCGCGCTGTGCGGGGCGGCGCAGAATTTTGTCCAGATTTTCCTTGCGCGGATCGGTGTGGGGATTGGCGAGGCCGGAGGGACGCCGCCAGCGCACTCGCTGATCGTCGAGATCGTGCCGCCGGAAAAGCGGGCATCGGCCCTGTCGCTCTATCAACTGGGGCCGCCGATTGGCGGACTGATCGGGATGATGCTGGGCGGGGTTCTGGCCGATATGATCGGCTGGCGGCTGACCTTCGTGGTGGTGGGACTGCCGGGAGTATTGCTCGCGCTGGTGGTGGTTTTGATGCTGCGCGATCCGCGCACCGGCGCAGCCATGACAGCAAAGGCCCCAGCCGCGCCAGTTGGCTTCGGCGAGGCATTCAGCCACATTGTCTCGTCGCGTGCCAATCGCCGGGTACTGGCCGCCTGCGCTTTTTCGTCGATTATCAATTTCGGCATGCTGATCTGGGGGCCGATCTATTTGCAGCGCACTTTCGGGCTTTCAGCGGGGCAGACCGGTATCTGGTTCGGGCTGGTCAATGGCCTGGCCAGCGGGCTGGGCGTCTGGCTGGGCGGACAGTTTGGTGACCGGCTGATGCTGCGCGGCAAGCAGCACCTGCTGACGGTGCCCGCAATCGCCATCGCGCTGGCTGCGCCGCTGCTGGTGCTGGGATTGCTCGCGCCGCAGTGGCAATGGGCGATGGTGCTGTTTTTCCCCGCGCTGCTTGTTTTGTGGTTGCACGTTGGCCCTTGTTACAGCGCGGTGCAGGGGCTGGTGCCATCGACCAGCCGCGCCACGGCCAGCGCGTCTATCCTGTTGATGCAGAACCTGTTCGGGCTGGGGATTGGGGCAACCGCGATCGGCTGGCTGTCCGATCACTACAAGGCCGATTTCGGCGCCGATAGCGTGCGCTATGTGCTGGTGGCGATTGCGCTGATTGCGCCGCTGGCGGCTGGTGCGCTGCTGTGGTCAGCGCGAAAGTATCTGCCCGCCGAACTGGACCGTCACGGTTAGAGCAAGTTGCGAAAATCTGCACCTCTTGTCCCCTCTCCCGGAGGGGAGAGGTAGCGCAGCTTGCTGCGCTTGCAGCTAGCGGAGCTGGGAGAGGGGGTTCTCACCTCTCGAGTTCAGAGAACCCCCTCTCCAACTTCGGCTAGCAAGCAAGCTTGCATGCCTACGTATCCTCTCCCCTCCGGGAGAGGGGAAGTAGTGCAGATTTTTCGCGCGACCTCTCTAATGCTTCTTGCGGGTCAGCTCGCGCATCGCATTGTCCAGCCCTTCGAGCGTCAGCGGGAACATCAGTCCGCTCATCAACTCGTGGATCACCTTGGTCGATTGTGAATAGCCCCACTGCGCCTCCGGCGTCGGGTTGAGCCAGACAGTGGCGGGATAGACGTGCCGCACCCGCTCCAGCCAGACCGCGCCTGATTCCTCGTTGAAATGCTCCACCGAGCCGCCGGGATGGCTGACCTCGTAAGGGCTCATCGAAGCATCGCCGACGAAAATCACTTTGTAGTCGTGGCCATATTTGTGGAGGATGTCCCAGGTCGGCGTGCGCTCGGAAAAGCGGCGCTTGTTGTCCTTCCACACGCCTTCATACAGGCAATTGTGGAAGTAGAAGAATTCGAGGTTCTTGAATTCGGCGCTGGCTGCGCTGAACAATTCTTCGACCAGTTTGACATGCGGGTCCATCGAGCCGCCGTTGTCGAGAAACAGTAGCACTTTGACCGCATTGCGCCGCTCGGCCCGCATGTGGATGTCGAGCCAGCCCTGCTTGGCCGTGCCGTCGATGGTTGCGTCCAGATCCAGCTCTTCGGCCATGCCTTCGCGGGCAAAGCGGCGCAGGCGGCGCAGCGCGATCTTGATGTTGCGGGTGCCCAGTTCGCGGGTGTTGTCGAGGTTCTGGAACTCGCGCTTTTCCCACACCTTGATCGCGCGGCCATGCTTGCCTTCGCCGCCGATGCGCACGCCTTCGGGGTTATAGCCAGAATGGCCGAACGGCGAGGTGCCGTTGGTGCCGATCCATTTGTTGCCGCCCTGGTGGCGCTTTTCCTGCTCCTCGATCCGCTGTTTCAGCGTCTCCATGATCTCGTCCCAGCTGCCCAGCGCCTTGATCTTCTCCATTTCCTCTTCAGAGAAATAGCGCTCGGCCAGCGCCTTCAGCCAGTCCTCGGGGATTTCCACCGGGTTCTGGCCATAGTCAGTCATCACGCCCTTGAAGACCTTGCTGAACACCTGATCGAAGCGGTCGAGCAGCCCCTCATCCTTCACGAATGTTGCGCGCGAGAGATAGTAGAACGCCTCGGGCGTCTGCTCGATGACGTCCTTCTCCAGCGCCTCAAGCAAGGTGAGGTGCTCCTTGAAGCTTGCACCGATGCCGGCCGCGCGCAGTTCGTCGATGAAGTTGAAGAACATGGGTATCAATCGATCCATGAAACAGTTGATTAAATTTTTTCAAGGGCCGTGTTATACAATGCAGGTGAATTCGCAATCGACCATCGACGAGCTAGAGGCTCTCAAGCCCGAACTGTCGCGTGCGGGGATCGCTGCGCTGTATCTGTTTGGCTCGTATGCGCGCGGTGACATGCGTCAGGATTCGGACATCGATCTGGCCTTCGATGTGGACGATGCCCATAACGAAACCTTCAGTCTGATCGATCAGGCCGGGTTGCAGATGCGGCTTGAAAGCCAGCTTGGGCGAAAAGTCGATTTCCTCGAACGCCGGGCATTGCACCGCGACCTTCGGCCCCGAATCGAGCGCGATATGGTGCGCATTTTCTGATGCAGCCCGAAGACCGTAACTGGTTTCATCTGCGTCAGATCGTGCGAATGGTCGCGCTTATCGAAAATCGGCTCATGACTTTCGACAAGCCAGCGTTCCTTGCTGACCGGAATTAGATCGATCTGACCTCATTTCGCCTGCAAGTGATCGGAGAGGCCGTTCGTAAGGTCAACGATACGATCAAGGAGCGCTATCCCGAAGTTGCTTGGAGCCAGATCGTCGCGATGAGAAATTTCATTGCCCACGACTACGAAGGTATCGACATCGAGCGAGTGTGGAGCGTGGCGAAAAACAGCCTGCGCGAACTGGAAAGCGTTTGCCGTGCCGAACTCGGAACCGAAGGTTTGGTCGATCTGTAGGCCGCGGTGAGGTTGTTTTCACCGGTGGGGAGAGGGGACTTCAGTCAACCTTCAATTACCGGCGAATCTGGCCCCTTGCCATGCCGTGGCAGTTTCGGATCGAACACAGCCCAGCTCGGCGCGCTTTCCACCCAGATCGCGCCCTGCGGCGACAACAGCTCGGGATTGTCGAGCGTGCCCGCGCGGATGCGGATCGGCATTCCAGCGGGCTCTACGGTGCGGCTGTACATCTGTGAGCCGCAAGTCGGGCAAAAGCCGCGCTCGACCCGGTTGCCGCTGTCGGCGATCTTTTCGAGTGTGGTGATTTCGCCCTCGAAACACACGGCGTCATCTGGGAACAGCACATTCACCGTGGCTGACCCACTAGCGATATATTGGCAATCGCGGCACCAGCACATCCGCGCGGCGATGGGTTCGGCATTGATCGAATAGCTTAGCTGACCGCAAAAACAGTGGCCTTTGTGAGACATCGCGCCCTCCCTTAACCCTGCCGCCGCGCCATGAAGGCCAGCCGCTCGAACAGCATCACGTCCTGCTCGTTCTTGAGCAAGGCCCCGTGCAGCGGCGGGATTGCCTTGGTCGGGTCGCGGTTTTGCAGGACATCCAGCGGCATGTCCTCGTTCATCAGCAGCTTGAGCCAGTCGAGAAGCTCGCTGGTGCTCGGCTTCTTCTTCAGCCCCGGAACGTCGCGCACTTCGTAGAAGATATCCATCGCCTTGGTCACCAAGGTCTGCTGGATCTTGGGGAAGTGGACGTCGATGATCGCCTTCATCGTCTCGCGGTCGGGGAACTTGATGTAGTGGAAGAAACAGCGGCGCAGGAAGGCGTCGGGCAGTTCCTTCTCGTTGTTCGAGGTGATCACCACAATCGGGCGCTCTTTCGCTTCGATCCGCTCGTGCGTCTCGTAAACGTCGAAGCTCATCCGGTCGAGTTCCTGGAGGAGATCGTTGGGAAATTCGATGTCGGCCTTGTCGATCTCGTCGATCAGCAAAACGGGAAGCTGCGGCGCTGTGAAGGCTTCCCACAGCTTGCCCTTGCGGATGTAGTTGCTGATGTCGTGCACCCGCTCGTCGCCGAGCTGGCCATCGCGGAGGCGGGCAACCGCGTCGTATTCATAGAGGCCCTGCTGCGCCTTGGTGGTGCTCTTGACGTTCCACTCAATCAGCGGGGCATTGACCGCCTTGGCAATTTCATGCGCCAGCACGGTCTTGCCCGTGCCCGGCTCGCCCTTGACCAGCAGTGGGCGGCGCAGCAGCACTGCGGCGTTGACTGCTACCTTGAGATCGTCGGTCGCGACGTAATTCTGTGTGCCTTCAAAACGCTGCATTGCTGAATCCCGCCGGAGTTGCCTGATGCCAAGCCGTTAGGTTGTGGCGCGCCCAGTGGCAAGCCTGCTGGCAAGCGGGAAGGAGGGGTGGGGTTCAGGCGTCGGCGGCTTTAAGGATTACGGCAATTGGCGACTGACCCAGCGAACTCGTCAGCACGGATTTGATCGCGGCTTTGATGGCCTTGCCCGCTGCGACCCGGCTGACTTCGGCAAGTGAGGCGAGCACCGCTTCGCTGGCATTCCTCTGAATACGCGCAAGGATTGCGGCCTCTTCAGCGTCGATTTCGCGGCGTGCCAGCAATCCGCCGATGCGGGTCAGCGCGAAGGCCAGTTGTTCGCCCTCGCTGATCGCCAGTGCCTTGATCTTGGCGCTGTCGCTTTTCAGCGCGGCGATCAGGGCTTGTGACAGCTCCTTGCCGAGCTTTGGAAAGTCGATCTGCATCACCTGTCTCCGGTGGTTTGCGTGGCGGCGATGGCAAGGCTTGCGCGAGCAATGGCCTGAGCATTGAGCGCGATTGCGCCGGGGGCCATGCAGACGCCGTGCGTGTCATCAGTTTTGGCTGAGGCCGAGTGGTGGCTCAGGCGGGCTTCGTCGATCAGGCGGGTAAGCGCAGAACCGGCACGGGTAAGGGCAGGATTGGTGGGCACGGCTGCCAGCCGACTCTGCAACGCGCCAGCCGATGCGGATAAGGTATCGTATGAGTTCTTGTTTTGTTCATATGAGCATTGCGGTGCGCGGGAGATGGCGAGCGCGGCGTAGTAGCTAGCCGCGTCGCTATTCAATCGCGCAGCTAGTGCGGCCACTTCAGGGTCGGTGATCGGCCCCGCTGACATGCAGGCGGCAAGCGCGAACGGCGCGGCAAGGATGGGTAACAGGCGCAAAAGCGCAATTCGCATAGGGGCGATCATTCGGCAGTCTCCTGGTGAGCGACTCGTTTACCAGCAGAGACAGATTGTAGGAAAGCCAGGCCTTAGAGCGGGATGCTTAAATCTGAATCAACTTTCCCTCTCCCAGTGGGAAGAGGATACGCAGGCTTGCGAGCTTGCTCGCTAGCCGCAGTTGGAGCGGGGATTGTGCCCTCAATTGCTCAGAACCCCCTCTCCCAGCTTCGCTAGCCCCTTGCGGGTCAAGCTTCGCTGCCTCTCCCCTCCGGGAGAGGGGAGCTGATGCAGATTTTACGCACGATGCTCTAACTGCCGCGCCCTTGCATCTGCGAGCGGACGCAAAGTCTCGCGAGATTGTCCCGTCCAATCGGAGTTTTGGGTCGCCCGGTCTCTACAGCATGACCTGCCCACCATCGGCATTGATCGTCTGGCCGGTGACATATTGACCGTCGTCTGAAGCCAGAAACACGCCAACGGGCGCAATATCTTCCATCAGGCGGCCAAAGCGGCGGAGCGAGATTTCGTCGTAGTACTTTTGTGCGCGCTCAGCATCGGCTTCCAGAAACGCCTCGGCAGATGGGCTCAATCCAGCCGGGTTGATGACATTTACGCGGATGCCGAACTGGCCCCATTCGCGCGCCGCCGAACGGCTGAGCGCGCGGATTGCTTCCTTGTTGGCGCCATAGATGCCGTCTCCCGGCTGGCCGTAAATGCCCTGGCGTGATCCCAGATTGAGGATCGATCCGCCGCGCACCTTGAGCAGCGGCAGCGCGGCCTGCATGTGCCACAGCGTACCGTGCAGGCCGGAGCCGAAAGTAAGCGCGATGTTGGCCTCGTCAATGTCCTCAATCAGCGCGTTCCTGGTGGTCTGGGCATTGTTGGCAAGAATATCGAGCCGTCCGAAATGCTCCTGCGCCGCCGCGATAGTGCGCCGCGCGTCGTCGCGGTTGGCGACATCGGCCTGCACCGCGACGACCTTCGCGCCCTCGGCCCGGATGCTTTCGGCAACTGCCTCGACCGCATCGGCGCGCCGCGCGGAGATTACGACCGAAGCACCTTCGCGTGCATAGGACCGTGCCAGCGCCTCGCCAATTCCCTGACTCGCGCCGGTGACGACCGCGACTTTGCCTTCAAGCCTGCCCATATCGCTGCATCCTCTGATTATTGTCTTGTTGGCCTGCGGGCTAACAGCTTTGTCCGAGGGTGCCAACCAGTGCGGGGCTTGGTATCGCTGGCGAGGCATGGCACTAGGCTTTGCGACTCAAACCGCAGGGGCCACTGCCGTCATGAAATTCTTTGCCGATACTGCCGACACTGCCGAAATCGCCGATCTTGCTGCGACCGGCCTGCTTGACGGTGTGACCACCAACCCCTCGCTGATCCACAAGGCGGGGCGTGATTTCATCGAGGTAACGCGCGAGATCTGCGGGCTGGTCGATGGCCCGGTCAGCGCCGAAGTGGTCGCGCTCGATCATGCCGGCATGATGCGCGAGGCCGAAGTGCTGCGCAAAATCGCCGACAACGTCTGTATTAAGGTGCCGCTGACCCTTGATGGCCTCAAGACCTGCAAGGCGCTGACCAGCGAGGGCACGCTGGTCAATGTCACGCTGTGCTTCTCGGCCAATCAGGCGCTGCTTGCGGCCAAAGCAGGCGCGACTTTCGTTTCGCCCTTCGTTGGCCGCCACGATGACAACGGCTTTGATGGGATGGAGCTGATCAGCGATATCCGGCTGATCTATGACAACTATGATTTCGGAACCGAAATCCTCGTCGCCTCGGTGCGCCATCCAATCCATGTGCTCGAAAGTGCCAAGATCGGTGCCGATGTTGCGACCATGCCCCCGGCGGTGATCCGCGCACTGGTCAAGCACGTTTTGACCGACAAGGGCATCGAAGGGTTCCTCGCCGACTGGGCGAAAACCGGGCAGTCGATCTAACAAATCTCTGTTTTTCGTCATCCTGAACTTGTTTCAGGACCCATCAAGCCGCAAGCCCAAGTGTTGCTTGGCACAGCAACGGCGAGCATAGCTTTGAGCAGCAAGCGGCGGCGCTTGACGAGGAATGGGTCCTGAAACAAGTTCAGGATGACGATTAAGGTTAAGGCAACGCTTGATTTCATGTCCGAAGAAACTCCTCTCGACCGCTTCAAGAGCGTCCTCACCGGAACCGCGCGTGCGCTTTCGCATGACGTTGAGGTCGAAGTCGTCTGGACCGCCGATGGCCCGGCGCAGATTGGCAAGAATTACCGCCTGCCGATGCCCGGGCGCAGCCTGCCGCGCGCGCAGGCGATGGAAGCGCGCGGGGTTGCCGATAGCTTCGCGCTCAAGACCCGCCATCACAGCGAGGCATTGCACACTCGCCATGCCCCGTCTGAGCCAATCGCCCGCGCGTGCTACGATGCGATTGAGGCGGTGCGATACGAGGTGCTGGGATCGAAGAATTACGCGGGTATTCGCGGCAATCTTGATGCCGCAACCCAGCTGCGCATCAGCTCTGATCCGATAACGCGTGCGGCTACGGTCGAAGACGTGCCGGTTCAGGCGGCGCTGTCGTTGCTCCTGCGTGAGCATCTGACCGGCCAGCCAGTTCCCGATCTCGCGCGGACCGGGGTCGAGCTTCTCCGCAGCTGGATCGAAGACAAGGCGCTCGCCGATTTCGACGCACTGGCGCTATCGATTGATGACCAGAAAAGCTTCCAGTCACTCACCCTCGATATGCTTCAGCACCTTGAGCTGACGCAGGTCCGCCCGCCCGACCAGCCGCCCGAAGACAGCAATGATGAGGGCGGTGACGAAGAGACTGAAGAGAACGAGGAAGGCGGCGATGCGGGGCAGGACCAGCAGCCGGCTGAAATGACCGCAGAGCCTACCGAGGGCGATTCTGAAGGCGACAGTGAATCCGATAGCGAAGCCTCCGATGAGATGGAGGACGGCGAGGCGGGTGAGGACGGCGAGGAGGGGATGCTCCCAGTCCGCCCCAATCGTCCGTGGACCGACACCCCCGGCACGTTCGACTACAAAGTTTATAGCGAAGCCTACGATGAAGTGATCGCCGCGCAGGAACTGTGTGACGCTGAGGAACTGGTCCGGCTGCGTGCCTACCTCGATGCCCAGCTCAAGGGCCTGCAAGGTGTCGTCACCAAGCTGGCCAACCGGTTGCAGCGCAAGCTGATGGCCCAGCAGAACCGCAGCTGGGATTTCGATCAGGAGGAAGGCATTCTCGACGCCGCGCGGCTGGCGCGGGTGGTGGTGTCGCCCGGGCTGTCGCTGAGCTACAAGATTGAGCGCGACATCGAGTTCAAGGACACCATCGTCACGCTGCTGATCGACAATTCGGGATCGATGCGCGGGCGGCCGATTTCTATCGCGGCGATCAGCGCTGACGTAATGGCGCGCACGTTGGAGCGCTGCGGAGTAAAGACTGAAATCCTAGGTTTCACCACCCGCGCTTGGAAGGGTGGGCAGAGCCGCGAGGCTTGGCTGGCAGGCGGTAAACCCAGCCATCCCGGCCGCCTCAACGACCTGCGCCATATTCTCTACAAAAAGGCGGACGAGCCTTATCGCCATGCGCGCAAGAACCTTGGCCTGATGATGCGCGAGGGTCTGCTCAAGGAAAACATCGACGGCGAGGCGCTGCTCTGGGCACATTCGCGCCTGCTCGCGCGGCATGAAGACCGACGCATCCTGATGGTCATTTCCGACGGCGCGCCGGTCGACGATTCGACACTGTCAGTGAACAGCGCGGGCTATCTCGAAGGGCATTTGCGCAAGGTGATCGACTGGATCGAGCGGCAGTCGCCGGTGCAGTTGGTGGCCATCGGCATCGGCCATGACGTGACACGGTACTACAAGCGCGCGGTGACGATCATGGATGTCGAGCAGCTGGCAGGGACGATGATCGATCAGCTGGCGGGTCTGTTCGAGGACGATTGAGTTCGTGCTTACATTGTGCTAACGTACAGAAATGAACGCGCCCTTCGACAAGACCCAACTTCAATCGACGCTCCGCAAGATGGGCAACTCCACCGGCATGATCCTGCCCAAGGCGATTCTTGATCAGCTTGGTCTTGCCAGCGGCACCAAGATTGAACTGCGTGTAGAGGGCGGGCAAGTTATCGCTACGCCAGTCAAACGCAAAGTCCGCGAAGGCTGGGAAGAGGATGCGAAGCGGATCGGGGCCGAGGGTTTAACTGAAGAAGAGCGAGAATGGCTCGAATTTGATGATGGGATCGCCGATGATTCCTCAATCCCGCCAGAATGGCTGGGTAACGCTTCTTGAATACGCGTCGCATCGAGCAGGGCCAGGTCTGGCTGACCAGACTTGACCCGACCGAGGGCAATGAAATTCGCAAGACCCGCCCCTGTGCCATCGTCAGCCCAAACGCAATGAACGCACATCTGGGCACTGTCATCATCATGCCCCTGACAAGCGGCAGTAGTTTGACCCGGTTTCGTGCTGCAACGGAATTTCGCAAGGTGCGCGGGTTGTTGCTTGGGGACCAGATACGCGCTGTCTCGAAATCCCGCTTGCTCAAGCATGTGGGGAGCCTTGATGATGATGCATTGCGCAGGGCACTGAATGTATTGCGCGAAATGTTTGAGGAATAGAATGCAAATAGCCGAAGCCGTCGCCAGCCGCCGCACCATTCGCCAGTATCTCGATAGACCCGTGCCGCTGGACGTGATGCGCCGGGTTCTTGAACGGGCGCAGATGTCGCCCTCGGGTTGCAATTTCCAGCCTTGGGAGGCGGTGGTCCTTTCTGGTGAGCCGCTGCGCCAGCTGCACGAAAAAATGGCCAGTGCGCCGCGGCAGGAGCCTGAGGAATACGCCATCATTCCCGCCGGAATTCCGGCCGAATATATGGACCGGCTAGGCGGGATCACCGCGCACCGCATGGCTGCCGAGGGGATTGGGCGCAACGATACCGAGAAGCGCAATGCCTCGACGATGCGTAATTTCGTGTCCTTTGGCGCACCGGCTAATTTGCTAACCTGCATACCGCGCGTCATGGGCCCGCCGCAGTGGTCGGACGTCGGCATGTGGCTGCAAACCGTCATGCTGCTGCTGCGCGGGGAGGGGCTGGACTCTTGCCCGCTGGAAAGCTTCGCCATGCACGGCCGGCTGATCAAGGACCACATTGGCATCAGCGATGAGAGCCATCTGTTCTTCTGCGGCTTGGCCATCGGCTACCGTGATGCCGATGCGCCGATGAACAATTATGAGCGCACCCGCGAGCCGCTGGATTCGGTGGTGCGTTTTCAAGGATTTGAATGAGCGCATGATGCAGGTTTCCGAAGCCGTCGCCAGCCGCCGTTCGGTGCGGCAGTTTCTGGACAAGCAGGTCGATCCCGAATTGCTGCGCCGCGTGCTCACTCGCGCCCAGCGATCTCCATCGGGCAGCAATATCCAGCCGTGGCACGCCGTTGTCCTGACCGGGGAGCCATTTGTGCGGCTGCAGGAGGCCGTCGTGGCCGAATTCCCCAAGGGCCGCGCGGGTCACTCGATCCCCTTCGACATGCATCCCCCCGCAATCGATGGGGTCTACAAGGAACGGATCAAGGGCGTCGGCGAGGCGCTCTATGCCGCGCTGGGTATCCCGCGCGAGGACAAGGCCGGGCGGCTGCGCCAGTATGCAGCCAATTACCGTTCGTTCGATGCGCCAGTGCTGATGCTGGTCCATACGCCCGACATCATGGCCAAGCCGCAATGGGCCGATCTGGGAATGTGGCTGCAAACCGTGATGCTGTTACTGCGTGAGGAAGGGCTGGACTCTTGCCCGCAGCTCTCCTGGGCAGACTATACCGACCAAGTTCGAGCCTGTGTGGCCATCCCCGACGATCACACCTTTTACTGCGGTCTTGCGATAGGCTATCGGGACCCAAACGCGCTGGTGAACACGTTTGAAGTTGCGCGCGCGCCGCTGGATGATGTCGTTCGGTTCGAAGGGTTTTAGAGCATGGGCGGCAACCGGTCTCGGCGGCAGCTGTAGTGCGATTGTGGCGGCTTACCCGTGCGGCCCATGTGGCGCTTGATGGGGCCGGTCCGCAGCTGCACGGCGCGAGATATACTTCGCCGGGCAGGCCAGTGGTAAACTTTGCCTCAGAGCCGGGCCTCGCGGTCTTGGTGACGCTTCGCTATCTCCCCAGAGATCTTGCCGGAATCGATCAGGACTACGTGCTCAGCTGGACCGAAGTCGATGCCGTCCCCGAGCGCTTGCCCGATGTGACAGACCCGGATGAAAAGCGCGGCATGGGGGATGACTGGCTGCAATCGGGGCGCTCGCTGCTCGCCGCCGTGCGTTCGGCGGTCTTGCCTGAGGCCGACATCATCCTGATGAACCCGCGGCACGCTGGTGCCGCTCTGGTGCCGCCGCTGGTTACCCGGCCCTTCGATTTTGCCGCTTGCCTGCATGTGCCGCCAATGCTCGAAGTGTACCAAGGAGACGCGCAATGACGCTGGCAGTATCGATATTAGCCCTTGCCGCGAGCGCCGCATCGCTTGCCCCTGCTGACCGCGCCGCAATCGACCGTGCGGTTGCGGGGATGTACCGGCCCTATTCGATCGGTGCGGCCAGCGCCCCCGTGTGGGAGCGCCCGCTGTTTGCCCGCGATATTGCGGCGCTCATTGCCCATTGGCGGCGGGTCATGCCGCAGGATGAACTTGATGGGCTTAACGATGGCGACTGGCTGTGCCTGTGCCAGGATTGGGATCATGCGAAGTTCCGCGTGACGACGCTGGGTCGCCAGTCTCTTGGCCGGGGGGCTGCCGAGGTCCGGCTGCGGATTGATCTTGGCAATGGTCAGCGCCGCGAGGCGCGGCTGCGGCTGATAAGAGAGACGGCTGGCTGGCGGATCGACGACCTGTTCGCCAGCGATTTTCCGCGCGGGCTGAAACAGGCACTGCGTGAGACAATTGCCGAGGATGAGAAGCTGCCCCGATGACCGTCACCGTGCTCAACGCCATGCTGCGGCCGATGCTCGAACAGCGCCTGCCGGACTGGGTTGAGCCGCGCTGGTTTGCGTCATCCGAAGAACTGGTGGCGCTCGCATCCGAGGCGGAAATCGGCTGGTTCGATACGTTCGATATGCCCGCCACCTATGAAGCCGCGCGGCGCATAACCAAGCTCAAGTGGCTGAATACACTCGCTGCCGGGGTTGATCCATTTCCGCTTGATTTGCTCCGCGAAAAAGGCGTGATCCTGACCAACGGCGCGGGGCTCAACGCAATTACAATCGCCGAATATGCCGTCATGGGCATGCTGACTATCGCCAAGGGCTGGCGCGAGGTGGTCCGCGCGCAAGAGCGGCATGAATGGCTGAGCGATGCGCCGGGCAAGGCCGAACTTTATGGCAGCAAGGCGCTGATCATCGGCGCTGGCGGGATCGGCGCGCGCACTGGCGAACTGCTGCGGCCATTCGGTGTTGCGGTAACCGAAGTGCGGCGCAAGATGTCGCCGGGCGCACTCCAGCCGCACGAGTGGCGCGCGCGGCTGGGCGAATTTGACTGGGTGATCATCGCAGTTCCTTCGACACCCGATACCGAAAAAATGTTTGGCGAGAGCGAGCTTGCGGCAATGAAGCCCACCGCCGCCTTGCTCAACTTTGCGCGCGGCGCCGTGATTGACCAGCCAGCGCTGGTCGCGGCGCTACGCGAAAAACGTATCGCCGCTGCCTTTCTCGATGTCACCGACCCAGAGCCGCTCCCGGCTGATGATCCGCTGTGGTCACTGGATAATGCGCACATTTCAATGCACCTCTCAGGCCGGTCGCAGACCCAGCTGTTTGCGCGCAACGCC
>JANPPM010000038.1:0-14126 GCA_031428495.1 Novosphingobium sp.
CCGGAATGAAAATCCACCCCCTGATTACCACAAGCGATGCGCTGGCCGATCTTTGCGCGCGTCTTGCCAAGGCCGATTTTGTCACGGTCGACACCGAATTCATGCGTGAGAATACCTTCTGGCCAGAGCTTTGCCTGATCCAGATCGCTGATACGGAAGAGGCAGCGGCAATCGACCCGCTGGCTCCCGGCATCGACATGACGCCGCTGTATGACTTGCTTACCCGCAACGAAGACGTGCTGAAAATTTTCCACGCCGGCGGTCAGGATGTCGAGATTATCTTCAATTTCACCGGCCGCACGCCGCATCCGATTTTCGACACCCAGATCGCGACGATGGCGATCAGCCAGTCCGAGCAGATCGGTTATTCCAATCTGTGCGAATCTTGGCTTGGGATTGAAGTGGATAAGGGCGCGCGGTTTACCGACTGGTCGCGGCGTCCGCTGACGGACCGGCAGGTTGAATATGCCATCGGTGACGTCACTCATTTGTCGAAAATTTTTCCCAAGATTCTCGCCCGCCTGCGCAAGACCGGGCGCGGCGAATGGCTTGATGCCGAAATGGAAAAGCTCGCCGATCCCGAGAATTACCGCAACGATCCAGACAAGGCGTGGCGGCGGATCAAGGCGGCGGGGCGCAATCCCGCAGTGCTTGGACGGCTGAAAGCACTTGGCGCATGGCGCGAGGCCGAGGCGCAGGACAAGAACATTCCGCGCGGGCGGATTGTTCGCGATGAAACATTGGCCGATATTGCCAGCCACCCGCCCAAGTCGCAGGCCGATCTGGCCAAGGTACGCGGACTCTCGGCTGGCTGGCGCGACAACGAGATCGGACGGCGCCTGATGGCGACTCTCGAAAATGCCAAGCCGCTGACTGAGGACGAAATGCCGCCGCGAGCGGGCAGAGGCGCGCCACTGGGCAAGGAAGGCTCGCTGGTCGCCGATCTGCTGAAATTGCTGCTCAAGATCCGCTGCCGTGAGATTGATGTTTCGGCCCGGCTGCTTGCGCGCAGTGAGGAGCTGGAACTGCTCGCCGCCGGTGTGCGCAAGGACCTCGCGATCCTGCAGGGTTGGCGGTTCGAACAGTTCGGCCGCGATGCGCTTGATCTGGTTGAGGGCAAGCTCGCCTTTGCAGTGGTGGGCGGCAAATTGAAAAAGACGCATGTCGACGATGTTGTCGACGAACCCGTGGCCGCCCATGATGTCAGTGCCGCTGCTGAATGACCGCCTACCACCCCACGCTCAAGCAGCTGCAATATCTGGTGGCGCTTCACGAACATGGCCACTTCGGCCGCGCGGCGGAAAGTTGCTTCATTTCGCAATCGACGCTCTCGGCGGGACTGCGTGACCTTGAAACATTGCTGGATGTGGTGCTGGTTGAGCGGACCAAGCGTGCGGTGCGGTTTACCCCGCTGGGCAATGCCGTGGTCGCCAAGGCTCACCGCATTCTGCGCGAGGCGGAAGAGCTTTCGGATCTTGTTCAATCGTCAGGCCAGCCGCTCTCGGGCGAAGTGCGGATGAGCGTGATCCCCACGATAGCGCCATTCCTGCTGCCGCGTATGCTGCCACGCCTGCGCCGCGAGCGCCCTGCGCTCAAACTGTTCCTGCGCGAGGAAGTAAGCGCGGCGGCCATGGAATCGCTGCACCACGGACGCGCTGATTGCGTGCTGCTGGCGCTGCCCTTTGCCACCGGCGAGGTCGAAAAAGAGACGATCGAGCTGGACGCATTCTTTGTCGCCTTTCCCAAGGACGATCCGCGCGATCCGCCTGACGAGATACTGCCCTCGCTGATCGATGAGACCCGGCTGCTGTTGCTTGAGGACGGACACTGCCTCAAGGATCAGGCGCTGGCTGCCTGCAATCGGCCCGAGTTACGCGCAAGCGCAACAATGATCGGCACTTCGCTGCACACGCTGGTGCAGATGGTCGATAATGGCCTGGGCTTGACCATGTTGCCCGAAATGGCACTCGATGCCGGGATATTGAACGGCACCAATGTCGTCGCACGGCCCTTGAAAGCGCCAAATTCAAACCGCGAAATTGCACTGGTATGGCGCAAGAATTCGCCGCGTTCGGATGAGTTCCGCCTGCTGGCTGAGGAACTGCGGACGGGGTGAAACGTCCGTCCACTGCCGTTCAAATCGCGTAATCGCCGATCTGCACTTCGCTGCCGTAGTCGCCGAAATCGCCTTCGGCGCGGCGGCGGCGGAATTCGGCCCAGGGGATTGCCCGGAAGCGTGCCGGGCCAGTCAGCGCCATCGCACCGGGCAGCGGGGAAATTTCCGCACCATAGCCGGGATTGTGAAAATAGGGCGCGCTGACGCGTTCGCGCTGCTCCATCGCCAGCACGCGGTGCACCGGCGCGCGGTAAAGCCCGTTCGACCAGACTTCGATCATGTCTCCGATGTTGACGATCAACGCGCCGGGCTGCGGTCGCACATTGTGCCAGCGCCTGCCGCGCAAGACCTGCAGACCTGGCGTGCCGTCCTCGAGCAGGATAGTTAGTGCGCCGGCATCGCTGTGATGATGCACCGCGCGGCGGCCATCCAGCGGGCGAGGGCCTGCAACCGGGTCGCCGACCGGATAATGATTGAGCCGCAGGAAACCCGTGGGAAAGGGGTGGAAAGCCACCTCGGCGGCAGTACTCGGTTCATCAATACCAGCAAGAACTGCGACGAGCAGGCGGTGTGACAGCGCTTCACAATCGCGTTTCCATGCGCGCATCGTCGCTGCGAACTGAGCGTTATGTTCTGGCCATGGGGTCAAGCCGCCGAAGGGATCGAGATAGTGGCTCGCGTCTGGACCAATATCGAACAGTTGTTTGCGGTCGCGCCGGTTTTTGGTCAGCTCGCGGTCGTTATACCCCCAGGGGTTTTCAAGGCTGCGCGCCAACGCCTGCTTTTCAGGTAGAGGCCGTGCGAAAAAACGGCGCATTTCATTCAGGCAGGCCTCTGCCTGCGCGGCATCAAGGCCGTGTCCGGTGATCAGGAACATGCCCCAATCGCGGCAGGCATCAGCAATTGCCTTGACCTGCGCCGTCGCAGGCTGCCGCAGATCGATCAGCGGCAGCTGGGCATCGGTATCAAGGGCCCGGGGCAGGGCATCGATTTCAGCGTCATCTGCCCCGGCAACCTGTTCAGGCAAAGGCCTCTTCACCTTCCAGCTTGGTGCGGTGCATCAGCCGACCGCTGTCGTAATCATAGTGCGTTGCGCGGTGCATGGTGCCGGTGTTGTCCCAGATTACCATGTCACCCAGCGCCCAGGTGTGGCGATAGGAGAACTGCGGGCTGGTGGCCCACTCGCGCAGCCGCACCAGCAGTGCCTCACTCTCGAACATGTCCATGCCTTCGACCTGTAGCGCGGTTGCGCCGAGGACCAGCGATTTGCGTCCCGTGCGGTGCTTCCACACCAGCGGCAGGGTGTTTTTGCCGATCGACTGCCACAACTTCATGCTGGCATAGTCCGGCTCAGGATTGTGATAGAGCTGCGAGCGCCACATCGCGTGAACCACTTTCAGCTTTTCAAGCTCAACCTTTTCGTCCTCGGGCAGCGCGTCGAAGGCGGCATAGGTGTTGCAGAAATCGGTTTCACCGCCCGATTTGGCCAGTGAACGCGCGCTCATGATCGAGGCGAGGATCGGCATGTCCGACATGGTGCCATCAATATGCCAGAAAAACGCACCGCGCAGATAGGACGCGTTGGGATTGATCTTCGGATCCATGGTGATTGGATAGACCGTGTCCATCCCACTTTTCGACTCGCCAACCTCGTGCGCGAAGGTGCCGAGAGTGTGCGTGAAAGCGATCTGCTCCTCATCGGTCAGGTTGATCTGCGGGAACACGATCACCCCGCGGCTTTCCATCAATGCGCGGATTTCCTTGGCTTTCGCACCCGAAAGCAGCGTCTGCTTGTCGGTGCGGATGGTGCAGCCGATATTTGGCGCAACGTCTTCCACAATCCACGGTGATGGGGTCATGTCGTTCATGGCAGAGCTCTCCTTATTGCCGCCCTTATACAAGGCGGCTTGATGGCCTTCCAGCACATTGACCGGAACACGGCAGGCTATTGTCTCAGGGTGTTTCGCTGAACAGATGTACAGCAGCGAAGTTGTGATGGTCAATGCTCGCAAATGCGGATTTTGGTGTTAGCTATTGCGCAAAGGCTGGCGGGAGATGGGCAATGAAATTGCGGGCAGGCCGACATTTGGCAGTACTTTTGTTGCTGGTTGCTCCTGTGCTCAACCAGTCTCCTGCGGCGGCTGAACCGGCCACTGATTCGGGCGCGCGCCAGATGAGCTATGTCGATGAAACCCGCCCGATCAAGGCAAGTATGGGCTTTGCCGGTTCGGCGACGCGGCGCATCGACGTGCGTGTCTGGCAACCTGCCGGGACAGGCCCGTTTCCATTGGTGATTTATAGCCATGGCACTTTTGGCAGCGCGGACAATGCGATGCATCTGGTCGAGCATCTGGTGCGCAACGGCTATATCGTCGCCGCGCCCGATTATCCGCTGACTTCAAGCGCGGCCTTCACAAAAGTGCGCTTCGCAGACATTTCCGATGTTGCCCAGCAAACCCGGGACGTAAAATTCATTATCGATCGGTTGCTCGCCGATCCAGTGTTCGGGGCCGTTATCGACAAGGCGAAAATCGGCACGACCGGCCATTCTCTGGGCGCGGTAACGAGCTATTTCACCAGCTTCGGGGTGCAGACCCGCGACCCACGCATTGCCGCCACAGCGCTGATTGCGGGTGGTGATCCAGTCGAATCAGCATTGATGTCGGACATGGGACTGCTCGGCACTGGCCACGCCGCCGTGCGCGTGCCGGTGCTGTTCCTTTCAGCGGAAAAAGACGTATTTGCGCGCATCACCGGGCGGCCCCACGCATCCTACGCGCGGGTTGAAGGGCCGAAGACCGAAGTTATGATCAAGGGCGGGGTCCATGTCTGGTTTCGCGGGGTTCCCGAAGTACCAGCCGATGGCAAAAACCCCGATTGCCTGTTCTTCGAGCGGATGATGCCCAGCCACGTCATGCCCGGTTGTGAAACGCGCAATGATCCAAAACGGGGCGGCCTGATCGATCCCGAGCAGCAGCAGGCAATTACCCGGTCAGCAGTGCTCGATTTCTTCGATGGCTATTTGCGCAAGGACGCAGCGGCTCTCAGACGGTTGCGCGGGATGGGGCGCACCTCGCGCGAAGTAAGCGTCTTGTCCGAGGACTGACGCTCAAGCGAACGGCTCTTCCCCCGCCAGTTTCGTCCGTGTGAGCAAGCGCCCGCTTGCCGGATCGTAGGGCAAGGCGCGGTGCAGGGTGCCGGTGTTGTCCCACATGACGCAGTCGCCCGGCGACCACTGGTGGCGATAGCAAAAGCGGTCCTGCGTCGCCCAATCGCGCAGTTCGGTCAGCAGATCGAGGCTGTCCAGTGGGTCCATTCCGCAGATGCCCACGGCCGTGTTGCCCACCACAAGGCTCTTGCGGCCTGACCGGTGCGTCCAGACCAGCGGCAAAGTGTTGCGGCGGACTTTCTGCCATTGTTGAAACGTCGCATAACTCGGCTCAGGCTCGACACTGCTCTGTGCGCCGGCAAGGGCATGAACCGCGCTCAGGCCCTCAAGCTGGGCTTTGCGCGCATCTGGCAGCGCATCGTAGGCGGCATAGGTATTGGCAAATTCGGTGTCTCCGCCCTCGGCAGGCAGCACCCGCGCGCAGAGCAGCGAAGCGAGGATTGGCACATCATGCATATAGCCGTCGAAGTGCCAGAAGAACGAGGCGCGGGTATATTCTGCATTCGCACCGGCTTCCGGATCGAGCGATATTGCGGTGCTTTGTCCATCGGCATAGTCGGGCGCATAGGTGCCTAGCGTTTCGGTGAAGGCAATATGTTCGGCCTCGCTGAAATCGATGCCTGGAAACACCAGAACTCCGCGCGCTTCAAGCAGATCGCGGATTCCGCTGGCCAATGCGCCGTCCAGCAATTCTTCTTTTGAATTGAGGATGCGGCTGCCAATCTGCCCCTTGATCGGTTCGTGAACCAGCCGAGTGCGTTCAGCGACAGACATTGGGGTTATTCCTGGGTTGGCGCAGTGGCGTGCTTTGTCGAGCTAGGAAGGCGGAGTCAGCTCGTCAAGTATGCGGCGAAACTTCCACTTCGGCGCTGCCCTCAATCCGCGTCAGCCATTGCTGGACAAAGCCGCGAACTTCGTTGTGGCCGCTGGTGATCCCCATTCCGCCTTCCATGACCAAAACCCGGCCGATACCCGCCAGCATCACGCTGAGCGCCTCCGGCGGGCACCCATTTAGTGCCTGAAGGCGATCAGCGGGCAGGCGTGCAAGCATGACGGCTTGCCGCGCGCGCATCTCAACCGAGTGCTCGACCATGAAGGTGCGCAGCGCCTTGCGGTGATTGGCGAGCGCCATGAATTCCAGCATCAATGCGGTGCGGCTGGTGTCAGTGAAAAACTCCCAAAGTGCGCGCAGCGGGTCAGGCTCAGCCAGCGCGTCCTCGATCATCGCGTCACTCTGATCCGCGCCGCGCCGGAACAGGGCGATGAGCAGGTCGTCGGTGGTGGGGAAATAATAGTGTACCAGAGATGGCTTAAGCCCGGCCTGTGCCGCGACTTTGCGGGTGCTGACGGCGGCATAGCCTTCGTCCCGCATCAGCGCTTCGGTGGCGTCGAGCATCGCCGCGCGCGTCGCCGATCCCTCCCCGCCAACTCTGCGTGCTGCAAGTGCCATCAGATACCCCTCAACTGGCGCGCGAACCTAGGCCCGCGCGACCCGGAGTCAATGGCCGGAGTCAATGGCCCGGAGTGCCCCAATCACGCGTGGCCCGGCCCGTGCTCGCCATGCCCAGTGCGCCAACTGTCATCAGCCCCATGATCAACATCAGCAGCGAATCGTAGCTCCCGGTGCGGTCATGCAGCCAGCCTGCGGCATAGGGTCCGATAGCGGCAAATAGTGCGCCGAAGGTGATGATACCGCTGAATAGCGCGCCAAATGCCTTGAGCCCGAAATGCCGCGTCGCCTGATAGAGCACTACATCGATCTCTGCACCAGTTGCGAGACCGAACATGCCGACCACCAGGAACAGCACGCCGATTCCGGGATCCTGCATCATCAGCAGGCCGCTGGCGATGACCGGCAAGAGCTGTGTTATCGTCCCGATGATATTGCCGGGGAACAGGTCCAGCATGTAGCCGACCGTAAGCCGCGCGATGAGGCCGATGATCCCGAGCACGACAAACAGGCTAGCCGCCTGTGATGGCTCAATGCCCTTCTCGCCCAACATCAGCATCAGGTTGGTCGAAATCGTCATGTTGTAAAACGAGAAGGCCGCGAAGGAGACGACAAGGCCCCAGAAGGCGCGGGTCTTGATGCCCTCACCGAAGCGCAACCCGGTGAGCGCGGGCGCATCGCCCTTCGCTTCTGTGCGTGCCGGCGGATCGCGGAACCACAGGACCACAACCGGCAGCGCCACCGCCAGCCAGATTGCGCCTACTGCCATGAAGGCGTGCCGCCAGCCCAGCATCTCGATCAGCCAGGTCGCAAGCTTGGGCTGGATCATCGCTGCCAGCGGTGCACCCGACAGTGCGACGGCCAGCGCAAGCCCGCGCGAGGTATCGAACCGCGCAGCGACTGGCCCCATCCATACGGTCGACTGCACCAACACGACACCTACGGCGATCGCCACCCATAGAAGCCACCAGTTACTGTGATCGCCGGTCGCCGTGCCGAGCAGCGCAAATGCTCCCGACATGGCAAAAAGCCCGGTGATCGCCACCCGGCGCGAGCCGAACTTGTCGATAATCAGGCCAACGAGCATGTTGAGGAAAATGCCGAGGAACATTGCCACGGTGACCCCGAACATCGTCTCGGATCGGGTCCAGCCAAACGCTTTCTCGACCGGCCCGGCAAAAGCGCCAAAGCCATAGCTTTGCAGACCGATGGTCGAAAACCCGACCATGGCGGCAAAAGTCAGCGGCCAATGCGCGCGCCATTCTTCGCCTGCGCTGCGAGGCTGAGGCGGCGGTGATGCCGCGGCGCTGTTCATCAGACATTACTCCCATTGCGCCGACATGGTGTCATGCGCCGCATAATTTCCTGTTTCTACAAAAGGAAGCGGCGGCCGCTTGATGTCAAGCGACCGCCGCGAAAATTCCGGTCTGGAACGATCAGTCGCCGAAGCGGAACTTCAGCCGGGCGCCGAATATCCGGGGCGCGCCGAGGATAAGAAACTCAGCCCCGGTCGATGCAATCGCATTGCCCGACGAGACGTAATACTTCTCTCCGGTGACATTGGACGCAAACAACGCCAGATCGATCGGGCTTCCGCCAATACCAGCCCAGGTCAGGTTGAGATTGAGCAGATCGGTTGCCGGGGCGATGCTGGCATTGAACGGCACTGCGCCTTGCGCAAAGGCGCGGTCATTGCCGTGGTTGGCGAATTGAGAATCGGTATGCGTGAAGGTCGCGCCGAGGGAGATCTTGCCCACACTTTCGGCAACCGGCAGCATGAATGTGCCGGTCAGGGTCAGGCGGTTTTTCGGCGCATAGGGCAGTTCCAGACCCTTGGTCAGGAACACCGCCTGTTCGCAGTTGAACCGCGTATTGTCACAGCCGGGCAGCTGGGTGCCGCCGTCGGTAACCTTGGCATCACCGTAAGCATAGCCGAAGTCAAACCGGAACAGATCGCCAAACGACAGCGAGCCTTCGATTTCGACCCCCTTGAGGCTCGACTTGCCGACATTCTGGATGCCGTTGATCCCGGTGGGGGCCGGTGTGGTGCAAGTTGCCCGTCCGCCAAGGTTTGGCTGCCCTTGCGCATTCAGCAGCGGCAGGCACTGCGGAATGAACACCGAGACCTGCTGATCCTTGAACTCGTTCCAGTAACCCGCAAGGTTGACGTTGCCGCGAACGCTCTCGCCGCGGAAGCTCATCTTGAGGCCGACTTCGTAGCTATCGACGAACTCAGGATTCCACGCTTCAAAGCCGAAATTGGCTTCGTTGAGCCCGCCGCCGCGATAGCCGCGCGCCCACTTGGCATAGATCAGCATGTCGTTGTTGGGCTTGTAGTCAAAGTTGATCAGCCAGGTCGGCTTGCTTGATGAGGTAGTGAAGCTTCGGCCGACGCCGCATGCCCCGTTGGTCAACAGGCTGGCATTGCCGCCGCCAACCGGAGTTACCGCACGCGAGCAGCGATATATCAGTGGTCCGGCGGGGCCGGGCACAACGGTGATGTTGTTGGCCTCAACCCTTTGGCGATCCCAGGTGTTGCGGATCCCGGCGGTTACCCCGAACTTTTCAGTGAACTGATAGGTTGCCTGCGCGTACAGCCCGTAATTCTTGTAGAAATAGACGTTGTGGGCAATGCCGATGCTCGCGCCCGAGCAGGTGAAGGTATAAACCGCCTGTGGGCTTTTGCAGTCTGACAGGATGGCGGTGTACTGGGTCTGCTGGCCGTTGGGCTCGCTGTGTTCCAGATAGCCGCCGACCTGCCAGTCAAGCTTGCCGTCGCTCGAATTGCCCTGCAGCTGCAACTCTTCGGACAGGGTCCACTGGTTGCCTTGTCCCTCATCCGGACCGGGGTTGGTGATGACGAACGGCCGCGCGATATTGTCGCCGGACAGGTTGAACGAGTAGCTCTCCTTGGCAACACCGTAGCTGATGATGTTCTTCACCGTCAGCGTGTCGCTCGCCTGCCAGGTGGTCGTGTTGATCACCTGCCAGGTCGTGCCCTTGATGAACGGATTGGTGTTGTTGTTCGCGACGTCATAGAAGCCGTAACCTGCATTGGTCTGGCGATCGAGCTCGGCACAGTTGGCCGCACGTGATGCCAGCGCGGTCCCGACATTGCCGTCTGACCCTGCAATCGTGCCGCGGTTGCAATAGGCATATTTGCCCAGATAGCCGTTGGTGTCGGACTTGGCGTAGGTGAAGATCGTATAGTTTTCGAGATCGGGCGTGACATCGATCACCAGACTGGCGCGGAGCGCGAAATAGTCAGTGTCATTGAAGTCTGCGGGGCCGACGCCCGACAGATTGTTGATATAACCATCGCGTTTGTTGCGATCGATGCCCACGCGGAAGCGGGCACTATCGCCCAAGGGCACGTTGACCACAGCCTCGACACGCTTGGCATCGAAATTGCCGACGGTGCCTTCGATGTAGCCTTCAAACCGGTCACTGGGCTTCTTGGGCACCAGCAGGATCGCGCCGCCGGTGGTGTTGCGGCCAAACAGGGTGCCCTGCGGCCCCTTGAGCACCTGAACGTTCTGCAGATCGAACATGCTGCCCACGCCAGCGCCGTTGCCGCTGGTGATGTTCGATGACAGACGCGGCGCAACCGCATCGGCGAAATAGACGCCCACAGTGGGCAGCGTGTTCAGGTCCTGCGAAAACCCGCGGATCGCAAAGCTCGATTTATCAGGGCCATAGCGGCTGTTGACCGAAAGCGAGGGGGTGTAGGCGGCCAGATCGGTGCTGCTGACGATGTTGCGGCTGGCGAGCTGTTCCTGATTATAGACGGTGATCGAAATCGGCACGTCCTGCAGCTTTTCCTCGACACGCCGCGCGGTAACCACAATGTCACCGGCGTTGGTCTCTTCGGCTCCCTGCGCTTCCTGCGCGAAAGCAGGCATTGCCAGCAGTGACGTCAATGCCGACGCGGCGAGTGCAGCTCTCTTGATTGTCGAATAACGCATGGGTTTCCTCCTCCGAAGCACGTTTGATGGCCTCATTTGCGCGCTCATGGCGGCAAATTTTTTCGAGATGGAGGTGATACGAAACTAGACGCACGTCAAGCCAGTTGCATTGGAGATGCATGCAAACAGTGCAAAAAAGCTACAAATCTGTCGCCAATGCGCAACAGTCAGCCGGTCGGCACGCTATGTTCGTGTGACTACCCTGACTTCGACTGGCTTCAGGCGGTGACGGGTTCGAGATAGTCCGGCTGCGCCACGCGCTCTTTCCAGTATTCCGTTTCACTCATCCGTGCGCCGCTGGCGAACTGGATGTCGCTGGGAGTGCCAGCACGGAAATTGATAAAGCGCATGCCGTCTGGCCCGGCGCCTATGGCATACATGGTATCGGCAGCGATCGCGATGGCGGTACCTGCCGAATAGAGCTTTTGCCCCAGTCGGATGGACCCTTCGGCAACGAATATCACTTCGGCTTCAGAATGCGAATGGATGCCGCGTTTGGCATGTTCCTGCGCTTGTTCGGGTGTCAGGGGCGGAGCAGGGGCAAAACTGTTTTCGTGCAGCCAGACTTCGCAGCTTTCGCAAGTGCCATCCGCATGCATCCGCCCGCCGACGCCGTGCGATCCTTCGAGCACTTCGGCCCCGGGCACGTTTTCGGCAGGCAGCAGATGCACACGCCCTCCTGCGCGGCCATGCTGGGCAGGCGCGGCGCCAGCGAAACAGAGCACCAGCGCGGCTTCGCTTCCAGCCCCGGCGAGCGCTGCGCCTGCGCCGTGTTCGACAATTGCGCTTGATCCCGCAGGCAGGCTTCTGCCGCCCGAAGATACCTCGCCCTGCCAGACATAGGCGAGCATATCGCTTTCCAGCGGCCCGATTGACAGCGTCTCACCCGGCGTAACCTTGCACAGATGCAGGTGGATAGGATCGTGCTCTGCGCCGAAATAGGTTTGCGCTACGACCTGACCTGCGAGGCCTGATGGCAGCGCGCCTTCTGCCGCCTTCTCGCGGGTAACGATAGATACTTTGGCCACCGGTCTCTCCATCGCGGGTGCGTTCGTGCTGACCCTGCTCTTACCCTTGGTCGGGCGCAAGTGAAGCCGGATCAAATGCTGATTTCAGGTAGATGGATCCGCGCCGTACGCCCGCATGAACAGATCGGTTGCAGATCGGATACGCACTTCGGCGGTGGCCGGGTCTTCCGCACTGGCAAAGCGGCGCTCCATATCGGCCATGCCCTTGAACATGGCGCCAAGATGCGCGGCAGCCAGCATCGGATCACCGGCGATCAGTTCCCCACTGGCCTGCGCACGGGCGATCAGATCAGCCAGTGCCAGGTGCATGCGGCGCGGCCCGGCCTCCAGAAAGCGCCGCCCGAGTTCCGGCTCGCGTTCGGTCTCGGCGGCAATCCGCCTTTCGAACTGGATAATCTCAGGCCGTGACAGAAATGCCGTCATTGCGAGGCCAAATTCGGTAAGCCGCTCGCGAAGCGGGCCGGGCGATTCATCGAGTGTCAGATGCTCTCTGATCAGGGTGCATTGTGATTCTACCGCAGCCGTAAGCAGCCCCGCCTTGTCGCCGAAATGGGCGTAGATCGTAACCTTGGAAACCCCCGCATCCGCCGCAATTGCCTCGATCGAGGCGGCAAGATAGCCGTGCGCAAAAAAGGCGCGGGTAGCCGCATCGATGATCGCCGCGCGCTTACGCTGATCCGACGGGCGACCGACTGCGTTCTGGGTATTTAGTTCACTTGACAATATGAACGACTCCGTTCATTTGAACGCTAACGTTCATCTCCTATGCACTTCTCGCCCGGTCCTGACAAGGGACCAGCCATTGGAACACCCCGCCGATGTTATGGATCGCCATCCGAATGCTGACCGGAGACCGGCAGAAATTCTATGGCCTGGTGTTCGGCATCGCCTTTTCCACCCTGCTGATTACCCAGCAAATGACCATTTTCGTCAATCTGGTCCAGCGCGGGGCGACCGCGGTGCATGGCATCGCTACGGTCAACGTCTGGGTGATGGATCCGGTCAGCCGCACTCAGGACGTGGTCTATCCGATGCCCACGACCGCGCTAGACCGGGTGCGGGCGGTTAAAGGCGTGGCATGGGCCGTGCCGCACTTTCGCGCAGGCGCAGCGGTCCGCACGCCTGATGGTGATCTGGAGGGGGTCACCGTCGTCGGTGTCGATGATGCGACCCTGATCGGCCTGCCGCGCATCATGCTCGAAGGCGAGACGCGCGCGCTCAGCGAGGTCGACGCGATCTTCGTCGATGGCGTGGGGCTGGGGCGTTTGTTCCCGCCCGGAACCAAGGCCGTCGGCCAGCGTCTGGAACTGAACGACCAACGCGCGGTCATACGCGGCATTGTCGATGTCGATCCCAGTTTTACCAGCCAGGTCGTGCTCTACACCCGCTATTCCAACGCGTTGCGGTTCGTGCCGGGTTCGCGCAACCGGCTAAGCTTCGTGCTGGTGCGCGCCGACGAAGGCGTGACCCCAGCCGAACTGGCACGGCGGATCGAGGCGCAGACCGGTCTTAAGGCCCGTACGTCAGACGATTTCGCACAGGATGGCGTCGATTTCATCATAGAGAATACCGGCATCCCGATCAACTTCGGCATCACCGTCGCTTTGGGTTTCATCGTCGGCATCGCCATTGTCGGGCTGACCTTTTCGCTGTTTATCCGCGACAACATCAAACAGTTCGGCGCGCTGAAAGCGATTGGCGTGACCAATGTCAGGATCGCCGGGATGGTCAGCACGCAAGCCGCCATGGTCGGGCTGATTGGCTATGGGCTGGGCACCTTGATGGCCACGCTTTTCATTAGCCTTGGCAGCGCCAACAGCCCGGATTTCAAGGGCTTCTATGTGCCCTGGCAGATTCCGCTAATCACACTCGTCGGCATCGCCCTGATCATCGCGCTGAGCGGCTGGATGGCGCTGCGCAGCGTGCTTAACACTGAACCCGCGTCGGTGTTCCGATGAGCAGTGCGACTATCGAGACGAGCGGCGTCGCCCGCGACTTCGAAGCTGGCGGGCAGTCCATCCGGGTGCTGCACGATATCAGCGTTGAGATCCGCGCGGGTGAGCTGACCTATCTGGTCGGCGAATCCGGTTCCGGAAAGACCACGCTGATTTCGATCATCGCCGGCATCCTGTTCCCCACCGAGGGATCGGTGCGGGTGTTCGGCACCGACATTTACAGCCTCAAGGACCGCGAACTGGTCGAGTTCCGGCTCAACACCATCGGCTTCATTTTCCAGCAGTACAATCTCATCCCCACCATCGATGCCGCCTCGAACGCCGCCGTGCCGCTGATCGCACAAGGCATGAACCGGATTGAGGCGACCGAACGCGCAACCGAGATGCTGGCCCGGCTCAACATCGCCGATCAGGCGCGCAAGCTGCCGCGTCAGCTGTCTGGC
>JANPPM010000039.1:0-6090 GCA_031428495.1 Novosphingobium sp.
AGCGTTGTTGCCTTGAAGAAAGTGGAAACCGGAATGGCCGAAGAGGTTCAGGCATCCGAAGCAGGTGCGGCGATTGCCGCACCTGCTCCTGCCGCGCCGCGCAAGCTGCCGTTCGATGTGAAGCTGCCTTCGGGCCGTGAGCTGTTCGATTCGTTCTGGCCTCCAGCGGTCGGGATAATCAGTTTCCTCACGCTTTGGGCGCTGCTTGCGCCAATGGTGCAGACCTCGCTCGGCGCCCTGCCGGGGCCGGGTGATGTCTGGTCTGCCTTCAAGGAGCTGCTGGTCGAAAACAGCGCCGCTCGCGTGGCCGCTGCTGAAGCTGTGGCTGCCGGATCGACCTACACCGGCCCGCCGACCTTCATCGATCAGATTTTCACTTCGCTGTTCACGGTTGCCGCAGGCTTCATCCTTGCGTCGATTTTCGCAGTGCCGCTGGGCCTGATGGCGGGCATGTCTAAGCGGTTTAATGCTGCGATCAACCCGCTGGTGCAGGTGATGCGCCCGGTCAGCCCGCTCGCCTGGTTGCCAATTGTTACCATGGTTGTTTCCGCCTCAATCACCAGCGACGACCCGACCATGGCCAAGAGCTTCGTGATTTCCGCAGTAGTGGTGATGCTCTGCTCGCTGTGGCCAACGCTGATCAACACCGCAGTGGGCACTGCCTCGATCGACAAGGACTTGATCAATGTTGGCCGGGTGCTCAAGCTCGGCTGGTTTGCGCGCCTGACCAAATTGGTTCTGCCAAGCTCGCTGCCCTACATTTTTACCGGCATGCGCCTGTCGCTGGGGGTGGGCTGGATGGTCTTGATCGCCGCAGAAATGCTCGCACAGAACCCTGGCCTCGGCAAGTTCGTCTGGGATGAATTCCAGAACGGCAATGACAAGTCGCTCGCGCGGATCATGGTCGCTGTGGTGGTGATCGGCCTGATCGGTGTGGCGCTCGACCGGGTGATGATGGCCATGCAGGCCTTCGTCAGCCGCAACCGGACATTCTGATATGAAACAGCCCATCCTCAGCCTCAAAGGCGTGACCAAGCGTTTTGCCGGCAAGGCAGGCGTCAGCGAAGTGCTCGGCGGCATCGACCTCGATGTCGAAGAGGGCGAATTCATCGCCATCCTAGGCTTCTCGGGTGCCGGCAAGACAACGCTGATCTCGTGCGTGGCCGGATTGACCGAACCCGATGAGGGTGAAATCCTGTTGCGCGGCAAACAGATCGACGGTCCAAGCAAGGATCGCGGTCTGGTGTTCCAGTCCTATTCGCTCTTCCCATGGCTGACCGTCGAACAGAATGTCGCACTGGCAGTCGATGCAGTCCACAAGTCGCGTTCGCAGGAGGAACGCAAGGCCCTGGTTCACCAGAAGGTCAAACTTGTTGGACTTGGCCATGCGATGGACCGCAAGCCGGCGCAGCTGTCGGGCGGAATGCGCCAGCGCGTCGCGGTGGCCCGCGCGCTGGCCATGGAGCCTGAAATCCTGCTGCTGGATGAGCCGCTTTCGGCGCTTGACGCCCTGACCCGCGCCAAATTGCAGGACGAGATTGAGCGTATCCGCAAGGAGGAAAAGCGCACTATTCTGCTCGTCACCAATGACGTTGATGAGGCGATGTTGCTGGCGGACCGCATTGCCGTGCTGACTCCGGCACCCGCTGCGCACATTGGCCAGATCTTCGAAGTGAACCTGCCACGCCCCCGCGAGCGCGAGGAAATGAACGACAGCGCGGAATTTCAGTCGCTCCGCCGCGAGATTGTTTCCTATCTGGGTTCGCTTGTCGCCACACAGTCGAGCAAGGCCGATGCATCGGGCAATCTGCCGAACATCGTTCCGCTTGACCTGGCGCCCCCGCCTAAGGCTTATCAGGATGCGGCCAAGGGCGGTGCATCGCAGCGCTATCTTGAGTTTTACAAACTTGATAAGGTTTACCCGACCCCCAAGGGTCCGCTCAAGGTGGTCGACGATTTCAACCTGCTGATGGACAAAGGTGAGTTCATTTCTCTGATCGGCCATTCGGGCTGCGGCAAATCGACCGTGTTGACCATGGCCGCCGGGCTCAATTCGATTTCACACGGTGCAATCGTGCTGGATAACCGCGAGATCGACGTTGCCGGACCGGACAAGGCGGTGGTGTTCCAGTCGCCCAGCCTGATGCCATGGCTGACTGCACGGCAGAATGTCGCGCTGGGGGTCGAGCGGGTTTACCCACACGCCAGCAAGGCCGAGCGCCGCGAGATCGTGGACTATTATCTCGACCGGGTCGGACTTTCTGCATCGCGCGACAAGCTGGCGGCGGAAATGTCGAACGGTATGCGCCAGCGCGTCGGCATCGCCCGCGCCTTTGCGCTTTCACCCCGGCTTCTGCTGCTCGACGAGCCGTTTGGCATGCTCGACAGCCTGACCCGCTGGGACTTGCAGGACGTGCTGGTCGAAGTGTGGAACCGCACTAAAGTCACCGCGATCATGGTCACTCACGATGTCGATGAAGCAATTTTGCTGGCCGACCGCGTGGTGATGATGACCAACGGTCCTAATGCCACCATCGGCAAGGTTCTGAAAGTCGATCTGCCGCGTCCGCGCGACCGCAAGGCTTTGCTCAACCACCCTGATTTCTACGCTTACCGGCATGAAGTCCTGCACTTTCTTGCCGAATATGATCACGGACCGCACGCCGAGGCGGCTTGAATTTATAGGGGAGGGTGCCTGGAAGAGCCCAAAAACTCGCCAGGAGATAAACATGAGGTTCCAGTACTTGCTCACGGCCGCCGCACTCGCGGCGCCGGTCGCCTTCGCTTGCCCCGCGCTCGCCGCGCCTGCGCCTGCCCATCACTTCGGTGATCCGATCAAGGTGGGAGATGGCCTGACACTCGATCCGATCATCGATGCCCGGCTGCGTTATGAACATGTCGATCAACCCGCGACCGATGCCGATGCCCTGACTGTGCGTCTGCGCGCCGGGTTCGAGCTGAAGCATGCGGCTTCCAAATTATCGCTGCTCGCCGAAGCCGAAGGTGTTCTCGGCATCGCCAAGGATTACAATGCCTTTCCCTATGCCGCGCCCTCCACTCAGCGGCGCACCCAGTTCTCAGTGATCCCGGACCCTGAAACTATCGAGCTCAACCGGCTCCAATTGCAGTTCAAGGGCAAGTCCGTCACTGCCACCGTCGGGCGCCAGCGGATCAATCTTGACGATCAGCGCTGGGTCGGTGCGGTAGGCTGGCGGCAGAATGAGCAGACCTTTGATGCCGCGCGCATCGAAGCCAAGCTCGGCCCGGTGACGCTCGATGGCACCTATGCGATCGACCAGCGCACCATCTGGGGGCATGAAGGCGGCCCGCGCACAGCCTTTGGCGGTGACTTCGTGTTCCTGGGGGTAGGGGCCAAGCTGGGTCCGGTGCAGGTCAAGGCCTTTGCCTATCTGCTCGACTACAACGCCGAAGAACAGGCCGGGGCGCTGGCTGCGGCAATGGCCGATACCCAAACCTACGGCGTGCGGGCAACGACCAGCCTGCCGCTGGCGACGGGCGTAAAGCTCAACCTTGCGGCGAGCTATGCGAAACAGTCGGACTGGCAGAACGGGCCGGTGGATTTTTCGGCCGACTACATAGCGCTCGAAGGCGCGCTGGCGTTTAAGCGGCTCGGGGTCATGGCAGGCTACGAAAAACTGGGCAGCGATAATGGCCGCGCCGTGCAGACGCCGATGGCAACGCTCCACAAGTTCAATGGCTGGGCCGACCTGTTTCTGGTTACACCGAACACCGGACTTGAAGACACCTACGTTGGCGCGACTTACAAGTTTGACCAGATCAAGGCTATCCCGGGGCTGAATGCTGCGGTGACCTATCATGACTATCGCAGTGATGCCGGCGGCATTGATTTCGGCCACGAATGGAATGCATCGGTCGGCTTCAAGATTTCGAAGGTCAATCTGCTGGCTAAATATGCCGCTTTTTCGGCTCGCGGGATTGGTGTGAATACCAAGAAGTTCTGGCTGCAGGCCGAAGTCGCTTTCTAGATCCTCCCCGGGATGCGGAGGAGGGCTTAGCTACCATAGTCCTCCTCCGCACATCGAAATTGCTGCACTGCAAAAAATGCTTGGCGCTCTGGATGCGAATCTGTTACTCAGATGGCAACGGAAGGTCTCGCCCACTGAGGGGCGGCATCAAGACCTCCCCGTAACAACACAGACCACGCGTGGCACCGTAGCCGCCCGTACCGCTCCTTTCAAAGGACCGGTTCGAGGCGGCTTTTTTGTGTTCTGCGCGTGCCCGATTGGAGACACGAACCGTGAATGCGCCGACGACATTCGAAGCAGGTGATCCGCACCGCACCGCGCGTGAGCGGCTGGTAGTTATCGGCAACGGCATGGCCGGCTGCCGCGCGGTCGAGGAGATCCTTGAGCGCGATGCGGGCCGCTATGCAGTCACCATTTTCGGTGCGGAGCCGCGGGTAAATTACAATCGCATCATGCTTTCACCAGTACTCGCGGGCGAAAAATCGTTTGAAGAAATCGTCATCAATGGCGACGACTGGTATGTCGGAAACGGGATCACCCTGGTTTCGGGCGATCCAGTGGCGCGGATCGACCGCGACACCCAGACTGTCATTGCCGCCAGCGGCAGGGTGGAACCCTATGACCGGTTGTTGATCGCCACCGGCTCTGACCCTTTCATCATTCCAGTGCCGGGGAAGGACCTGGCCGGAGTAGTCACATTCCGCGATCTTGACGATGTCGACAAGATGTTGGCCGCTGCCGAAAACGGCGGCAGCGCTGTGGTGATCGGTGGCGGTCTGCTCGGGCTGGAGGCTGCGCATGGCCTTACGCTTCGCGGCATGACTGTCACCGTCATCCACATCATGCCGACCCTGATGGAGCGCCAGCTGGACGAGGCGGCGGGCTGGTTGCTCAAGGCCGAACTGGAGCGGCGCGGCCAGACAATTCTGACCGGCGGAGACACGGCAGAGATCGTCGGCAACGAAGGACATGTTTCCGCTGTCCGGCTGAAAGATGGCACCGAAATTCCGGCAGATATCGTCGTCATGGCGGTCGGAATCCGGCCGGCCACTGCGCTGGCCAAGGCGGCTGGGCTGGAAGTTGAACGCGGTATTATGGTCGATGATCATATGGTTACATCGGATCCTGCAGTGTTTGCGGTAGGTGAATGCGTGCAGCATCGCGGGGCCTGCTACGGTCTGGTCGCGCCGCTCTGGGACATGTGCCGTGCACTGGCCGACTTTGCCACTGGATCGCCCAGTGGCTATGAAGGATCGGTAACCTCAACCAAGCTTAAGGTTTCCGGAATCGATGTATTCTCGGCCGGAAACTTCGCTGGCGGAGACGGCGCCGAAGACATCGTCATGCGCGACGCGGCACGCGGTATCTACAAACGGGTGATCGTCCGCGACAACAAGATCGAGGGTGCGGTGCTCTATGGCGATACCGCTGACGGCAACTGGTATTTCGATCTGCTGCGCAGCGGCGAGGATATCTCAGACATCCGGGAGGCACTGATCTTTGGTCAGGCTTTCGCGTCCGGGGGTGCGCAGCTGGACCCTAACGCCGCCGTTGCCGCTCTTTCAGACTCTGCGGAGATCTGTGGCTGCAACGGCGTTTCCAAGGGCAAGGTCGTCGGCTGCATCCTCGGCGGAGCCACCAGCCTCGATGCGGTGCGCGCGACCTGCAAGGCCTCGGCCAGCTGCGGTTCGTGTACCGGTCTCGTCGAAAGCCTGCTCAGCCTGACCCTGGGCGGCGAGGTCGAGCGGGTCGAGAAGACCGTGTGCAAATGCACCAGCTTTACCCATGACGACGTGCGCCGCCTGATCCTGGAAAAGGAACTCAAGGCGATCCCGCAGGTGATGCAGGAGCTGCACTGGGCCACGCCCGATGGCTGTTCATCGTGTCGTCCGGCGCTCAACTATTACCTCGTTTGCGCCTGGCCCGGCGAATACGAGGATGAACAGCACAGCCGCTTCGTCAATGAGCGGATGCACGCCAACATCCAGAAGGATGGCACCTATTCGGTGGTCCCGCGCATGTGGGGCGGGCTGACCAATCCGCGCGAACTGCGCGCGATTGCCGATGTCGTCGAAAAATACGA
>JANPPM010000040.1:0-19446 GCA_031428495.1 Novosphingobium sp.
CGCGGATCGCACAAAATTCGGCCAACCGGTGCAACCCTATCCGCAGAGCCGCGTTCACCGTTCCCCCTCCCAGAACAAGGACGCATCCCGTGACCGAACACAATTCCACCACGACCACTCTCAACACCCTCATCGCCACGCTGCTCGACAGCGTCGATGGCTATCAGAAGTCGGCTGGCGACGTTGAAAATCAGCGCTTTGCCGCAATGTTCAACGCGCGCGCGCGTGAGCGCCAGCATGCGGTGACCGGACTGCAAGCTGCCGTCGCATCAGCAGGCGGCAATCCCGAGGACGATGGCTCCACCATGGGCGCTGTGCACCGATTCTTTGAAACGCTGCGCACCGCGGTATCGTCGCGTGATGATGCAGCCATCGTAGCCGAAATCGAACGCGGCGAGGATTACCTCAAGGGCAAGTTCCTGACCGCGCTCAAGATGGATGACCTCACGCCCGAAGGCCGCGCTGCGGTGACTGCGGCATGGCAGTCGGTTCAGGCTGGGCACGACGAAATGCGCGATCAGAAGCACGCGCTGCAAGCCTGATTGTTCGGGCCGCGCGCCATTGGTTGCGCGGCCCGCCTTTCCTCGCCTTGTACATTCCTCTCGCCATTCATCTCCGCTGGGCCTAGCCCATAGGCAGGGGCACTCGCCCCGAAAAGGAAGCTGCCATGGCCAAGAGCCAGAAGAAATCGAGCAAGGAAGTCCGCAAGCCCAAGGCGGAAAAGCCCAAGAAGCAGAATGCTTCCAACCCGTCGCAAAAGGGGCTGGTTGTCGCGGCGAAGGACTAACCGTTAGCGCGGCAGTCGCGCGAAGGCTCAATTTCGCTTGCACGCTGTGAATTCCCAGGCATTCTTCCCCCTGAAAACAACAAGGGGGATAGCCGAGATGTTAAACGCAGCCAATCCAGTCAGCATTCTGGTGCCGATGCTGGTCGTCGTCGCACTGACTTTCGTGGCCTTCATCAAGATGGCTGCCGCGCGGGGCGGCGCAGTCAAAGCCATGGACCCGAATTTCTACCGGGCGCATCAGGGCGGACAGGAGCCTGAGGCTGCCGCCGCCGCAGTGCGCCATTTCAATATCCTGTTCGAGGCACCGACGCTGTTCTATGCCGCCTGCCTGACCGCCTTTGTGCTGAACGGGGTGGGCACGTGGACGCTGATTTTCGCCTGGGCCTTTGTGGCAGCGCGGCTGCTGCAAAGCGCGATCCACATGAGCTACAACAACCCCACCCATCGCGGCGGTGCCTTTGTGCTCAGCATGGTGGCGATGCTGGCGCTGTGGATTAACGTGGGCATGGTGATTTGTGCTCGGCTGTGAGTTCAGAGCCCCTTGAACTGGCCGGACGCGGGGCCATCTGTGTGATGCTCCCCTGACGAGAGGTCATCCATGCGTTCCGAAGCCGAACTATCCGCCATGCCCTGCCCGGTCTGCAAAGTGCCGCTGGCGATGAGTGATCGCCAGGGGATAGAGATCGACTATTGTCCGCAATGCCGCGGCGTCTGGCTTGATCGCGGCGAGCTCGACAAGATCATCGAGCGCAGTGAGTCGTCGGCGCCAGCACCGGCTCCGGCCCCCGCGCCGCAACAGGCCGCACCGCCCCCGCCCTATAGTTCAGGCGGGCAGTCCCCCTGGGGCCAGCCGCAACACGGTCATGGTCAGCCCTACTACAAGAAACGCAAGCACTGGCTGCACGAGATTTTCGACTGACATGCCGGGCATGCTCAGCCCAGCATGCTCTCCACCGCGTCTTTCGAAGCCTTCAGATCAGCGCCCGTCGCCTCGCGATAAAGCTTGATCGCCTCGATCTTGTGGTCCGCCCGCAAGGCCGCTTCGATGGCGGCGCGCTGGTCCACTATCAGTCCAGCTGGGGCAGTAGCATCAGGCTGGGCAGGCTGGGTCATTGGCGGGACGACCGGCCGTTGCACCGGCGGCGCCATCAGGTCACTGCCCTCACGTGCGCGATTGATCAGCGCAAAGCCCAGCAGCACCAGCGCCGCCCCAACCAGAAGAATAGTCGCCGTGGTCATGTGGCGGGTCTCACGCCAGCCAGGTATCGGGATTGGGCATCGGTGCCTGCTTCTGCGCGTTGATCAGGCTGAGGGCACAGCGCACCACCACCAGCACCGCCACCGCGACCCACAGGACAAAGCCGATCAGCACGATCATCAGGATGAAGCTGATTATCGAGCCGAGGAGACCAATCCAGAAAGTGCGGATGAGATAGGCATAGTGCGATGCCTCCCAGTCGGCCTGCGCCTCGCCCTTCCAGACATAGGCGAGCACTACCCCGACGATGATCGTCACCCCCAGCAGAAATGACGAAAGATACAGCAAGCTGATGATCGTCGGGCGGTTGAAATCAAAGCCTGTGCTGGCACCAGCAGGTCCGGTGCTGCCGGGCTGGCTGCCGGGGACCGAACCGGGGCTTGTGCTGGGTCCGGGCTTGGGGCTGGAAGCCGGGTTCGGCACACCGGAGAGGTCCTTGGGAACGCCGGAGAGGTCGTTGGGCATATCGTTATTCACGCGCTGTCTCCTCGCCGGTAACGCCGACGCGTGCAGACTAACCTGCCTGGCGCAGCGCGTCACCCCCTGCCAGCTTGGCGCAGCCCGGCTTGCTGCAATTGTCTGCCAAGGCTAGCGCGGCTCCATGACAGACCATTTCACTGGCGACGCAACCGGTCTCAACATTCCGGCACACGGCAGGGCTTTGCGCAGCGATGGCGCGGAGTTTCTGACCCGTGCTTTCCGGGCTTTCGGATCGCTGGATGCAAACAATGCGGTGATCCGCATTGCCGCGTTCGAGCCGTGCCTTGGCGGCAGCACCGGCGCCAAGTTCTTCCTGACGCTTGATTATGCAAGACCCGCGCCGGGTCTGAACCGCGAACTGTTCGTCAAATTCTCGCGCGATTTCGACGACGCGCGCCGCGATGGGCGCGGGCGCTGGGAAATGGCCTCCGAAGCGCGCTTTGCCCCGCTATCGCGCCAGCCGAATTTTCCGATCTCGGTGCCCACAGCGATGTTTGCCGACTATCACGCGGAAACCGGCACCGGCGTGATCATCACCGAACGCGTGCTCTATGGCGAGCATGGGATAGAGCCAATACGTCGCAAATGCCTCGACCATCTGACCCTCGCCGATCCACTGCTGCACTACCGCGAAGTGGTGACGGCGCTCGCTCGGCTGGCGGCATCGCAAAAGTCTGGCGCGCTTGGCCCTGCGATTGAGGCGCAGTTTCCGTTCGATCCGGCCAGCGGGTCAGCCGATCCAATCGGCTATGACGATGCCGCGCTGGATGCCGAACTGGCGCATGGTCGAGACTATGCGAAGGCCTGTCCCCAATTGCTGCCCGAGGAAGTGCGAACGCCCGCATTCATGGAGCAGCTTGCCCGCGACGCACATCTGATCCACGCGAACGAACGCGAAATCCAGCGCTTCCTGACCGGCGATGCGCGGATGATCGCTCTGTGTCACTGGAACGCGCATATCGACAATTGCTGGTTCTGGCGCGATTCTTCGGGCGCGCTGCACTGCGGGCTGATCGACTGGGGCCGCGTCGGCCAGATCACCTTTGGCAGCGCGCTATGGGGCGGGCTCAGCGCCGCGCACCATGACATCTGGGACCATCATCTGGATGAGCTGCTCGCGCTGTTCGTTGCGGAATATGCGGCGCACGGCGGCCCGGCAATCACCGTTGCCGAACTGACCCTCCACCTCCGCCTGCACCTTGCCGCGATGGGCGTCGCGCGAATGCTCGCCTTTCCCGAAGTGATCCGCTTCCGTATGCCGGGCTGTGACCAAACGAGCGGGCCATATGATCCCGCGTTCGAACCCGTTGCGCTCGACCCCGCGCGCAATTCGATGCATATTTACGCGGTGTTCCTGAAATTCTGGCACAAATACAACGTCGGCGGCGCAGTACGCGACTTGCTGGCAAAGGTGGAGAGCGAGCGATGAGCGAAGCAAACAAGGCAGTAGCGCTGAAATTCATCAAGGCGATGAGCGAGAACGATCCCGTCGCGGCGGCCGAGTGCCTGGCCCCCGACGCCAAAGCCGTGGCCGTAGGCAACAGCAAGTTCAAAGGCGCCCGCAGCGCGCGGATGATGATCGACGGGATCGAAGCATTCAAGACGTTGCTTCCCGGCGGTCTCCGCCTCACCGTGCACAGCGCGATTGCTGACGGCGATCAGGTCGCGGTCGAATGCGAGGGCGATGCGACGACGGCTGCGGGAACGCGGTACGACAATCGCTATGTTTTCGTCTGCACCCTGAGGGACGGCAAGATCGTGCTGATCAACGAGTATTTCTGCACCAAGCTGGCCGATGAAGTGCTGTGGCCATTGGCACAAAGTGCGGCAGGACTTGGCGAAACCGCGCAGTAACCTTTCGGCGGACGGCGCGGTTGCCCCAGCCGTCCACGCGGGTTTGGTCAGGCCTTAGCGGCGACGCTGGCGGTCGTGCTTCTGGCAATAGATGTTGCGGCTGGTCTGGTTCTGCATCCGCGCGATATTGGCGCGCTCGCGTCGTGTCAGCCCCGGGCCATCGGCACGGCTGCGCGCTTCATAGCGGGCGATGGTGCCTTGCTGGCGTTGCAGGCGGGTGGATTCGCGCGCTGTCAGGCTGCCGCTGGCATTGCCTTGGGCAATGCGCTGTTGCTGGCGGTCCTGACGTTCATTGATCCGCGCAGCGGCGGGATTGGCAATCGCCAGCGCGCCGAGTGCGCAGGCGAGCGTTGCCAGGGTTAGTTTTTTCAGCATGGTCGGCTCCTCATGGTGCTGATACCCGGCAAATGGACTAGCCTCCCGGTGCCCGAAAAAAAGCGCGAATCGGCTGAACCCCCGCTGTATGATCCGGTCGGGCAGGATACAGGTTCGCAGCAGTGGCTTAAAGCCAGCCGATCTTGTCCCCGAGGATCACCGCCCAGATCGCCAGCGTGGTTACCCCGCCTGCCAGCGACGCATAGACCGCGCGCTGCAATAGCCGTGCCTGCGCGTCGATCGAATGGACGAAGGTCGCAAACAGGCGCTGGCGCAGTGCGTGATCGCCTTCAAGGCCCTCGCTGTCGAATTCCTCACCCAGCAACAGCGCCCGCAGCACGAAAAAGCTCGACACAATCAGCGGCACCAGCCCGACGATACTCGCAATCGTCAGGCCCGGCTGGTTGGCCGCATCGACACTTAGCGGCGCGCCCGGACTGGCAGACACCGGATGCGTGCCAATGGTGATCAGCAAGGCATTGAACGCCAGCATCGCACCCAGCCGGATCGACAGGTCAAGATCGCGGTTCTCGAGGAATTCGAGGTCGGCAATGAAACCGGGATCGGGCGGATCGCCGCGCATCGCCCGGAAGGCGCGCAGACGGGGGCGGAAGGAAGGGAAGGCCATGGCATGAGGCTAGCCTCGTCCTGAGGCCGCGTCAAAACTTGCGGGGGACGCGCAAACCGCGCATGCTTGTCGTCAGAAAAAGTAGCCGGAGACATAGAGGATGACTGACCATTCCGCCCCATTCGCGGGCGCAAACGCGCTGATCTTTGGCGGTGCAAAGGGCATCGGTAAATGCATTGCGCTTGAATGGGCGCGGCGCGGTGCGCGGGTGGCGGTGGCGGATCTTGCCGAAGCGGCGGCGCAGGAAACGGTGGCTGAAATCGAAGCGACTGGCGGCACTGCGATTGCCCTCTCAGCCAATGTCATGTCGGACGATTCCGTAGCCGCAACAGCCGCGGCAGCTGAGGCCGCGTTTGGCGAAATCGACATCGTGATGAACAATGTCGGCGGCATGCTCAACGGCCATCCCGAGGATATACCTGCGGCTGAATGGCACCGGATCATGGAGATCAACTATTTCGCCGCAGCGCGCGGGGTTAAGCAGTTCCTGCCCAAATTCCTCGCGCGCGGGCGCGGGCATATTGTTTCCACAGCGAGCTTTGCGGGGATGTTTCCTTATGCCGCCAGCCGCGTGCCCTATGGCGCAGCCAAGGCGGCAGTGATCTCGATGAGCCAGAATCTGGCGGTCTATTGCGAGCCGCTGGGCGTGCGCGTCTCGTGCCTGATCCCCGGCCCGGTGATGACAGGCGTGATGGACACTTGCACCCAGTGGACCGAAGGCTGCGAACTGCGCGCGCCGGGAAAAGAAACCACGCTGATGCTCCCCGAGGACGTCGCCCGGGTGCTGGCCGATGGCATGAGCGACGGGCGCATCCTGATCCCGTCCGATCCGGTGGTGTTCGAAATCGTGCAGCGCTGGGCGGCAGACCCTGACGCGTTTATCCGCAGCAAGATTGCAGAGTTCGCAGCGGGCGAGCGCGGCAATCCGACCGTGCCCGAAGAACTGCTCAAGCTGATGGGCCGCACTGCGTGACCACACCCCAAAGCCGCGTCGGCATCGAGATGCTGACTGTGTTTGCCATGCCACCGGTCGAATATATCCAGCTCGCCGCCGAACTTGGCTGTCGCGAAGTCTCGACCGGGCTGACCGGGCTGCCGCTGTCGATGTTCGGCATCACCGACTATGCGCCCTGGCCATTATGGTCACTCAAGGACGATGCCGTCCTGCGCCGCGAAACCAGAGCAGCGCTGCAAGACACCGGCGTGGCCATTGGCCTTGGCGAGGGCTTCCGCGTGGCCGCCGATCTCGATCCGCTGGACAGCGCTGACGATCTCGACGTGATGGCCGAGCTGGGGGCGCTGCGGATCAACGCGATCTGCATGGATGAAGCGATGGTTGCCGGATCGACTGAGGCGGGCGACAAGCTCGCCATACTGGCCGACATGGCACGCGAGCGCGGCATGCAGTTCACCCTAGAATTTTTCCCGCCGACCGGGATCACCAGTCTTGAACGGGCCTTAGCGCTGGTCGATCACATCGGAGGGGGCAAGGCGCGGGTGCTGATCGATTCCACCCACCTTTTCCGAACCGGCGGCACCGTGGCACAGGTCGCGGCGCTTGATCCTGATCTGATCGGCTATGTCCAGCTTTCGGACGGGCGCAATGCGCCGCCCGACGAGGACTATTTCCGCACCGCCATGTTTGGCCGCGACGTGCCCGGCGAGGGCCAGATGCCACTGCGCGAACTGATCGCGGTCTTGCCGGCGGATGTCACCATCAGCCTCGAAGTGCCCCGGCTCGATGACCTGCGCCTTGGCATGCGCCCGCGCGAGCATGCCGCGCGCTGTGTTGCAGCGGCGCGGGCGCTGGGGGCCTAGAACTAACTCTTGATCCGCGCGGCCTTCCTTGCCGTGTTGCCGTAATCGAGAGTGCCGAACATCCAGTCATAAAGCAGCGAGATCGTCGCATAGTTGCCGCCGGTGAACCGCGCATGGTGATGGTGGTGCATCTTGGCGAGGTGGTGCCAATAGCGGAACGGAAAACGATCCGTCTCCCACAGGTCATGGTTGTGCAGATTGACGGTCTGGAAGACGATCCAGGTGACGATGACCGTCGGCACCGAAAAGTTGCCCATCAGGAATGACAGGCCGAATATGGTGAAAACATAAAGCCCCAGCCCGATCGCTACTTCGAGCGGGTGGATATAGCTGGAATCGCCGCGGCAGGGGTTGTGCTGGCGGTGATGCACCGCATGCATCCAAGTCAGCGGCCCATCGAACCATGCGCTCTGATGGAACGCAAAGCGATGCGTGAGATAATAGACGAAATCATAGACCATCAGAATGACGAAACAATCGAGCAGCAGGTTCCACCACACCGGCATTTCCGGCGTCAGCACAAACGGAATGATCCCGGCGAATATAATCACGATGAACAGACCCGCCCACTTGCGGTTCCATTTCTGATTGGCGGCATAGGCGGGCTTGGCCATCTTGGTCTTGAACGTATCGCGGTTGAGCTTGTCCGCCGACGCAAAGGCCGGGATCAGGTTATAGATATGCCGCGTGACCAGCGGGATCAGGAATATCCCCGCCATGGTAATCAGCGACAGCTTGATCTGATAATTTTCCCACAGGGACGCAAGAATGGGTGAGGTCACCGCCAAGGCACTCCTTTTCCGGGCAAACTGGACAGCAGGGAATCAGTCTGCGAGCATTGAACCTATATTTGATATCTTGTGTCTCAAAAATAAGTTAACACCGCAGCCATGTCAAGACGTCCTGATCCGCGTAATGAAAGAACCCGCTCCGCCATCAAGGCGGCAATGACCGACCTGCTCGCCAGCCAGCCGTTCGATCAGGTGCTGGTGCGCGACATTGTCGCCGCTGCCGGGACCAGCAATGCGACGTTCTTCCGGCATTTCCGCGACAAGGCGCAGGTGCTTGAGGAAGTCGCGCAGGATTTCTTCGAACAGGCCAGCGGCGCCATGCTGCCCACACTTGGCCAGCGCGACAGCAAGCTCAGCGCACGCCGCCTGTGCCACTTCGTCGATGAACACCGCGTGGTCTATACTGCGCTGCTGACCGGCGGCGCAGGCGGGCAGATCCGCGCTGATTTCGTCGAAAAGACGGCCGAGCAGGCCTATGCCCTCGCTGGCGATCAGGAGCTCAGTCTGCGGGGCAGGCTGCCGGGCAGGCTTGCAGTGATCTATCCGTTATCCGCCATTGTCGCGATCCTTGCCTGGTGGCTGGGCGAAGTGCCCGAGACGCCGCCCGAAGAGGTGGCGGAACTTATCGCGCAGCTGGTGTTCAAACCGATGACCGAATTTTGATCTGATGGACTTGGGCGGGCCGCTCATGCATCGTTGGCCCCGCGCGTTCGCAACAGTGCGGAAAACAAGGGGAACGCCATGCCAGTCGTCAACAGCCTGATCGGGATTGCGCTCATCCTGCTGATTGCCGTGCTGCTTTCTTCCAACCGCAAGGCCATCCGGCTGCGCGTGGTGGGGGCGGCCTTTGCCTTGCAGGCGGGGCTTGCCGCATTGGTGCTCTATCTGCCCGCTGGCAAAGCGGTGTTGCAGGCTACCTCCGGCGCGGTCGCGGGACTGCTCGGCTATGCGCAGGCGGGTGTCCAGTTCCTGTTCGGACCGCTCGCCCGGCCAGAGATCGGCGGCACCAGCTTTGCCATTGCCGCGCTGCCCGCCATCGTCTTTTTCGCCGCGCTGATCGCCATCCTCTATCACATCGGCATCATGCAAATCGCGATCCGCTGGATTGGCGGCGCACTGCAAAAGGTCACCGGGATCAGCAAGGTGGAAAGCCTGTGTGCGGCCTCCAACATCTTTGTCGGCCAGTCGGAATCGCCGCTGGTGATCCGGCCCTATATTGCGGGCCTTTCACCGTCCCAGCTGTTCTGCGTGATGACCGTGGGCATGGCGGGCGTCGCGGGCACCATCCTTGCGGCCTATGCAGCGATGGGCATCCGCATCGACTGGCTGGTCGCCGCCGCCTTCATGTCAGCGCCCGGCGGCATCCTGATGGCCAAGCTGATCATGCCTGACCCGCCGGGAATGGACGTTGTTGACAGCGCGGTGCTCGCCCTGCCGCCTGATCACGATGAAGAACGCGCCGCCAACATCATCATGGCCGCAGCCCAAGGCGCTCAGACCGGCGTCAAGCTGGCTGTCGCCGTCGGCGCGATGGTGCTGGCCTTCGTCGCGCTGGTGGCAATGGCCAATGGCTTCATCGGCTGGCTGGCGGGTGAGTTCGGGTTTGAGGCAGTGACCTTTCAATCGCTGCTCGGTCATGTGTTCGCGCCGGTATTCTGGCTGATCGCCTCGCCCGACTGGAACGAAGCCCTGCGTGCGGGCAGCCTTTTCGGCACCAAACTGGTGCTCAATGAATTTGTTGCCTTCATCGACCTTGGCCAGGCACAGGTAGGGCCGCAGGGCCTCAGCGAGCGCAGTCTCGCCGTGATCACATTCGCGCTGTGCGGCTTCGCCAATTTCTCCTCGATTGCCATCCAGATGGCAGTCAGCGGCAGCCTTGCACCAAACCAGCGCCCGGTAATCGCCAAGCTGGGCATCAAGGCACTGCTGGCGGGCAGCCTCGCCAATCTGATGAGCGGGGCACTGGCGGGGATGTTTCTAAGCGTTTGAGTATCGTGCATTTCCTCCGAAACGGAGTGATTCTGCGCATTTTTACGAATATATTCAGAGCTATAGAGATGCGCAGACAGGCGAATGCCTGCAATCGCCCTCACTCTCGCCGCCAGTTTCGCGCTCTGCGCCGCCGGCTCCCGCAACACCTGCGTCGTCGATGGCGATACCTTCTGGCTGGACGGCGAGAAAATCCGCATCGCTGACATCAACGCCCCTGAAACCCACGGCGCTGCCTGTACCAGCGAAGCGGTTCGCGGCGCGGCAGCGACCCGGCGGCTGGTGGCATTGCTCAACGCGGGGCCGTTTCTCCTGACGGGCACCCAGCGCGACCGGGACCGCTATGGTCGCCAGCTGCGGATCGTGATGCGAGGCAGAAACAGCATCGGCAGCCAATTGGTTGCCGAAGGCCTCGCCGAACGCTGGCAAGGGCGGCGCGGGGACTGGTGCGGCTGATCGGCATTGCACACGGGCCGTGCCTGCGCCAAGCTCAAGCCTATGACACCAGACTTCAAGGATCGCTACGGCCCGGTGGCGCTGATCACTGGGGCATCATCGGGTATCGGCTGGGGCTTTGCCGAGGAACTGGCCGCTATGGGCTTTGATCTGGTGCTGGCTGCGCGGCGCATTGCGCAGCTTGAACGATTGGCGGGCGAGCTGGAGCAGCGCCACGGCACCCGCTCGGCGATTTGCGAGGTCGATCTGGCGCAGAGTTCAGGGCCTGCGAGCTTGCTGCAATTCACCGCCGGTCGCGATATCGGGCTGGTGGTCAGCAATGCGGGGTTCGGGTTGAAAGGCGCGCACGAAGACAATGATGCGACCGCGATGACCGACATGTTGATGGTCAATTGCAACACGCCGTTTCAGCTGGCGCATGGCTTCATCCCGAGGCTCAAGGCACGCGGATCAGGCGGAATCGTGTTCACCAGTTCAATCGAGGGCCTGATGGGCTGCCCCTATTCGACCGCCTATTCCGCATCCAAGGCGCTGGTGATCGCGCTTGGCGAGGGGCTGTGGGGCGAATTGCAGGGAAGCGGTGTCGATGTGCTGACACTATGCCCCGGCGCGACTGAATCCGAGGCGGCGGGCAAACAGGGCATCGACATCAAGACGCTGCAAAATGTCATGCCCGCGCGCGATGTGGCGCACCTGACGCTCGAAAATCTGGGGAATGGCCCGACATTCTTCTCGTCCGAATTCTATAAGGCCAATTTCGATCAGTTGCTGGCGCTGCCCAAGCAGCAGGCATTGATGGCCATGGCCGCCGGGATGCGCCCCAAGGATGCTTAAACGCCCCGCTTGATATATAATGCATTATCTGCGACCAAGCGGTTATGACTAGCTCCCCCCTTCCCGGCCAACCCTTGCATGGCAAGCGCGTGCTCGAACTCGGCACGATGATCGCCGCACCTTTCGCCACGCATATCCTCGCCAGTCTGGGGGCCGAGGTGATCAAGATCGAGCCGCCGATGGGTGACACCACCCGCGCACTGGTGCGCGGCGGACCATCGGGGACGATCATTGCCTACAGCCATTCCAAGAAGGCCATGTGCCTCGACCTGACGACGGACGGCGGCAAGGCAGTGTTCCGGCGGCTGGTCGCCAGCGCCCATGTGGTGATCCACAATCTCGCGCCATCTGCTGCGCGCAAGCTGGAGGTGACGGCTGACGATTGTTTCGCGGTGAACCCCGCGCTCGTCCATGTCCACATCAAGGGCTATACCCACGGGCCGCAGGCGGACGACCTGATGACCAATCCGATTGCCGAAGCGGCAACTGGAGCGATGGACGATCACCGCGTCGATGGCCGCCCGACGCGGTTTGGCCCTTCGTATCACGATCAGTTCGCCGGCACCTACGCGGTGATCCGCGTGCTCGCCGCCCTGATGAACCCGGCGGCCAGCGCGGCTGACCGCCGCGTAGAGATTGGTCTTTATGAGACCGGGCTGCACCTCGCCGCGCGTGATCTAGCGGGGATGCAGCTCAAGACCCAACTGCTCGGGCGGCTGGAAAAGGAAGGCGGCGGCGAATTTTCGATGCCGGGTTACGGCTCCTATTTAACCCGCGACCAGCGCTGGGTTTATCTGCTGATCCTCACCGACGCGCATTGGGCCAAGCTGACCCGTGCCCTCGCTATGCCCGAAGACGGCGACGAGAGATTTCTCAAACTACGTGACCGCAAGGCGCAGCGCGAGACTGTCGAAGCAGCCGTAAGTCGGGCGATTGGCGCGCTCAGCTTTTCCGAGGCCGAGGCGAAACTGCGCGCCGCCGGACTCGGCTTCAACGAGGTGATGCCGCTTGAACGCGTGCTCGACGCACCGCAAGCCCGCCAACCCGGCAAGCTGCGCGAAGTCGATTATCGCGGGCTGCATTTCGAAGTGCCGGAATTTCCGGGACAGGCTGAACATGCCGAAAGCCTGCCGCCACCGGAAATGGGCGAGCATACCCTGGCGCTGCTGGAGGAACTGGGATTCTCTGATCTGGAGCGCACCGCACTTGTCGAGGCAGGCGCGGCGCGGCCCGCACAGCCGGGCGATTTCGCCTGGGCACCGGTGAAGGCCAAGTGATGATCCAGTCCAAGACCAAGGAAGAACAGGTCGCGGATTTCCTGCGCGAAGGCATCATCGCCGGGCGGATCGAGCGCGGCGCGCGGCTGAAGCAACAGGAGATTGCCGACCAGCTGGGAACCAGCATCACACCCGTGCGCGAGGCGCTGAAATTGCTGGAAGCCGAAGGCTATGTTTCGGGCGACAGTTTCAAGGGCGCGGTGGTTGCGCCGTTCGACATCGAGGCGTCAACCGAAGTGCTGAACTTGCGCATTCTGCTGGAAACCCAATTGGTCAGAGGCGCAGTCGAGAACGCCCGAAGCGCCGATATTGCCGAATTGAAGGTCATGGCCGCCACGTTCGCCAATGCCTTCGACGCAGGCGACAATGAGGCCGCACGCGCCGCGAACTACCGCTTTCATCACCGCATGTTCGAGGTCGCGACCATGCCGCAGACGCTGCATTTCGTGCAGATCCTGTGGGCGCGCTATCCCTTTGACCTGATCAACCGGCTCAAGGGCCGGGTCAGCCGCGCCGCCGAGGAACACGACCTGATGCTGGCCGCGATGATTGCCGGAGACAGCGCGGCGGCCATGCTCGCGACCCGCCAGCATATCGAGGCAGGCTGGCTGGAACTGCGCGATGCGGACAAGGCTGAGAAGTAAGAAGGGATAGCGTTTCACGCAGAGGCGCGGAGGGAAAAGGGAGGCGCAGAGGGTTGTATTGCGCCGCAGGCTTTCTGCTCGTTTTGTATCTCGCGGCAATCCGCAACCAAATGAATGTGCGGCTTCGCCCTAAAGCCTGACCCTCTGCGTCTCCCCTTCTTCCTCTGCGCCTCTGCGTGAACCCCTTTTCTAATCTTCTTGCAAGATAATGCATTATGCATCATTAGGCCTGCAACGAATCCGATCTTGAGGAGAGACCCCATGAGCACCAACGACCAGGACATTGGCCACGCCGCCGCCGAGGGCAAGATCACGCCCGAAGCCATCAAGGCCGCCGAGAACATGATCGGCATGCAGCTGCGCCCCGAAGGCCCCTACATGCAGGACGCCAGCGAAGACACGATGCGCAACTGGTGCAACGGCATCGGCGATCTCAATCCGCTCTACCGTGATCTCGAATATGGCCGCCTCTCGCGCTACGGCTCGATCGTTGCCCACCCCAATTTCCCGATGGCTTTCGGCTGGATTGGCCGCACCCGCTGGGGCCTGCCAGGCGTGCACGGCTTTTACGCCGGCAACGACTGGGAGCTGTTCCGCCACGTCCGCCCCGGCGACCGCATCACCGCGATCGAGCGCGTGGTTGGCATCGACGTCAAGGAATCGAAGTTCTCCGGCACGCTGGTGATGCAATACGTCGAGGCGACCTTTGCCAACCAGTTCGGCGATGTCGTCGCCAAGGCGCTGGGCACCTGCACGCGCCATGAGCGCAAGGCCGCCCGCGAGGCCGGCAAGTATGACGACATCAAGACGCACGAATATTCCGCTGAAGATTTCGAGCGCATCGACCAGGCTATCCTCAATGAGGAAAAGAACATGCGCGGGGCCAATGTGCGCTATTGGGATGAAGTGGTGGTCGGTGAAGAGCTGCCCGAAATCGTGCGCGGCCCGCTCAGCCTGATGGACACCATGGGCTTCCTCGTCGGCTCAGGCCGCGGCCACACCCACGGCGTGATCTTCAAGAACGCGGTGAAGCATCCCGGCCACTTCTTCCGCAACCCGGAAGCGGGCGGCGGCATCGAATATACCGGCATTGGCCATCACCGCGAATCGACCGCCAAGGAAGTCGGCGTGCCTGGCGTCTATGATTACGGCCCGCAGCGTTCATCGTGGATGGCGTCGCTCGTCACCAACTGGATGGGCGATGCCGGGTTCCTCAAGCGCGTGCGCACCCAGATGCGCGGCTTCAACATCATGGGCGACTGCACCTGGGCGCGCGGCAAGGTCACGGCGAAATACATCAAGGACGGCAACGCACTGGTCGACATCGAGATTCGCGGCGAAAACCAGCGCGGCGAACTGACCACGCCGGGCCTCGCCACCGTGCTGCTGCCTTCGCTGAACCCACAGCACAATGTGTTCTTTGATGGCCGCAATTGCGATCTCGAACTTCCGGTGGTGCGGTGACCAAGTACCTCCCCCAACGGGGGAGGGGGACCATCCACAGGATGGTGGAGGGGTCCTGCCTCGCTGCTTGCATTGCGTTGAATGAAAGGCTGCACCCCTCCGTCAGCGCTGCGCGCTGCCACCTCCCCGTTCCGGGGAGGTATTAAGCTTTGCCCTCCGCACCCCTTTTCGGCCTCCGCGTCCTCGTCCACGCAAACAGCGTGGCGGCTGCCTATGCTGCGCGGATGCTGGGCGTGCTCGGCGGCGCGGTCACGCTGATCGAGCCGCCGCAGGGTTCGGACCTGCGCCGGGAGCCGCCGTTTCTACCGGGCAGCGAAACCTCAGCACTGTTCGCCTATCTTGCCGCAGGGATGGATAGCCGCGTCTGCGATCTCACCTCCACCGATGGCCGAGCCGCGCTGGGCGCGCTGCTGAGCGAATGTGACATTTTCTTCGACGACACGCCCGTGGTGGCGCGTGCCGCACTGGGCCTCGATGAAGCAGCGATCTCTGCCAGCCACCCACATCTCATCCACGTCTCGGTCCTCCCCTTCGGCGCAGAGGGCCCCAAGGCTGGCTGGAAGGGCGAGGAGATCAACGTGCTCCATGCCTCGGGCGAGGGCTACCTCCTGCCCAATGGCCTGACCTGCGAGCTGTTTCCCGGCCGCCCCCCGGTCAAGCCTTACGGCCACTTCACCGAAATGCAGGGCGGCATCGCTGCCGCACTCGGCGCGCTGTCGGCGCTGTGGGTGCGCGATGAGATTGGCGGGCAATATGTTGATATTTCCAGTCAGGACGCGGGCCTTGCCGTCGGCGCCTTTGCGATCCAGCGGCTGGGCGATGGCTCGATTGAACAGCGCGCCGAACGTAGCTTTCGCTATGGCGGGGTCGTGCCGTGCAAGGATGGCTTTGTCGAGCTGCTGACGCTGGAACAGCGCCAGTGGCATGGCCTCGTCAAGCTGCTGGGCGAGCCGGCTTGGGCGCTTGATCCTGCGTTTGATGACTCGCTGGAACGCAGCCGCCGCGGTCCCGAGATTAACCGCCACATCCGCGCCTGGGCGGCAGTGCGCATGGTCGAGGACATTGTCCGCGAGGGCCAGAAGCTATCGGTGCCGCTGGCGAAGTATTACACCCCCGCCGAAGTCCTGCGCGATCCGCACGAGCAGGTGCGTGGCCTGTTCCAGCCGATTACGATCGACGGCGCAGGGCCACTCGACATGCTGGTATCGCCTTTCCACATCGACGGCATGCCGCTGGCATTGCGCGGCGGTCCGCCTGCATTGGGTGCCAAAGTCCGGACGGAGGCTACGGCATGAAGCCCTTGTCTGGCATTCGCATCGCCGATTTCACCGTGCACAACGCCGGGCCGTTCTGCACCCACCTGCTCAGCCAGCTGGGCGCGGAGGTCATCAAGGTCGAAAGCGCGATGCGCCCCGACGCCTTTCGCAAGCCGCACCCTGTCTATGGCCGGATGGGGCCTGCGACGTTTGATCAGGTCGCATCGAACAAGCTGTCAGTGCGGATCAACCTCAAGAAGCCCGAGGGCATCGCGCTGGCCAAGCGGTTGGTAGCCGCGTCCGATGTTGCTGCTGAAAGTTTCCGGCCCGGCGTGGTTGACCGTCTGGGACTGGGCTATGATGCGCTTAAGGCGGTGAAGGCTGATGTGGTGATGCTCTCGGTATCCTCATCAGGACAAAACGGGCCGGATTCGCATTTTGCAGGCTATGCGCCGCTGTTCGGGGCTTGGGGCGGGCTTAGCGAGCTGACCGGGTTTGCGGATGGCCCGCCGGTCGAAATGCGTCACGTGATGGACCATACCGTGGGCATGAACGCGGCGGTGGCCGTGGTCGCCGCGCTGCACCGTCGCCGCGCGAGCGGCCTTGGCAGCTACATCGATATTGCCGCGCGCGAGGTTGCTTCATCGCTGATCGGCGAGGCGCTGTTGATGGCCTCGGCAGGTGAGGAAATCCAGCGTATCGGCAATGCGCATCCCCGCATGACGCCGCACGGGGTCTATCCCTGTCAGGGCGCAGACCGATGGCTGTCGATTGCGGTAGCCAATGATGCGGAACGCGAAGCGCTTGGCGCACTGATCGGCGGAGAGCCGAACGACGATGCCATTGCAAACTGGACCAGCGCGCGCGAAGCCAATGCGGCTGCCGTGACCCTGCAAGCCCTGGGCATCGCCGCGCATGTGAGCTGGACCACACCGGAAATTGCCGCCGACCCGCATCTGCGCACGCGCCGCGCAATAGTCGAAGTGGCCGAGCCAGATGGCAAGGTCCGCGCAGCAGTGGGCGTGCCGATGCGTCTGTCCAAGGGCCAGGGCATCGGCATCGAACGCGGCACACCGCAGCTCGGCGAGCATGAGGACTATGTCTATGGCGAACTGCTGGGGCTGGGCCAGACAGAAAGAACGGCGCTCGAACAAGCCGAAGTGATTTATTGACGATCCGTCGTCCCGGGCGTGACCCGGGACCGCTGGCGGCAAAACGCGAGGCTGCGTTGCCGAGGCCAGCGGTCCCGGATCACGTCCGGGACGACGCTAGGGAGAGAAGCGAATGACCAGTACATCCCAGATGCCCGACCCCATTGGCTTTATCGGATTGGGCGTGATGGGCAGCGGCATGTGCCGCAACGTGGTGAGCAAATACACCGGGCCAGTGCATGTCTATGACATGGCAGCCGATGCCATCGCCGCACAGGTCGCCGCAGGTGCAGTCGCAGCAGCTTCCGTCGCCGAAGTGGCCGCAAGCGCACAGGTCATTCTGCTGTCGCTGCCCGGTGGCAAGCAGGTTGCCGAAGTCTGCGATGCGATCGCCGCGCATGCACAAACGGGCACAATCATCATAGACCTCTCAACCACGGCCGTTGCCGAGGCGCGGGCAGTCGGCGCCTCTCTTGCCGCGAAAGGCATTGCCTTCATCGATGCCCCCGTCGCGCGCACCCGCGAGGCCGCACAAGCCGGAACGCTCAGCATCATGGTCGGGTCCAGCACCGATGAGTTTGCGCGTATCGCGCCGCTGCTGGGCCTGATGGGCAGCGATGTGACCCATTGCGGCGCGCTGGGATGCGGGCAGGTGGTCAAGCTGATCAACAACGCGCTGCTGTTTGAACAGGTCGCAGCGCTGGCCGAAATGATGGTCGCGGGCGAGCGCGCCGGGGTTGCGCCAGAAGTGCTGCTCAAGGCGGTATCGCTCGGCTCGGGCGACAGTTTCGCCCTGCGCAACCACGGGCTGAAGGCCATGGTCCCGCGCAACTTTCCCGAAAAGAGCTTCCCGCCCGAATATGCGCTGAAGGATCTGGGCTATGCCATCGAGTTGGCGCGCGGCAGCGGGGTCAGTCCCCGGATGACCGAGCTGGCCGCAGACTATTATCGCAGCGCGGTTGAGCAAGGGCTGGGCGGGCGCTATTTCCCGGTGGTGATCGAAGTGATCGACCGGGAGGGACAGCCATGAAACTCAACTATCGCGAAGTGACGCGCGGGCTGCGCTTTCCCGAAGGCCCGATTGCCATGGCCGACGGATCGGTGCTGGTGGTCGAGATCGAGGGCGCGCGGCTAACGCGCGTTCTGACGGATGGCAGCAAGGTCACCATCGCGGACCTTAGCGGCGGGCCAAACGGCGCGGCCATCGGCCCGGACGGCAAATGCTATGTCTGCAACAATGGCGGATTCAACTGGATCACTGAGCCAGATGGCTTCCTGCGCCCGCATGGCCGCGCCGATAACTATGAAAAAGGCGGCATCCAACGTGTCGATCTGGAAAGCGGTGCTGTCGAATGGCTCTATACCCAGTGCGACGGCGACCCGATCATGGGACCGAACGACATCGTGTTCGATGCGGACGGCGGCATGTGGTTCACCGATCATGGCAAAAGCTACGACCGGCTGATGGACCGGGGCGCAGTGTTCTATGCGCGCACGGACGGCAGTTTCATCACACAGGCCGCCTTCCCGATGATCACCGCCAACGGTGTCGGCATTTCGCCCGATGGCCGCACGCTATACGCCACCGAAACCGAGACCGGACGGTTGTGGGCCTGGCCCATTCTTGGCCCCGGAGAGCTGGGCAAGGAGCCATGGCCCTCACCCAACGGCGGGCGCTTCATCGGCGGGCCGACGGGATATCAGCGCTTCGATTCGCTGGCGGTCGAGGCAGGCGGCAACATCTGCGTGGCGAGCTTGGTCGATGCCGGGATCAGCGTATTCGCGCCCACTGGCGGCTTGATCGAATTTCACGCTGCGCCCGAATTCTACTGCACCAACATCGCCTTTGGCGGCGAGGGGCTGCGCACGGCTTTCATTACGCTGTCAGGCTATGGCCAGTTGATCGCCGCAGACTGGCCACGCGCGGGACTGGCGCTCAACGATCCGCTGACCGCGCGGGGTTGAGGCTGGGTACAGATTGCTCGGAACTTGAATCAACGCGCTTCCCCGCGAAGGCGGGGATGTCAGGCCTTGGCGCGCAAGTTCTGCTCAGCCGAACGAGACCCCCGCCTGCGCGGGGGAGCTGGAAATAGTCTTAGATCGCGGCATCCATCAGCACGGCGGTGCGCAGTTGTTCGATGCCCATCTTGGTTTCCGCTGATGTAACCAACACCTCTGGATAGGCCGCCGGGTGTTTGCGCGCCTCGGCAATGGTGGCTGCGTAGACCGCCTCCAGATCGCTTGCCTTGATCTTGTCGGCCTTGGTCAGCACCAGCCGGTAGCCGACTGCCGCCTCATCCAGCATCTTCAACATATCAACATCGACCGGCTTGACCCCGTGGCGGGCATCAATCAGCAGCAGTGTTCGTTTGAGAACGACGCGT
>JANPPM010000041.1:0-1927 GCA_031428495.1 Novosphingobium sp.
CCGCAGCTTTCATGCATGTAGAAATGCGACAGCCGCGCAATCGCCTCGATCACGTCAGTGGACTTGTCCATGACGATCACCGCCGCCGTACCCAGCCCCGAACCGACCGCCTTCAACCCGTCGAAATCCATCGGCACGTCCATAATCATCTTGCCGGGAAAGAGAGGCACCGAAGAGCCGACGTGGATCACCGCGAGCAGGTTGTCCCACCCGCCGCGAATTCAGCCGCAATGCTTTTCGATCAGCTCGCTGAAGGGGATGCTCATTTCCTCTTCGACGACGCAGGGCTTGTTCACGTGGCCCGAAATCTGGAACAGCTTGGTGCCCTTGTTGCCTTCCCGCCCAAAGCCGAAAAACCACGCCGCGCCGCGCCGCATGATCGTCGGCGCCACCGCAATGCTCTCGACATTGTTGACCGTTGTCGGGCAGCCATAGAGGCCTGCGCCCGCCGGGAATGGCGGCTTCAGGCGGGGCTGGCCCTTCTTGCCCTCAAGGCTCTCGATCATCGCGGTTTCTTCGCCGCAGATGTAGGCACCTGCACCCCGGTGGACGAAAACGTCGAAATCATAGCCGGACTTGCAGGCGTTCTTGCCGATCAGTCCGGCGTCATAGGCCTCCTGCACGGCGGCGAACATCACTTCGGCCTCGCGGATATATTCGCCGCGAATGTAGATGTAGGCCGCGCGCGCGCCCATCGCGAAACCTGAGACCAGTGCGCCTTCGATCAGCTTGTGCGGATCATGGCGGATGATCTCGCGGTCCTTGCAACTGCCAGGTTCGGACTCATCAGCATTGATCACCAGAAATCCGGGCCGCGCCGGGTTCGGCTCCTTGGGCATGAACGACCATTTCAGACCAGTCGGGAACCCTGCACCGCCGCGCCCACGCAGGCCGCTCGCCTTCATTTCCTCAATGATCGCATCGCGGCCCTTGGCGAGGATGGCCTTGGTGCCATCCCAGTCGCCGCGCGCCTGCGCTGCCTTCAGGTTCCACGGCTGATAGCCATAGACATTGGTGAAGATGCGGTCCTTATCAGCGAGGGCCATTATCGCCTCCGCCCTTCTTTTTAATCTGCATGTCGACAAGGCCGTAAGCCATCAGGCCGAGGCCAAAGGCAATCAGCATCGGCAGCAAGCCCCAGCCGATCGTAGTGCCGAGCACCACGCCCAGGATCAGCGCGACGGCGATGCCAGCGACAAATTGCATTACTTGTCCCCCCGGTAATCGTGGTTGGCCGTGACCATTTCTTTCAGCGTCGTTGGCCCGCCCAGTGGCTCGACGGTGTGGCGACCCGGCTCTTGTGTGCCGGTTTTTGGTAACTTGCCCGCTGCCAGCGCATCGAGCACGGCATCGAGGCGATCTGCCGTCAGATCCTCGAAATTGTCGTCGTTGATCTGGACCATCGGCGCGGACGAGCAATTGCCCATGCATTCGACCTCGGTCAGCGTCCACAAGCCGTCCGGAGTGGTGTGGCCTTTGCTCATGCCGCGCGCCTTGCAGGCGGCCATGATGTCATCACTGCCGCGCAGCATGCAGGGCGTGGTGCCGCAGACCTGCACGTGGAATTTGCCGACGGGCACGAGGTTGTACATGAAATAGAAGGTCGCGACCTCGACCACGCGGATCGCCGGCATGTCGAGGTATTTGGCGACATATTCCATCACCGGGATCGGTAGCCAGCCTTGGGTATTGGTTTCCTCGCCGACCTGCCGCTGGGCATAGTCGAGCAGCGCCATCACGGCCGAGCGCTGCCGCCCGGCGGGATAGCGCGCGATGGCGGCCTTGGCCTTGGCGTCCCACGATGCGCTGAAGGCGAAGCTGCCCCAGAGCGCGCGCAGTTCGGCGGTATCGGGTTCGAGATGACGGTCAGCCATGGGTTGCTCCAATACCTCCCCGGCGCGGGGAGGTGGCAGCGCAAAGCGCTGAC
>JANPPM010000042.1:0-1943 GCA_031428495.1 Novosphingobium sp.
GTTCAAGCGTGATGAACTGAACCACACCGGCGCGCACAAGATCAACAATTGCGTCGGGCAAATCCTGCTCGCGATCCGCATGGGCAAGACCCGGATCATCGCCGAGACCGGCGCGGGCCAGCACGGCGTCGCCACCGCCACGGTATGCGCGCGCTTCGGCCTGCCTTGCGTGATCTACATGGGCGCCAAGGATGTTGAGCGGCAGGCGCCCAACGTGTTCCGCATGAAACTGCTGGGTGCAGAAGTGATCCCGGTAAACAGCGGCGCGCATACGCTTAAGGACGCAATGAACGAGGCGCTGCGTGACTGGGTCGCCAATGTGCACGACACGTTTTACATCATCGGTACCGCAGCCGGCCCACACCCCTATCCTGAACTGGTGCGCGATTTCCAGAGCGTGATCGGCCGCGAGGCGCGCGAGCAGATGCTGAAACGCACAGGACGCCTGCCTGACTTGCTGGTCGCGGCGATTGGCGGGGGCAGCAATGCCATCGGGCTGTTCCACCCCTTCCTCGATGACGCATCCGTCAAGATGCTTGGCGTCGAGGCTGCGGGGCACGGTCTGGACAAGGAGCACGCGGCGAGTCTTGCGGGCGGACGCCCTGGCATTCTCCACGGCAACAAGACCTACCTGCTGCAGGACGATGACGGTCAGATCACCGAGGCGCATTCGATTTCGGCCGGGCTGGACTATCCCGGCATCGGGCCAGAGCACAGTTGGCTGAAGGAAATCGGCCGGGTGGATTACACCTCGGTCACCGATGTCGAGGCGCTGGACGCCTTCCAGCTGCTCCGCACCGAGGGCATTATCCCGGCACTGGAGCCTGCCCACGCGATTGCCGCAGTGGCCAAGGTCGCGCCGACAATGGCCAAGGACCAGATCATTCTCGCCAACCTGTGCGGACGGGGGGACAAAGACATCTTCACCGTCGCCGAGGCGCTGGGGGCGGAGATATGATTTTTAGCCCTCTCCCCTTCAGGGGAGAGGGTTGGGAGAGGGGGAATGCGCGACCCAAGACTGACTCGCTTTGCCAAAGCCAATCGCACGCAGATGTCAGAGCCAGCTTTGCGGATGTGGTTACATTTGCGGGCAAAGCGCTTCTCAAGTGTTAAATTTCGCCGCGAAAAAGTCATAGGCGACTATATCGCCGATTTTTCCGCCAATGATCCGAAGCTGGTGATCGAAATCGATGGCGACACACACGATGTGGATGACGCGCCTGATCGTATTCGGACTGGCTATTTCGAAGGTCGGGGCTATCGGGTGCTGCGGTATTCGAATTTGGATGTAATGCAGAATATTGAGGGTGTCTTGATGCATTTGACTGATGTGATCGCTGAAATGCGGCCCCCTCTCCCAACCCTCTCCCCTGAAGGGGAGAGGGCTAAGTGAGCCGTTTTGCAAATGCCTTCGCGCGCGGCCCGGCGCTTGTGACCTTCGTTACCGCAGGCGACGGCCCCACCCCGGCTATCCTCGACGCGCTGGTCGAGGGCGGCGCGGATGTGATCGAACTCGGCATGCCATTTACCGATCCGATGGCCGATGGCCCAGCGATTCAGGCGGCAAACCTGCGCAGTCTCGCGGCGGGCACGACCACCGCTGAAATCTTCCGCATCGCAACCGATTTTCGCGCACGCCACCCGGACGTGCCTCTGGTGCTGATGGGTTATGCCAACCCGATGACCATTCGCGGGCCGGAATGGTTTGCAGACCAGTGCCAGCACGCCGGTGTCGACGGGGTAATCTGCGTCGATATTCCGCCCGAGGAAGACCCCGAGCTTGGCCCGGCGCTGCGCGGTGCAGGCGTCTCGCCGATCCGGCTGGCCACTCCGACATCGGACAAGGCGCGGCTTCCGGTGATCCTCAATGGGTCGTCGGGCTTTCTCTATTACGTCTCGGTCGCCGGTATTACCGGCAAGCAGCAGGCCGCGATGGATTCGAT
>JANPPM010000043.1:0-15654 GCA_031428495.1 Novosphingobium sp.
GAGGCCGTGAAGCCGCAGGCTGAAAGGCCGTCTCGAAGGATCTCGCGCGGTGGCTGGTGGTTCGAGACGGGCCTTCGCTGCGCTCTGTCCCTCCTCACCACAAACGGTGATTCAGATTAAACGCACGCTGCTCTAGCCGAGCATTTCATCGACCCATGCGGGGACCACTTCGGTGGCCGGGCCAAACCGCGATTCGGCAAACCATGACGATCCCTTCGAAGGTTCGAGATTGAGCTCCAGCGTCTGCGCGCCAAGATCGCGTGCGGTCCGCACATAGCCAGCGGCGGGATAGACCGCGCCAGAAGTGCCGATCGAGACAAACAGGTCGCAGGTCCGCAGCGCCGCGTGAATCTCATCCATGCGGTAGGGCATTTCGCCGAACCATACGACATCTGGACGCAGCGCCCGCGAATCGCAGACGGGGCAAGCGGGGCGGTCAATCAGCGCTCCCCGCCATGGCGAGCGGCGGTCACAATAGGTGCACCAGGCAAGCAGGTGCTCACCGTGCATGTGGAGCACGCCCGAAGCGCCGCCACGCTCGTGCAGGTCATCGACATTCTGGGTGACGATCAGCAGACTGTTGCCCGTGCGCTTTCGCGGCCATTCCCGGTCCAGCCTGCCAAGCGCCTCATGCGCTGCATTGGGCAGCTTGGTCTGGATCGCCGCGCGGCGCATATCGTAAAACCGCAGCACCAGATCGGGATCGCGCGCGAAGGCCTCGGGGGTCGCGACATCCTCGACGCGGTGCTGCTCCCACAGCCCGCCTTCGGAGCGAAAGGTATCAATGCCGCTTTCGGCGCTGATGCCTGCGCCGGTGAGGATGACGATATTGCGAAAATGACTCATGTCGCCCATGAAGCACGCCTCGCAGGGGAGTTTCAATGGCGCGCATCGGGATTATCGGCAGCCAGGGGCGCATGGGACAGGCCTTGGTCGATGCCATCGCGGCGGCAGGCGACGTGCATGCGGGCGGCATCGACATGGGCGGCGATCCGCTGGCACTGGCGCGCCGCTGCGATGTGCTGGTGGATTTCTCCAGCCCGAAGGCGCTTGAAGCCAATCTCGATGCGGCAGTGGCGGCGAAGATCCCCATCGTGGTCGGCACGACAGGTCTCGAAGAACGCCACCATTTCCTTTGCGACCATGCGGCGGCGAAGATCGCCGTACTGCAGACCGGCAACACCTCACTGGGCGTCACCCTCCTTGCACATCTGGTGCGCGAGGCCGCTAGCCGGCTCGGCCCGGACTGGGATATCGAGATTGTTGAGACGCATCACCGGATGAAAGTCGATGCGCCTTCGGGCACGGCGCAATTGCTGGGCGACGCGGCAGCGATTGGCCGGGGCATTTCGCTTGCGGGCAACAGCGAGCGCGGGCGTGACGGGATCACCGGCAAACGCGGCGTGGGCAACATCGGCTTTGCGTCCTTGCGCGGTGGCAGCGTCGCGGGCGATCACACCGTCCATTTCCTCGCCGACAATGAGCGTATCGCCCTGTCACACCTCGCCGAAAACCGGGCGATCTTTGCCAAGGGCGCCGTGCGCGCGGCCCAGTGGCTGATCGGCAAGAGTGCCGGGCGTTATACCATGCCCGAGGTGCTGGGGCTTTGAAACGCGACACAGTTTTCGAATTTTTCCGCCGCCTTGCCGAAACCAACCCGTCGCCGGAAACCGAACTTGAATTCGGCAATACCTACCAGTTGCTCGTCGCGGTGGTGCTCTCGGCGCAATCGACCGATGTCGGGGTCAACAAGGCCACCCGCGCGCTGTTTCGCGAGGTTAAAACGCCGGAGCAGATGGTCGCGCTGGGGGAGGATGCGCTCCGCCAGCACATCAAGACTATCGGGCTGTTCAATGCCAAGGCCAAAAACGTCATCGCCCTGTCCGAAATTCTCGTTCGCGACTTTGACGGCGAAGTTCCGGCGGACCGCGATGTGCTGACCACACTGCCCGGGGTTGGCCGCAAGACCGCCAATGTGGTGATGAACTGCGCTTTCGGCGCGGAAACCTTTGCGGTAGATACCCACCTGTTCCGACTCGGCAACCGCACTGGCCTCGCCAAGGGCAAGACGCCGCTCGCGGTGGAAAAGCAGCTGGAAAAAAAGGTGCCCCAGCCATTTCGCGTCGGCGCGCACCACTGGCTGATCCTGCACGGCCGCTATGTGTGCAAAGCGCGGACCCCCGAATGCTGGCGCTGCGAAGTGGCAGACTTGTGCAGCTTCAAGCCAAAGTCTGCTCCGCCTGCTCACCGCTCCGCGCCGAAATAACCGTTGCGGCGACCAGATCGCCGACAACGTTGAGCGTGGTGCGGCACATGTCGAGGAACCGGTCGACCCCGAGAATCAGGCCGACACCTTCGGGCGGCACACCGACCATACCCAGGATCATCGCAATTACCGGCAGCGAGCCTGCGGGAACCCCCGCCGTGCCAATACTGGCAAGTATGCACACGACCATGACCAGCAACTGATCGGCCAAGGTCAGATCGACCCCGAAAAACTGCGCGAGGAACAGTACGGTCACCCCTTCGAACATCGCGGTGCCGTTCTGATTGGCGGTCGCGCCGATGGTCAGCACGAAGCGGGCAATCTTCGGCGGCAACTTGAGCCGGGTTTCGGCAACCCGCAGCGCAGTGGGCAGGGTGGCGTTCGATGAAGAGGTGGCAAAGGCCATCATCGTCGCTTCCTGCGTCTCACGGAAGAAGGCCAAGGGGTTCTTCTTCGCCAGCAGCGCCAGCAGCGCGGGGAACACCCCGAACATCTGGATCGCCAGCGCCAGCAGCACCACCGCGACATAGGCGGCGAGTTTGATCAGCAGCTCCCAGCCGAACTGCGAAGCAAGATTGAACATGAAACAGAATATGGCGAGCGGCGCGAGCTTGATGACCAAGCCGATCAGCCGCATCGACACTTCAAAGAGGCCTTCAATGGCCTGTTTGAGCACCCGGGTTGGCGGGGTCTGCACCAGCAGCAGGCCGATGCCGAAAAACAGCGCGAAAAACATCACGGCGATGATGTTGTTCTCGCTCATCGCGGTGACAATGTTCGACGGGATGATGGAAATCACCGCTTCGACGCCGCTGGGTGCCTTGGCGGTTTTTTCTAGGATACCCGCCGCGCCAGCGCTGGCATCGCCGATCATCGCGCGCGCAGCCGCCGGATCGACCCCTGCTCCCGGCTGCAACACATTGACCACGGCCAGGCTGATCGCCACCGCAATTCCCGAAACCACCACGGTGTAAATCAGCGTTTTCAGACCGATGCTCTTAAGCGCCCCGATCTCGCCCATTTCGGAAATGCCCACCACAAGCGCCGAAAACAGCAGGGGCAGCACCAGCATGAACAGCAAGCGCAGGAAAATCTGGCCAATCGGCCCGGTGACATAGGTCACCACACTATCGACCCATGCCGCGCCCGGCGCACTCGCATAGACCGCAAGGCCGCCGATCAGACCCAGCAGGAACCCCGCCAGGATCTGCCATTGCAGGCGGCTATGCGCGTTTGCGACGGGCAATGCGGCATCGGTCATACTTGGTTCCTTGTGCCTCGGGCGGCGCTCACCGGGTGAGAACCCCCAGCGCAATACGGCGATAAATTCGCGCCAGCACCGGCAGGTCGGCAATCGCCACAGCTTCATCGCGCTTGTGCATGGTGGCGTTGTTCAGGCCGAATTCGATTACCGGGCACAATGCGCGCAGGAACCGCGCGTCCGAGGTGCCGCCAGTGGTCGACAGTTCCGGATCGATCCCCGTTTCCGCCTTGACTGCTGCCGCAGCTAATGCGGAAAATTCACCCGGCGGGGTGAGGAATGCCTCACCTGAAACCACGGCGCGAACAGTGCCGCCATGCCGTGTGGCAATGCCGGACACCAGTTCGCTGAGACTCGCGCCAGTGTGCAGATCGTTAAAGCGAATGGAAATCCGCGCCGAAGCCTTGGGCGGGATGACATTGGTCGCGGGGTTGCCGATGGCCATTTCGGTGATCTCGAGATTGGACGCCTGAAACCAGTCGGTCCCCTCATCCAGCACCAGCGCATCCAGTTCAGCCAATAATGCGACAAGCCGGGGGGCAGGATTGTCTGCGAGATGCGGATAGGCGACATGGCCTTGCGTGCCCGCCACCTCAAGCCAGAAATTTGCCGAACCGCGCCGTCCGATCTTGATCGTATCGCCCAGCCGATTGGCCGAGGTCGGTTCGCCGACAAGGCACAGGTCCGGAATATCTCCGACGCTGCGCATATGGTCGATCAGCGCCACGGTGCCGTATTTCGCCGGCCCTTCTTCGTCGCCAGTGATGATGAAGCTGAGCGTGCCCGCATCGCGCGGAATTTCTGCCACTGCCGCGACCATCGCCGCAATCGCGCCCTTCATGTCGACCGCGCCGCGCCCGTGCAGCAGGTCACCGCGCCGTTCAGGCGCGAAAGGAGCCGAAGCCCAGCCATCCCCCGGCGGCACCACATCGACATGCCCGGCAAAGGCAAAATGGCGGCTGCCTTCCGGCCCCTTGCGAATGGCGAACAGGTTCTCGACCGGGCCTTCGGGCGCCTCGCCAGTGATCGCGCGGTGTACCGCGAAGCCCAGCGGCGTAAGGCTCGCCTCAAGGCAATCAAACACCAGGCCTGCAGCAGGAGTGACACTGGGGCAGGCGATCAGCGCCTCGGTGAGTTCGACGGCATCCACCGGCTCGCTCACTTGACCGCCACCGGCTGTTCGTACTGCGCGATCGTCCATTCCTCCGTCTCGGCGGCATCGACCCAGGCTTGGAGCCACTCATGCTCCCACACCGCCTGCATATAGGCGACAGCGAAGCCGGGAACCGGAATGCCATAGGAAATAAAGCGGCTGACCACCGGAGCGTAGAAAATGTCCACCGCGCTGAACGCGCCGAACAGGAACGGACCGCCCTTGCCGAACCGCGCCCGCGCCTCTGCCCACAGGGTCAGGATGCGGACGACATCGGCGCGCGCATCGTCGGCAATTTCGATATTTTCAAATCGCCGCCGGATGTTCATCGGGCATTGCTTGCGCAGCGCCGCATAGGACGAATGCATCTCCGCCGCCATCGAGCGCGCCATGGCCCGCGCGTCGTCTTCCTTGGGCCAGAAGCGGTCGCGGCCTACTTTGTCGCCTAGATATTCGATGATCGCCAGACTGTCCCAGACCACCGCCTCACCGTCCCACAGGATCGGCACTTTGCCCGATGAGGGCGCAAGCCCATCCTGCCGTCGCTGTTCGTCCCAATCCTCGCCATACATCGGCACGAGGATCTCCTCGAAGGCGAGCCCGGATTGCTTGGCCGCCAGCCAGCCGCGCAGCGACCAGCTCGAATAGTTCTTGTTGCCGATGATGAGCTTCATATGCCTAGGCCTAGTGGGTCCGGCAAGCAGTGTCGAGCCAGCTTTGTCCAGATTGAAGCGCGCCGGGATCCGCGCTTGCAGGCGCGGCCCTGGCAGTTTAACCAGTCGATTAACAATGCGGCCTGACGCTGCACAACTGGATGGGGTATTCATGGCAATCAAGACCCGCGTAACCGAAATGCTCGGCATTGAGCATCCGATCATTCAGGGTGGCATGCAGAATGTCGGTTATGCCGAACTGGCCAGCGCGGTATCAAACGCGGGCGGGCTCGGCACGATCACCGCGCTGACCCAGCCAAGCGCCACTGCCCTGCGTGACGAGATTGAGCGCTGCCGCTCGATGACCGACAAGCCGTTTGCGGTGAACGTCACGGTGTTGCCCGCCGTCACTCCGCCCGATTACAAGGCTTTTGCGCAGGTTGTGATCGATAGCGGTGTCAAGATCGTCGAGACGGCTGGCACTGCCGAAGTGCGCGAGCTTTGGGCGATGATGAAGCCCCACGGGATCACCATCCTGCACAAGTGCACCGCGGTGCGCCACGCGCTTTCGGCGGAGCGCAATGGCTGCGACATCATCTCGATCGACGGTTTCGAATGCGCGGGCCATCCGGGCGAAGACGATATTCCCGGGCTGATCCTGATCCCGGCAGCGGCGGACAAGGTGAAGATCCCGATGGTGGCCTCTGGCGGTCTCGGCGACGGACGCGGGCTGGTTGCGGCACTGGCGCTGGGCGCAGAGGGCATCAACATGGGCACGCGGTTCTGCGCCACCAAGGAAGCGCCGATCCACGACAACATCAAGGCCAAATACGTCGAGAATGACGAGCGCGGCACCAACCTGATTTTCCGCAGCCTGCACAACACCGCGCGCGTAGGCAAAAACGGGGTGTCGGACCTCGTGGCTGAACGGCTGAAAAAGCCGGACGCGAAGTTTGAGGACGTCGCTGACCTTGTGCGCGGCTACAAGGGCGCGGAAATGCTCAAGTCAGGTGATCAGGAAGGCGGCATTTTCTGGGCAGGAATGATCCAGGGACTGATCCACGACATTCCCACCTGTCAGGAACTGATCGACCGGATCATCGGCGATGCGGAACGCATTATCAAGGCGCGGCTCGGCGGCATGGCGGCCTGAGGGGGAACGCATGGCTTACGAAAAGATCCTCTATTCGCTCGAGAACGGCGTCGCGCGAATCGGGATGAACGATCCCGCGTCGCGCAATGCCGGATCGCAGCAACTGGCCGAGGAACTGCGCGATGCGGTGGCCCGTGCGGCGGTCGAATCGCGCGCTGTCCTGCTTACTGGCGAGGGCAATGCGTTCTGTTCGGGCGCGAATCTATCTGACGCGACGGCCATGCTCGACGATCCAATGCGCGATGTCGGCTTGCTGCTCGATACCTATTTCAACCCGATCATCATCGCGCTGAAGACGATGGATCAGCCGGTTGTCACTGCCGTGCGCGGCGCGGCGGCGGGCGTCGGCGCAGGGTTGGCGATGGCGGGCGACGTAATCGTCTGCGGCGAGAAAGGCTTTTTCCTGCAGGCGTTCCGCAATGTCGGCCTTGCGCCGGATGGCGGATCGTCCTGGCTGCTAACCCGCGCCGTGGGCCGGGTGCGCGCGATGGAGATGATGCTGCTGGGTGAGCGGCTGTACGGTCCCAAGGCGCTCGAATGGGGGCTGGTGACGCGCTGTGTGCCCGATGACGACGTCGAGGCTACCGCCATGGCCATGGCACGCGATCTGGCCGCAGGTCCGCTCTCGCTGGGCGTGATCAAACGCGTGGCCTGGGCAGCAGCCGATGCCAGTCTGGAGAACGCGCTGGTCAACGAGCGTCTTGGGCAACGCGAAGCCTGCCGCAGCGAAGATTTCCTCGAAGGCGTCCGCGCGTTTGGCGAGAAGCGGAAGCCGAATTTTAAGGGACAGTAGGTAGCTAGAGCAAATTGCGCTTACTATGACCCAATTCCGTTCGTCCTGAGGAGGCCGTGAAGCCGCAGGCTGAAAGGCCGTCTCGAAGGACCTCGTGCGGTGCCCGGTGGTTCGAGACGGGCCTTCGCTCCGCTCTGTCCCTCCTCACCCCGAACGGTGATCCAGATTAAACACACGCCGCTCTCACCCGATCAGCGGAAAGCCTTCGTTCGGAAACCTGCCATAAGCCGTCATGCCATGCGCAACCGGATCGAAGGCCTCGGGCGGCGCGCCGTTCCAGCGCGCGTCGGCAGGCTGAGGCAGGACGAGATAGGCCCAGCGCGGGCGGTCCATCTGGTTTGAGCCTGCGCCGTGCACGGTCATGTGGTTGTGGATCGTCACATCGCCCAGCGCATAGTCGATCGGATCGCTCATCGGCAGGGCATTCAGTTCGGGCCAAACCTCGCGAATATCGCGCCCTTCATAGGCGGTGTAATTGCCCAGAATGCCTAGCTTGTGCGAACCGCTGATGAACGACATCGTCCCTGCATCGGGGCCGTAAGCCTCAAGCGGAATCCAGCAGGTCATGCCGCCAGACCGGTCCACGGCAAAGGTGATGAAATCCTGATGAAAGCTGGTCGGGCCGTTGCCCTGGTTCTTGGTCTTTTTCGCAGCGGGCAGCTTGGGCGCGAAAAAATCGTTGAACAGCCGCCAGCCCGCATCCGATCCGCGCGCTGTCAGCCCTTTGGCCGCCGCGCCTATACCGCCGAACAGCGGACGTACCGCCGCATCGCCATAACCGCCAGCGGCGAACGCGTTGAAATAGGGCTGATCGATGCCGTAGGGTGGGTTGCTGTCGCCGTCCTCGCCCATCATCGCCTTGGCCTTGGCCAGAAGCGTCGCGATCATCGCCGGATCGATGAACCCGCGCAGCTGCACCCAGCCCTTGTCCTGATAATGCGCGGCTTCGTCTGCGGTCACGCTACGGCAGGGGGATAGCTGGGTGGTCACGTCTTGGCCTCCATTTCACGGTCGTAGTCACTCAGGATATCACTCACTACCTTGTGCTGGTGCCGCAGGGCCAGCTCGTGGTCGTGATAATGGAACTGCTTGATCTGGCCGGTATCCAGCGCGCGCTGAATGCGCTCCAGCGTGGAGAAATCCTCCATCACGATGTCGCGAAATTCGACCATGGTGTTTTCCTGGCCGAAACGCTCCGCCGCCGTCTTGGCGGGCCGGACAAACACGCGCTGCTGATAGATTGAGCGGTTCGGACCCAGCGGCCAGACCTGATGCGCGGTGTACATGCCTGCCGAAAGGGTAAAGGCCAGCGTCGGGAAAAACATGATCAGATCGACCGTCCAATAGGGCGAGCGCGAGGGATTGATCCCCTTGGGCAGCTCATATCCCTTATCCTCCACCGCGACATTCTGCGCGGCGGCGGCATGGAAATAGGCGAGTTTCTGCACCGGTTTGGGTTCGCCCATCACGCTGTAATGCGAATTGGTCCGGTGGTTGCCCTTGATCTCGGTATCGAGCAGCCGCCCCATGACATTGCCCGATGCCATCATCGTCGGCGCGGCGGAAACCGGGTGCAGCACCGGGATATGATAGACCTCTGCGGGCGAATCGTTGACCAGCTTCCAGTTGCAACCAACCTCCATCGTCGTCTGATAGCTTTGCGTGCAGGCACTCCATGGGTAGTCAGCGACATCGCGGCCCTGCTCGCCCAGAAAGTCCTCAAGGCTCTGGTAAGGCACTTCGGTCGGGCAAACCCAGATGAAGCCCTGCCACACGCCCACCGGCACCCGCTTCAGCCCCGCGCAGGCCTTGTCGATTCCAAAGAAGCCTTCCTCATCACGGATGCGCGCAAGGTTACCCTTGAGATCGAACGACCAGCCGTGGAAGCGGCAGGTGAACAGCCCCGCACTGTGCCCTTCGTCGCGCAGCTCGACCATGTTGCCCCGGTGCGAGCAGACATTGTGGAACGCGTTCACCGCCCCGTCGCGGTCGCGGCAGATCAGCACTTCGTGGCGGAAGGTCGGCATCTCGTAGGTGAAGAAATCGCCGGGCCGGGGGATCTGTTCGACCCGGCCGATCATGTACCAGCTGCGCAGGAAGATCGCCTCCATCTCCTTCGCGTACACTTCGGGCTCATGGTAGATCGCGGTGTCGCAAGGCCCGGTGCCAATGTCGGGATACTTTGCCGTCAGGCCGATGCCGGGGATCGGTGGTACGCTCATCTCGTTCATCGTGTCCGTCCTAACCTTGCGCCGCCGTGTCAGAAATCTGCCGCAGATAGCGGATCCGCTCGACCGGGAAGCCATCGAACACGCGCGGATCGTTATACCATTCGACCGCAGGGGCGACTTCAGCCAGCGCCAGCATCAACTTGAGCAGGCGCTCACCCTCAGGCGGCAGCGCGCCCAGATCATAGTCCTGCAGCCAGGCCAGCGCCGCCTCGCCCATCGGCAGCATGGCCGCGTAATAGGTCTTAAGGTCACCAATCGTGCTCTCCTGCCGCTTCGCCATGCGCGCCGCCGCATCCGGCAGCACCCAGTCGGCGACAAAATGTTCGAGCGGCCCGAAGCCCGGGGGCAGCAATGTCCCGTCATTGCGCAAAGCGCTCTCCCATCGTTCTCAAATTTCTCGCAGCATGATCGTCTAACCGCGTAACGGCAAGGAGGCCACCGCGCGATTTCAAACAGGCGTTGCATTCCCGCCTGCTGCGAAGCCGAGCAGCAGAGCGATTTCGCCTCCCAGCGCTTCACGGACATCCGCAGCGGTCCAGCATTCTGGATCGAACAACAGGTGTGTGGAGAGGCCCTGAACCAGATCAAACAATTGCGTGGCCACACGGCGCGGGGCGGGACAGTCAGGGCTGAGCGCCGCAATGAACAGCTCGATGCGGTCCAGCACCTCGCCGATCCAGCCGCGCAGTTCGCCCGCAAACAGCGGATCACGCAGCGACCTGTCCCAGAAGGCGATGCACGCCCGCCAGGCCGAGCCATCGACTCCATCGAGCGCGGTCATCGCCATAAGGTAGCCCAGAAGATCCGGCGGGTCGCTGGCGATGCACGCATCGAACTTGATGCGGTTCCGCTCGCCAAGCGCCCTGAAGGCGGAAAGCAGCAGGTCGCGCTTGTCGGCAAAGTAATACGTGACGACCGCTGTGGAGTAACCCACTTCGGCCGCAATGCGCCGCACCGTGGCGGCTTCCAGCCCGTCTTCGATGATCACGCGCAAAACGATGTCGGCGATCCGCCGCCGCCGCGCCTCGTGGTTGGCGGCCGACATCAGGCGCTAACTCACCCCAAGGTCCTGATCGGGTCTGATCCGTCCCAGTCCTCGGATGCGCCCTTGATGGCGGCGAAGACCTGCGCGGCAATCGGGTTGGCGGTGATCAGTTCGGTCATGAAGCCCAGCGACGCGGTGGTGTCGATGTAACAGGTCTTCGCGCCCATCATCAGCCCTTCGAAGGCCATCTCGGCTCCAGCAGCAAGGCAGGCCGCGCGCTCAGCCCCGTAGTCGTCGCAATAGAGTCCGGCATGATGCAGCCCGAGTTTTCCTTTAGGTACTACGTCAGTCCAGATGCCCGGGCCGTCGTCTGTCGGCCTGACCAGTTCGATCTGCATATCGCCAAGCTGTCCGATGGCAGCGCGGCACGGCTGGATGTCGGCGGGCGCGCCGCGATAAATCCCGTCGTCGAAATGCAGTTCCTCAAACACAAAGAATGGCCCGGCACCGGTTGTCCGCACCCAGTGCTCTATCGACGCCTCAAGATCGGGCACCACCCAGCACAGCTGCATGTAATTTCGGTTGCGCATTGCGGGGATCATGCTGCTATTCTCCTGGATTGCGGCGGCAGGCGGTCGATCACCATTTCGCCGTCGCGTATTACTGCCTTAAGCGCCTGCTGCGGCCTTGCCAGCAGGGAAAGGTCAGCGAGCGGATCGCCGTCGATCACGATCAGATCGGCGAGCGCGCCGGGCGCGATCACGCCCAGCTGGCCTGAAACGCCCATCAGTGCCTCACCGGCGTGTTTGGTGCCCCAAGCCAGCACCTCGGCAGATGAAAGCCCCGCAACCCCGCCGTAATAGGCAAATTCCCGGCCATAATTGCCGATCTGGTGATCCAGCGGATCGTCGGCCATGACATCGCGGAACACGCCGCTGTAATCGTCACCGATCAGCAGCCGCACCCCGGCTTTCTGCGCTTTGGGAAGCATTTCGCGGACATGCTCAAGCTGGCGCTGCATCGTGCCATCGTCCCAGCCCAGTTCAATCAGGCACTTGGGATAGATCAGGCTGGGCACCCAGAAGGTGCCGCGCTCCGCCATCATGGCGATAATTTCATCATCAACCTCGTCGCCATGATCAATGATGTCGACGCCCAGTTCGACGCATTCGCGGATCATGTCGCGCGTGGTGCAGTGCGCGCGCACCATAGCGCCTCTGGTGTGCGCTGCATTCACCACGGCCTCGATCTCGTCACGGTCCATATTGCGCGGCACCGGGCCGGGGAAGCCGTGCCCCGCACTGGCGAAAATCTTGATCGTCTCCGCCCCGCGCCGGATGAATTCGCGGGTCATCTTGCGCATGTCATCGGCGCCATCGACAAAAACATCAGCGCCCGGCGTGGTCATCTGCCGCCACCATTTTTTGGAATCGTTGAGGTTGCCGGTGGTGCCAAGGTGCGCCGAACAGGCACGGATGCGCGGGCCGGGTATGATGCCCTCGGCAATCGCAATCTTCAATTGCGCGTCGATGTCATGCGCGCTGGTCGCGCCGACATAGCCAGTGAAGCCGCTTTCGAGCAGCACGCCGCAATTGCGCACGCCAATCGCCATCAGCACACCCGGCGGCAGTTCCTTGCCCAGAGGATCGCCCGCCAGCCCCTGCGCCAGTGTGAATTTGTAAAAATCCGGGTGGAAGTGACAGGTAATCAGGCCGGGCATCAGGGTCATGCCGCCCAGATCGATGGCACCGGAACCGCCCGGCCCCTCGCTGACCGAAGCTATACGGTTGCCATCGAGCGTGACCGTGCGCGTGCCCGCGAGCATCGCGGTGCCATCGAACACGCGGGCATTGATGAAGGTGATCATAGCGCAGGCTCCATCACACGCAGCGGCTCATCAAGCATGGCGAACAGCGCTGCATTGAATGCTTCGGGCCGTTCATACATCGCCCAGTGCCCCGCGTCTGCAATAACGCGGAAGTCCATATCGGGCTGAAAGCGCCGCAGCACGGCCTCCTGCAGAGCCGGATCGGGGTGCGGGCAGTCCAGCTCGCCCCAGATCGCATCGAGCGGCACTGTCAGATCGCCCAGCACTTTCAGCACCTTGTCGGGGATTACCAGGTCGACCACCGGCAGCCGCGCCGCTTTGCCGTTTGCCACCAGCAAGTGCATCGCCATGTCATCCACCGTATCGGGATGGCGCAGCATCAGGCCCAACAGGTTGGACTTCATCATTGTGCGCCGTGCATCACCTTCCAGTCCGCTCAACCGGCCCAGATTGATCGGCCCATGCGGCGTATCCAGCCCGCCAGTGCCAACCATGATGACGCGGCGGACCAGCTGCGGATAGCGCACCGCGAAATGCGTGAACGCTGCCCCGCCGAAGGAAAAGCCGACCATCGTAGCCTGCTGGCCTTCACCGATAATGTCGCGAATTCCCCGGGCCAGCACTGCCAAAATCGTATCGTGATCGACCACTTCAGGCATGGCGCTATCGCCGTGTCCCGGCAGATCGGCGGCGATCACCGTGTAATGATCCGCCAGCACGTCGATATTGCGGATCCAGTGCGACCATGCGCCCTGCCCGCCGTGCCCGAGCACCAGCGGCGGGCCTTCGCCCCAGATGCGCCAGACCATCGTGCCATCGCCGCACGGCGTCTCGACGCGGCGGGCGCGCGCTTCAATTGCGGCAAGCACCGTTTCGGGCATTTCAGCGCTCATTCCCAGTAACGCCCGCCAATCACGGCCTCCGCCGGAAAGGCAGCGGCAATCGCCGCAAGATCATCACCTGTCAGAACGATTTCAGTCGCGGCGACATTCTCCTCCAGCCGCGACAGCTTGCGCGTGCCGGGGATCGGCGCAAAGTCCGCGCCCTGATGCAGCACCCAGGCAATCGCCAGCTGGGCCGGGGTGTAGCTCTTTTCTGCGGCCAGCCTTGCCAGTGCATCGACCAGCGCAAGATTGGCCAGCGCAGCATCGCCCTTGAACCGCGACATCTTGGAGCGCCAGTCATTGTCAGGCAGCGAATCGGGCTTGACCTCGCCGGTCAGGAACCCGCGCCCCAGCGGGCTGAACGGCACGAAGCCGATGCCAAGCTCGCGCAGGGTTGGCAGGATTTCCGCCTCGACATCGCGCGTCCACAGCGAATACTCGCTTTGCAGCGCAGTCACGGGCGTCACTGCATGGGCGCGGCGGATCGAGGCCGCATCGGCTTCGGACATGCCGAAATGACGCACCTTGCCGGCCGCAATCAGTTCGCCGACGGTGCCCGCGACATCTTCAACCGGCACCGCAGGATCGAGCCGGTGCTGATAGAGCAGGTCAATATAATCGGTTTTGAGCCGCCCGAGCGACGCATCGACCATTTCCCGGATGCGCTCGGGGCGGCTGTCGAAGCCCTTCCCCTGTTTGCCATCTGCCTCAAACCGGAACCCGAACTTACTGGCGATGACAACTTGCGCGCGAATGCCCGCAAGGCCCACGCCCAGCTGCGTCTCATTGAGGTGCGGCCCGTAAATCTCGGCGGTGTCGAAGAAGGTAACCCCCCGGTCAAAGGCGCCGCGCAGCAAGGCTGTGGCATCAGCCTCGTTCAGGACCGGGCCGTAGGCACCACTCATGCTCATACAGCCGAGGCCGAGGGCCGAGACTTCGAGTCCCTGACCCAACATACGTTTCTTCATGACATTCTCCCGGGGTGAGCATGGCATTGCTTGACCCGACAGCGCAACCTAGACGTTGATCCAGCGGGAGAGTGATATGGCAAATGAACTGGCAGGCAAGGTAGCCGTGATAACCGGCGCTGCGCGCGGGCTGGGCGCGGCAATGGCCGAACTATTTGTGGCCGAAGGTGCGAAGGTTGTAATCGCCGATCTGCGCGATGAAGAGGGTGATGCCTTGGCGGTACGGCTGGGCCAGTCAGCGCGTTATCGCCGCTGCGATGTCTCGAACCGCAAGGATATGGAAGCGCTGGCGGATTTTGCGGTGCGCCAGTTTGGCGGGCTGCATGCCATGGTCAACAATGCCGGGCTGACCGACAACAGTTTCGGGCGCTTGCTCAATGCCGATTTCGAGGGCTTCGAGCGGATCATGGCGGTGAACGTCAAAGGCGTGATGCTCGGCACGCAGATCGCCGCGCGCCACATGGCGCAGCACGGCGGCGGATCGGTGATCAACGTCTCGTCGATCAGCGGCGTGCGCCCCGGCTTCGGCTTCTTTTCCTACCGCGCGTCCAAAGCCGCCGTGATCAATTTCAGCCAGAGCGCCGCAAGCGAGCTGGGCGAACATCTGGTGCGGGTAAATTGCATCTGCCCGGGCAACATTCCGACCGAAATGGGCGCCTATGCCCACACGCCGGGGATGGATGAGGCCAAAGCGGCGCGCATCGGCGATGCAATCCGCGATACGCGCATGGCCTGGCAACCGCTGAAACGGCAGGGAAGCCCGCGCGATATTGCCGAAGCTGCGCTGTTCCTTGCCAGCGACCGCGCCTCACAGATTTCAGCGCAGGTGCTGTCAATCGACGGCGGTTCAGCGGCCACCGATTCGCGCAGCCAGATCGAGGAGATCATGGCCGCGCGAGCGGCGGCGGAGGCCAGTTAAGTCGGGGTCAAAGCTTGCCCGTAAGCTCCGGCACAAGATTGAACAGATCGCCTACCAGTCCGATATCCGCCACCTGAAAGATCGGGGCGTCCTCGTCCTTGTTGATCGCGATAATCACCTTGGAATCCTTCATGCCCGCAAGATGCTGGATCGCGCCGGAAATGCCGACGGCGATATAGACCTCCGGGGCAACGATCTTGCCGGTCTGGCCTACCTGATAGTCGTTGGGGACATAGCCTGCATCAACTGCGGCGCGGCTGGCACCAACGGCAGCACCCAGCTTGTCAGCGAGCGGGAAGATGACCTGTTCGAAGGTCGCGGCATCTTTCAGCGCGCGGCCGCCCGAAACGATGATCTTGGCGCTGGTCAGTTCGGGGCGTTCGAGTTTGGCGATTTCTGCTCCGGCGAAGGAGGAAATTCCGGCATCGCCTGCGCCTGAAACGGCCTCTACCGAAGCCGAACCGCCGCTGGGCTCTGCTTTGGCGAAGGCAGTGCCGCGCACAGTGATCACCAGCTTGGCATCCGAGCTTTCGACCGTGGCGATGGCGTTGCCCGCGTAA
>JANPPM010000044.1:0-12812 GCA_031428495.1 Novosphingobium sp.
CAGCGCAAGCCATTGCGGATCACCCATGGCAGCGCATCCTTGCGCCGCCCTTGAATCAACCATTCAACCCTTAAGGAAGCGATTTAGCGAGTCCTGAGGCTATGATGGTCCAACCCGCCAGGGGGCAGGAATGAGAGACGTGCGAAGCATATCCAAAAATGCCGCAGTTCGGCTGCTTCGTCCGTGTCGACTATGAAGCAGCGCTACTACGTCCGCGACATTTGGCGACCATTTCGGTAGCACTTCTTGCAAATGGCCCGCCGCTAGATCATCGGCCACATCCCATTCGCTGCGAACCATTACACCCAGTCCGGCCAAGGCCCATTCCAGAATAACAGCCCCGTCGTTGCTGGCCATGCTGGGCTGGACCCTTACCGTCGCAGCGCCAAGGCTGGCGTGGATGAAGCGCCAGAGCGTGACGTCCTCTTCATTTTCCCGCAGCGCAAGGCAGCGATGCTTGACGAGGTCGGAAGGGCTTTCGATGCGACTGTGGCGTTCGAGATAGTCGGGCGCTGCGCACAGGATGCGGCGATTGGGTGCTAGCGTGGTGACTAGGCGATCACTCTCGTTCAACAGGCCGATGTGCACCACGATGTCCCAGCTCTCTGACAGCAGCCGGATGGGATTATCGGACAATTCAAGTGTGAGCGTAACGGCAGGGTGCTTTTCCACGAAAGCGCGCGTTACCGGTGCTACATATCGCCGCCCGAAGCCATGCGGAGCGGCGATGCGCAAATGACCTTTTACCTGCCTCGTCCGGCTGAGGAGCTGTTCGGAAAGGTCGCCAATAGATCCGAGAATGTTCGCTCCTTCGGAGAATACCAGTGCCCCTTCATCCGTCAGGCTGAGGCTTCGCGAGGTCCGCTCCATAAGCGTAACGCCGATCCGCCCCTCTAGCGCGCGTAGCCGCTGGGTGACGGCAGGCGGGGTGACATTGAGCTTACGGGCCGCCTCCGCAAGAGTGGCTGAACGGGCGACCACCTGAAAAAAGGTGAGATCGTCACTGGAGATCATTAGGTTTAACCTTAATGAAAAATGTAGAATTCATTAATTGCAGTATGCATGCAATGTCATATTATGACGGTCCGATCAATCTTGCAGGTGGTGGCGCACCGATGGTATTTCTCGCCCCACATTGCCACGCGGTTGATACAGGTCTCTCGCTGAAGGGCTGACAAATGAAGACCCAGACTCTCGACCGGATATACATCGGTGGCGACTGGATTTTGCCAGCGGTTCCGGGGCGCGCTATCCCCGTTACAAGCCCGGTGAGCGAGCTGGTGATCGGCAGCGTCGTTGCGGCCGGCACCGATGACGTAAATCGTGCCGTCGCTGCAGCCCGCGGCGCATTTCCCTCCTATTCCGCAACCACCACAGCCGACAGGATTGACCTGCTCAAGCGGATACTGGCGCTGATGGAGGAGCGTTCCGAAGAACTGGCGCAGACGATCACCCATGAGATGGGATCGGCAATCAGCTTTTCACGTGGATCACAGGTGCCTTTTGCGATCGCCCATTTTCGCGCGGCGATTGAGGTGCTGGGCAGTTACCCGTTTATCACACGTCAGGGCACGACCGCGATAATCAAGGAAGCAATCGGCGTGTGCGGACTAATAACCCCATGGAATTGGCCGGCTTATCAGGTCACCGCCAAGGTTGCCCCCGCGCTAGCGGCAGGCTGCACCATCGTCATGAAGCCCAGCGAGCTGTCTCCGTTCAGCGCTCAGTTGTTGACCCAGATCATCCATGATGCCGGGACACCAGCGGGCGTCTTCAATCTGGTCAGCGGAACCGGACCAGAAGTCGGCGCAGCACTCTCCAGCCACCCTGACGTCGATATGATGTCGATTACCGGATCAACGCGCGCGGGCATCGAGGTGGCGGTGGCAGCGGCGGCAACAGTGAAGCGGGTGACGCAGGAACTGGGTGGCAAGTCACCCAACATCCTGCTCGAAGACGCAGATTTTGAGCGCGTAGTGCCGCTGGGTGTTGCGGCCGCATTTCGCAATGTCGGGCAGTCCTGCAGCGCACCGACGCGCATGCTGATACCCGCCAAGCGGCTCGCCGAAGTCGAACGGCTCGCCACAAGTGCCGCCGCCGAGCTTGCGGTGGGTGATCCACTCTCGCCCGACACGGCTCTGGGTCCGGTTGCAAATCTGGCCCAGTTCAACCGCGTTCAGGAAATGATCGAAGTCGGGATTGCCGAGGGCGCAAGGCTGGTCTGCGGAGGTCCGGGGCGGCCTGATGGTATCGCACAAGGATACTACGCCCGGCCCACCATCTTCTCTGATGTGCGCACGGAAATGCGCGTCGCCCAGGATGAGATATTCGGGCCTGTCTTATGCCTGATACCCTATGACAGCGAGGAGGAAGCGCTCGAGATCGCCAATGACACGATCTACGGGCTGGGCGCACATGTGCAATCGCGTGACATCGAGCGTGCGCGCAAATTCGCGGCGGGGGTTCGTGCGGGGCAAGTCCATATCAATCACCCGGCCTGGGACGGACACGCCGCCTTTGGCGGCTACAAACGCTCCGGGAACGGGCGCGAATACGGTGTCTTTGGCCTTGAGGAATACCTCGAGACCAAGGCCGTACTGGGATATTTTCCAGCATGAGTGCGACCACGCGACTGGGCGATCTTGAGACGCCCTGCCTCATTCTCGACGCCGAACGGATGGACCGCAACATTGCCCGGCTACGCAGCAGGCTGGCTCCGTTCGATGTGACCTTGCGCCCTCATCTCAAAACCGGAAAATCGGTCGAGGTGGCGCGCCGAGTGATGAATTCACCGCAAGGCCCCGCGACGGTCTCTACGCTCAAGGAAGCCGAGAACTTTGCTGCCGCCGGTGTGCGGGACATAATCTATGCCGTCGGTATCGCGCCCGCCAAGCTGGCCAAGGTCATAGAGTTACGCAAACAAGGCGTTGACCTCGCCGTTGTGCTCGACACGGTTGAGCAGGCACAGGCTGTCGCCGCTGCATCGCGCGAAATTGGCGAGGCTATTCCGGCATTTATCGAAATCGATTGCGACGGCCACCGTGCCGGGGTCTTGCCGACCGATGCAACGCGGCTGGTCGAAATCGGCGAGGCGCTGACTCAGGGCGGCGAATTGCGCGGCGTCCTGACCCATGCCGGTGGCAGCTACACCGCACGCGGCGCCGATGCCTTCCGGCAATGCGCCGAGGAAGAGCGCCGCGGCGTAGTCGACGCGGCCTTAATCTTGCGTCATGCCAACCTGCCCTGCCCGGTCGTCAGCGTCGGTTCGACGCCAACCGCGCATCACGCCGCTGATCTGACCGGTGTGACCGAGGTGCGCGCGGGGGTCTTCGTATTTTTCGATCTCGTCATGGCGGGCATCGGGATTTGTCAGGTGAGCGATATTGCCCTTTCAGTGCTGGCCACGGTAATCGGGCACCAACGCGAAAAGGGCTGGATTCTGATCGACGCGGGCTGGATGGCCATGTCGCAGGATCGGGGAACGGCAAGACAGGATGTCAATCAAGGCTACGGCCTGGTCTGTGATGCCAGCGGTACGCTGCTGCCAGACATCATCTTGGCCGATGCCAATCAGGAGCATGGGATTATCGCGGTTCGCACAGGATCGGGAGCCACGCTCCCGGACCTCAAGATTGGTGACCGCGTGCGGATTCTTCCTAATCATGCCTGCTCTACTGCGGCGCAGCATCACAGCTATCACGTCGTTCAGGGCGCTTCGGATCATGTCGAGGCCGAATGGGCACGCTTCGGAGGTTGGTGATGAACAGCGATATGGAACCGATTGTCACCGATGCCGCGCCGGCTCCTGCCGGACACTATTCGCAAGGTATGCGATCAGGAGACACTCTCTACATTTCCGGTCAGCTGCCGATCCACGCCGACGGGCGCGCGCTTGCTGATGATGGCTTCGAGGCACAGGCACGGCTCGCGATTGCCAACATGTTGGCAATCCTGGAGGCTGCTGGAGGCAAACCTGCCGACTTGTGCCGCGTCACTGCCTATATCGTCGGCGTCAGCAACTGGCCGGTTTTCAACCGCGTCTATGCGGACATGATACCCGATGCTCGTCCTGCCCGCACAGTCGTACCAGTCCCTGAGCTGCACTACGGGTATCTGGTGGAAGTTGATGCAATCGCCGCGATTCCGCGCGGCGGGGCTCAGTAACTTACCCGGACGACTGGAGCTTTTTGCCATGCCCGCCCCCCTGACTTCGGTGGAAACAACGCCACTGCTGCCATCAGACGCAGATGCAATAGTCATCGGCGGCGGGATTATCGGCACCTTCACCGCCTATTTCCTCGCCAAGCGCGGCATGAAAGTCGCTCTCGTCGAAAAGGGGCTGATTGGCGCGGAGCAATCAAGCCGCAACTGGGGCTGGTGCCGTCAACAGAACCGCGACGCGCGCGAGCTGCCCATGGCGACGAAGGCGCTGGATCTGTGGGAACAGTTTGCGGCGGACACGGGCGAGGACACCGGCTTTCGGCGTTGCGGGCTGCTGTATTTAAGCGATGACGAGGAAGAACTGGCGGGCTGGGCTAAATGGGGAGAGTTCGCCCGCGGTGTAGGTGTGGACACATGGACATTGACCTCCGCCCAAGCGGCACAACACGGCCAGGCGACCGGCAGGGCGTGGAAAGGCGGCGTCTATTCACCGACCGACGGCACAGCGCATCCCTCGCTGGCAGCCCCTGCGGTGGCGCGCGCAATCATGCGGCTGGGCGGGACCGTTCACCAAGGCTGTGCTGCGCGCGGGATCGAAACTGAGGGCGGACGGCTCTCCTCGGTTGTGACCGAGCAAGGCGCTATCCGCACCAAGATTGCCGTATTGGCCGGGGGGGCCTGGGCATCGTCCTTTTGCCATCAGTACGGCATCCGATTTCCGCAAGCGACCATCCGCCAGACGGTTCTTGCCATAGCTGGCGGAGCAGGCGTGGTTCCTGACGCCCTTTACACCCCACAGGTTTCGATGACCCGCCGGGCCGATGGTGGGCACACGCTTTCGATCAGTGGCAGTGGCCGCGTTGATCCGACGCCACAATTCCTGCGCTTTTCGCCGCAATTTCTCCCGATGTTCCTGCGGCGCTGGCGCAAACTTGCGCCGGGTTCGCCAGCGAGCCTGTGGTCGGGCCGTGAGGGATTATCCCACTGGGCGCTCGATAAGCCGACCCCCATGGAGGCAATGCGCATTCTTGATCCAGCGCCAGACCAAGGGACGGTCCGAAAGACCCATCAGCGCGCGCTGGATCTCATTCCGGCCTTGAAGGATCGCGCGGTTACGGGGTCTTGGGCAGGCTATGTCGACAGCACGCCTGACGGGGTTCCGGGAATCGGCGAGATCGGCGAGCTGCCCGGTCTGGTTCTTGCCGCTGGTTTCAGCGGTCACGGCTTCGGCATTGGCCCCGGTGCTGGCCATATGATTGCCGATATTGTTTCCGGCGTAACCCCGATTGTCGATCCGCGCCCCTATCACCCGGACCGCTTTCGCGACTCATCCTGGGGCAAGGTCGCAGATTACTAGAGCTCAGCCGCGCGCCTCGATCAGCTTTCGATTCATGCCGAGAAATCCGCACCAGCGCACGAATGCTGCTGCAACTACCGATCAATTCGAAAGGATCGGTTGTCTGCATGGCCTAGGCTCCATCAAATCGCGATGAGGAGCCTCTGACGATGAAAACGATTTCCCGACTGTTCGCTGCCAGCCTTACTGCCGCCGGGGGGATCGCTTCGCTCGTATCCGCCACCACAGCACAGGCACACGCCATCTGGTTCGCCGAACGCGGCACCCAGCTTGCGCTGATTTACGGCGTAGGCGCCGACGATCTCGACATCGTCAAGCGCCTGCCGCTGGTCAAGGATCCGGCAGGATACGACGCTCAGTGGCAAAAGGTGCCTACCACGCTGCGTGCAGCGGGGCCGGTCGTAGTGGTCGACAGCGAAGCGCCGATCACAGCAGCCACCGCATGGATGGACTACGGCATGTGGACCAAGACGCCCGACGGTGAATGGCACAAGAAGGGGCGCGATGAAGTGCCCACCGCCATTTTCGCCGAACGCACGATGAAATACGCGGTGCATCTCGAAGGTGCTTCGGCCAAGGGCCTGCCCGCCTTCCCCGACCAGACCCTGCAGATCATGCCGGTAGAGGACGCAATTCCGCAAAAGATCGGCGATCCGATCAAGCTGCGGGTGCTTTACCGGGGCAAGCCAGTAGCGGATGCCGCCGTGTTCCATGATTTTGTCGGCGATCCAGACCAAACCCCCGCCAAGACAGCAGCCGACGGCACCGTGACCATCAACGTTCGCAACCAAGGGCATAATGTGATCGGCGCCATCCTGTTTGGTCCCTCAGACCAGCCGACGAAATATGACCGCATCGAATATCGCGCAACGCTGAGCTTTACGCTCCCGCATCTGCCGGAATGAGCGCTCACATTCCGGTATTCCTGTCAGGAGAGAAAAATATGACTGCCGCATCCCCGTTCAAGATCGCTCTGGCTGCACTGGCACTCTCGTGCGGTTCGGTTGCGCTCGCCCATGGCAGCATGCGCCCGCAGCACGGCGGCATGGTCGCCATGTCGGGTGAAGTTGTCGTCGAACTCGTCCGGGGGCCGGGCGGCGTCTCGGTCTATGCCACTGAAGAAGATGAGCCACTTGCGGCATCGGGTATGACCGGGAAACTGACCGTAATGGCTCGCGGCCGGAAGACCGATACGCCTCTGGTTCCTGGGCCGGGCAACCGCTTCGACGCGCGCGGCTTGCGGGTTCCGCCCGGCGCACAGGTGACGGTTGCACTGGTCAACACCGCCAACCGCGCCCGCACCTTTGTCAATTTCACCGTTCGCTGAGCTAAGCACGACGTGCTGACTGCTTCGCCTTGCAGCCGCACTGGCCACATTCGCGCCTTGGCCGAGCGCTGGCTGGTCCCCGCGCTCTTGCTGGGTTACCTCGCACTCGCTGGTGGCGGTACGGCTTTTGCCCACGGGGTCGGTGAGGAAGACAAGGCTTTCATCGAGGGCAGCGCCGGGGTCAACATCATCCCGTATATTTACCTCGGCGCCAAGCACATGGTGACCGGCTACGATCACCTGCTGTTCCTTGTCGGCGTAATTTTCTTCCTCTTCCGGCTTAAAGACGTTGCGGCCTACGTTACGCTTTTCGCCATCGGGCACAGCACGACGCTGTTGCTCGGCGTCATTACCGACACCCGCGCCAATCCCTATATCATCGACGCGATCATCGGCCTGTCGGTGGTGTACAAGGCGCTCGATAACATGGGTGCGTTCAAGACCCTGCTGGGCTTCACCCCCAACCAGAAAGCGGCGGTGCTGATCTTCGGCTTCTTCCACGGATTTGGCCTGGCGACCAAGCTGCAGGAACTGACGATGTCAAAAGACGGCATGATCCCCAACCTGATCAGCTTCAACGTCGGGGTCGAGATCGGGCAATTCCTGGCGCTCGGCTTGATCCTCCTTCTGATGAATATCTGGCGGCTGAGCGACAGCTTCAAGCGCACTGCCCTTGTCGCCAACACTGCGCTGATGGCCGTCGGCTTTGTGCTGATCGGCTATCAGCTCGGCGGTTATTACACGCAAGGGGCCTGACCATGACGAGAGAGATCACCACCCTGCATACGCCCCTGCGCACGCTGGCCAAGGCAAGCGCTGCGGCAGCCCTGATTGCAGGCACTGTGCTCACCCTGTTCGTGCTGCCAGCCGAGGCGGGGATTGACCCGACTGGTGTCGGCGAGGCGCTGGGACTGACCGCAATGTCCGCGACTGCGGACGCTGATGCAGCTGAGACCGTAACCGCGCCTGCGACCCTCACCGCACCGTCGAAGGCGACAATCGCCAAGGCCCCCGCCCTGCGCGAGGATACACTCACCATCACCCTCGCCCCGCACAGCGGCCAGGAAGTTAAGGCGCATATGCAGGCGGGCGACAATTTCGTCTTCAGCTGGACCAGCACAGGCGGGCCGGTGAAAGTCGATATGCATGGCGAGAAGCCCAACCCGGCTGAAGGTGAGTTCACCAGCTATTGGGAAGAAAAGCAGCTGACCGAAGCTCGCGGCACCTTCACCGCACCGTTCGAAGGCACACACGGCTGGTACTGGCGGAACAAGGGCGAGACGCCTGTCACCGTGACGGTCAAGACAACCGGCTTCTACAAAGATCTTTTCCAGCCAGGTGAAAGCTAAGACGCCGCCCTGACTGGCCATGATTTCAATCAAGACGCGAGGGGATCGAATAATGACGAGCCTAGCTGAAACCATCCCGCCCGGCGGCATTGCTGCTGCATCGATGGTCACCAAGGACAAGGCGGTGGCCCGAACCCGGCTGCTGGCAATCGATGCCCTGCGCGGCCTCGTTATGCTGTTCATGCTGGTCGATCACGTCCGCGAGACCTGGTTTCTTTATGTGACGGTGTCCGATCCGGTGGATGCCAACACGACCGATCCGGCGCTGTTCTTCACCCGCCTGCTCTCGACCTTCTGCGCACCGACTTTCGTTGCGCTGACTGGCCTTTCGGCATGGCTCTACGGCCAGTCACACACCAAGCGCGAAGTTTCAGCCTTTTTGGCCAAACGCGGGGCCTTCCTCATATTCCTTGAACTGACGGTAGTCTTGTTCGCCTGGCAAACGCAGGCGCTGGTATTCCCGCCGCCGATTATCTGGCTGCAGGTAATCTGGGCAATCGGCTTCAGCATGCTCGCGCTATCGGTATTGATCTATCTACCGCGGCCTGCACAGTTCGCGCTCGGCCTCGCCATTGTATGCCTGCACAATCTGCTCGACCCAATCCAGCTGACCGCTGAATCGCCGTGGTATCCACTTTGGGCCGTATTCCACCAGCGCGCGCTGATCGATATCGTCCCGGGTTTTGCCGCCAAGACGACCTATCCGTTGCTGCCGTGGATCGGTGTTATCCTGCTGGGCTATGCCTGCGGCCCCTGGTTCGCAAAGGGCAGCGATCCGGCGCCGCGCATCAAGCGGATGGTAAAGCTGGGGCTGGCATTAATCGTCGGCTTCGTAGTGATCCGCTACCTAAATTTCTATGGCGACAAGCCTTGGTTCGAAGCAGAGACGCCGCTGCGCACGGTGATGAGCTTTCTGGCGCTGACGAAATATCCACCTTCGCTGTTGTTTCTAATGCCCACAATCGGCGTCGGCTGCCTGCTGCTTGCGCTGTTCGAAGCCAATGAGGACCACAAGCTGATCCCGCATCTCGCACTTCTGGGCGGTGCGCCGATGTTCTTCTACATCTTCCACCTGTACGTGCTGAAGACTCTCTACAATATCGCACTGGCTATTTATGGCCCGACCAAGGGAACGGTGTTCGGCGTCGATAATGTTTCAACGCTGTGGATTTGGGTCGCGATACTCATCCTGCCACTTTATTTCCCTACCCGCTGGTTCGCTCAGCTTAAGCAGCGCCGCAAAGACATCTGGTGGCTTAAATACCTTTGACGACTCCTCCAGCCCGTCACCAATCGGGCCACCTAGCAAAGGGCCGGACCGTGTTGTCCGGCCCTTTTTTCTTGCCCCTTGCAGTCGCCTCGGGAAACAGCGGCATAAATCGCGGTTGTCATCAAAATTTCACAATTATCGACCGCCCACCCCCCACCCTTCAACGCAACATTCCTCTGCCGCTACATAGGTTGAAAGCAACAAAACGAGGGCTGGCGGCACACGGTTGGGACTTTTCTCCCGCCAGGTTCTGCCTCCACAATAACCTCGAAGCTTTTGCAGGACGCGGAACTACTCAATTCAGGGGTTTAAAAGCGATGATCAAGAAATCTGCAATCCGTTCGATCCTGATCGCGGGCGTCGCGCTATCGGCGCTGCCCGGCACTGTCTGGGCCCAGGCCGCTGCGGCCGATGAGGCGGCCACTGACGATGCAATCGTTATCACCGGTCAGCGGCAGCAATATCGCGGCGATGTCCCGATTAAGGAAATTCCGCAGAGCATCCAAATAATCGACAGCGAACGGCTGAGCACGTTGAACATTACCCGGCTAGATGCTGCGCTTGACCTTGCCAGTGGCGTTTCACGGCAGAACAATTTCGGCGGCTTGTGGGATGCTTTCGCGGTTCGCGGCTTTGCCGGTGATGAGAATTTTCCGAGCGGCTTCCTGGTCAACGGCTTCAATGGCGGACGCGGCTATGGCGGCCCGCGCGATTCGTCAAACATTGAGCGAATCGAAGTTCTCAAGGGTCCGAACGGCGCAGTGTTTGGCCGCGGTGAGCCCGGCGGCACAGTCAACCTCATCACCAAAAAGGCCGACACGCGCGACACCTTCGGCAGCGTGAGCCTCTCAGCCGGCAGCTTCAATACCTATCGCGGCGAGGCCGATCTCAATGTGGCCGTGAGCGAAAAGGTGGCGATCCGGGTCAACGGCGCTTACGAAGAAGGCGACAGTTTTCGCGACTTTATCCACACTCAGAAACTGGTGGCTTCGCCGTCGATCCTGATCAAGCCCACTGACAACACCACGATCACTTACGAGATGGAAGTGATCGACCAGAAGGTACCCTTCGAACGGGGCGTTATCGCGATTAATGGTCAGCTGGGCCTGATCCCGCGCAGCCGCTTCCTTGGTGAACCAGGCGACGGACCCACCAAGGTGAAGGTCTGGGGCCATCAGTTGCAAGTGCAACAGGAACTTGGCGGCAATGACTGGGTGCTGATTGGCGGTTTCGGCTATCGCGACACCAGTTTTGAAGGTTTTTCGAGCGACCCGGAACTGGCACTTAGCCGCCAGATCGTTGACAACGACGGTACAAACCTTGTTCGCCAGCGCCGCTTCCGCGATTACAGCACGACCAATATGGTTTTCAGGGGCGAAGTTTCGGGTAAGATTAATACGGGCTCGCTGGTACACCACGTTCTGATCGGCGGGGACTGGGACAAATTCGATATCGACCTGTTCCAGCAGCGCTACCGCGCGCCCAACTACACTACGGGCGCAGCAATCACTGCGGCCAATAACGCCATCAACATCTTTAGCCCGGTTTACGGCCAGCAGCCCGTACCGAACGCCACCATCACCAACACCCTGGAAATCCAGACCGCCTATGGCTTCTATTTCCAGGACCAGGTGGACATTTCTGACCGGCTGAAAGTGCGTTTTGGTGGGCGTTACGATCACTTCAACCAGAACATCACCAACCGGGGCCTCGGCAACCTGGTTACCAAGGTAACCAAGACGCGGTTCAGCCCAACTGCCGGCATCCTCTTTGAGCTGACCGATACGCTGAGCATCTATGGCGGTTACGGCACCGGCTTCCGCCCCAATAGCGGCACCAATTTTGCCAACAGCCCCTTCCTGCCCGAAACCAGCAAGTCGTTTGAAGGCGGCCTTCGTTATACCTCACAGGGCGGCGGGATCAGTGCAACACTCGCTGCCTACACGATGGAAAAGACCAACATCCTGACATCCGATCCGATCAACGGCGGCTTCAGCATCGCCGGCGGCAAGGCCAAGAGCGACGGCTTCGAGGCGGACATAACTGCCAAACTGCCGGGCGATATCGATGTTCTGGCGACCTATGCCTATACCAATGCACGCTGGACCAGCGCGTCGCTTGATCCCAACTTCGCAGCTTTGATCACCCCGGGTGATCCCTTGATCAACATCCCGAAGAACGCTTTCAACCTGCTGGTCACAAAGCGCTTCGATCTGGGAAGTACGGGCAAGATGACGATCGGTGCAGGGATCAACTATGTCAGCGACCGGCTTGGTGAGACGGCAACGCAGTTCTACCTCCCCAGCTATACACTGGCCCGCGTGCTTGCCAGCTATGAGCCGAGCGAGAACATCAAGGTCAGCCTCGATGTAACCAACCTGTTCGACGTCACCTATTACGCCAGTTCCTACGCTCAGTTCTGGGTGCAGCCAGGTGCACCGCGGACGATTACGGGACGGGTAAGATTCTCTTTCTGAGCCCTCCCGCGAACATGCCGGACTACCCTCTTTCCCTCCTCAGGTAGCCCGGCATGTTCCATTTTTTATGAGCAAAGCCAGCCTTCTTACCCTGCATCGATGGCTGGCGCTGGCTTTTGCTCCGCTGCTGCTGCTTCAAGCACTGACCGGCGCAGCGCTGATATTTCGCGGGCCGCTCGCAAGAGTGCTGGATCCGGCGGGGATGTCGGCATCAGGACAGTTCCGACAGGCGGCGGTTTCCGCGCTGACAAGCAGCGCAGAAGCACGCTTCCCCGCCTATCGCCTGCGCAGGATTTTCCTGCCGCCATCGTCAAAAGACACGGTTTTTGCCGAAATGAGCGGTGCAGCCGGGTCCATCCGCTACCTATCGCTTGATCCAGTGTCAGCAGATGTACTAGCCGCCGGAACAATCTGGCGGTTTCCGCTAGAGGCTGCTTTGCAGCTACATTACCGCCTGATGGATGGCCGGTTCGGACTAGCGCTGGTCCTGACCAATGGCCTCGCTCTGACTTTACTAGGCGCAAGCGGTCTCGGCTTTTGGTGGCCGCGTCGCGGAAGAATACTCAAGTCACTGGCGATCCGCAGAGCTGCACCCGGACGCGTGAAACTGCGCCTTTGGCACCGCAGCGCGGGCGTGACGTTCTCCGTGCTACTTCTGTTTAGCGCGATCACCGGCATACTGATGGCCGCGCCCGACTTAGCCGAAAGCGCCGCGCCAACCGCTGCGCAAAAACCACCGACGCGCAGCTCCGCCGACATCGACAGCGCCGTTTCCCTCGCGCAGGCGCAGTTTCCCGGCGCGCGACTGCGCGACATCCGCTTTCCGCCAGCCGACAGGATCGACATAAACTTCTTCGCGCCCGAACGGAGT
>JANPPM010000045.1:0-3190 GCA_031428495.1 Novosphingobium sp.
GGTGATGGACGAGGTGAAGCCTGACCGAGTCATCGTCCAGGGTGATACCGCAACCGCCATGTGCGGCGCGCTGGCCGCCTATTACCGCAAGCTGCCGGTCGATCATGTCGAGGCGGGGCTGCGTTCGGGCAATATCTATCACCCGTGGCCTGAAGAAATTAACCGCAAGATCATCGGCAGCATGGCCAGCCTGCATTTCGCCCCCACCGAGGTTTCGGCAGCCGCGCTGCACGCGGAAAACGTCGATCCGGCCCGCGTGCATGTCACCGGCAACACTGTGATCGACGCGCTGCACTGGGTAACGGAGGCAATCGGAGCAAAGCCTTCGCTGGCATCGGGCGTGATGGAAGTAGAACGCCGTTTTGCGGGCAAGCGGATCATCGGTGTCACCAGCCACCGGCGCGAGAATTTCGGCGGTGGGCTGGAAACGATTGCCGAGGCCATCCGGCAAATTGCCGCGCGCGATGATGTGGGCATTGTGTTCCCAGTTCACCCCAATCCCAATGTGCGCCGGGTGATGGACGCCGCACTATCAGGCCTGGACAATGTCGCGGTGATTGAGCCGCTCGACTATCCCAGCTTTGCCCGGTTGATCGGGATTTCCGAGATCATGCTCACCGACAGCGGCGGGGTGCAGGAAGAGGCGCCCGCGCTCGGCAAGCCGGTGCTGGTGATGCGCGAGACCACCGAGCGGCCCGAGGGTGTGACCGCAGGCACTGCCAAGCTCGTCGGCACCGATGCTGTGAATATCGTTACCGAAATTTTCACCTTGCTCGACGATAAGGCGGCTTACGAAAAAATGGTGCGCGCCCACAACCCCTTTGGGGACGGGCAGTCTGCACGCCGGATTGTGGAGCTGCTCGCACGTGAAAACGGACACCAAGCCTGACGTTTGTGTAATCGGCCTCGGCTATATCGGCCTGCCAACAGCGGCAATTATTGCACGCGGGGGCTGCAAAGTCCTTGGCGTCGATATTTCGTCCCGCGTGGTCGAGACAATCAACCGCGGCGAGATCCACATCGAGGAAGTCGATCTCGACGGGCTGGTCCAGGGCGTGGTCGCGCGCGGGCTGCTTTCGGCATCGACTGAAATTGCCCCCGCCGATGTCTTTGTAATCGCAGTGCCGACGCCGTTCGACAAGAACCACGCGCCTGACATTTCCTATGTCCTTGCCGCCGGCCGTTCGGTCGCATCGGTGCTGAAAGCGGGCGATATGGTGATCCTCGAATCGACTTCGCCGGTCGGCACTACCGAGGAACTGCGCGATATGATCGCCAGCCTGCGGCCTGACCTTAAAGTACCCAATGTCCTTCAGGGGGGCTTGTCGCGCGAGACGCCCGACATTTCCATCGCCTATTGCCCCGAGCGCGTGCTGCCAGGCAAAATCCTTGAAGAGCTGACCAACAACGACCGCTCGATCGGCGGCATCACCCCGCGCTGCGCCCGCAAGGCGCTGGCATTCTACAAACTGTTCGTGCGGGGCACCTGCGTCGTCACCGATTCGCGCTCGGCGGAAATGACCAAGCTGGTCGAAAACGCCTATCGCGACGTCAACATCGCATTCGCCAACGAACTGTCGATGGTTTCGGACAAGATGGGTCTCGATGTCTGGGAGGTGATCCGCCTCGCCAACCGCCACCCGCGCGTCAATATCCTGTCACCGGGACCGGGCGTCGGCGGGCATTGCATCGCGGTCGACCCGTGGTTCATTGTCCATGGCGCGCCCGAGGAAACGCCGCTGATCCGCACCGCAAGGGGTGTCAACGACGGCAAGATCCACCACGTGATCCGCAAGGCCGAAGCACTGGTCGAGGCCAATCCCGGCGTTCGCGTCGCCTGCCTTGGCCTCGCGTTCAAAGCCAATATCGACGATTTCCGCGAGAGCCCGGCAAGGCTGGTCGCCGCGACTTTGGCGCGCAAATTCGGCGCGCGCATCGAAGTGGTCGAGCCCTATGCCAGCGAATTGCCGCTGGAATTTACCGATACCGGCGCGAAACTGATCGATATCGATACTGCGCTGGAGGAGTGCGACGTGCTGATCGTGCTGGTCGATCACGACATCTTCCGCGTCGTGCCCTTGGCCGAGCGCGCGGAAAAGCAGGTCTATGACACGCGCGGCATCTGGCCCGATCAGCCTAAACCTGCCGACCGGGAGGAACCAGGGCTCAGACTGGCGAGCTGAGCTTTTCTTCGACGAGGGCGCGCAGGTCCGCTTCTGGCCGCGCGCCATAATGCGAGATAACTTCCGCCGCGCAGATCGAGCCCAGCCGCAGGCATTCGGCCAGAGGCATGCCGCGAACGTGGCCGAACAGGAAACCGGCGGCAAACAAATCGCCTGCACCCGTCGTATCCACCACTTTGGCCACCGGCTCGGCTGACACTTCGGCGCGCTCACCACCCGCCAATGCCACCGCGCCCTGCGCACCGCGCGTCACCACCAGAACCGGCAGCTTGCCTGCCAGTGTGGCCAGCCCAGCTTCAAAATCAGCCTTGCCAGTGAGCGCTTCAAGCTCGTTCTCATTGGCGAACAGGATGTCGATCTCGCCCGCATCGATCAGCGCCCGGAAATCGTCACCGAAACGCTCGATGACGAAACTGTCCGACAGGGTAAAAGCAACCTTGCGGGCAGCGGAGCGGGCAGCGGCAATTGCCGCACGCATCGCCGCGCGGGGCTCTTCGGGATCCCAGAGATAGCCTTCAAGATAGAGAATTTTCGCCTGCGCGATCAGCCCCATGTCCAGCGCTGTCGCAGGCAGGAACTGTGATGCGCCCAGGAAGGTGTTCATCGTGCGCTGGCCATCGGGGGAAACGAAGATCAGACAGCGCGCGGTGGGCGGTTCGTCACCACGCGGCGGCGTCGTAAAGGTAATCCCTGCGGCGCGGATATCGTGCGCAAAAACCTCGCCCAATTGATCGTCAGCAACCTGACCGATAAAGGCACACTGCGCCCCCAGCGCGGCCAAACCCGCAAGCGTATTCGCCGCTGATCCGCCGGAAATCTCGCGTGCCGGGCCCATGGCATCATAGAGTTCGCGCGCGCGCGGCGTATCAATCAGGCTCATGCCGCCGCGTGCCATGCCGAGCTGGTCGATCAGCGCATCCTCGCAAGGCGCCATTACGTCGACGATGGCATTGCCGATGGCAATTACGTCGTAGGCGGTCTGGGCGGTCATTGGCATTCCTTGAAAA
>JANPPM010000046.1:0-4227 GCA_031428495.1 Novosphingobium sp.
GAAGCGATTGCCCGCGCGGTGGGCACTGCCCCGCGCAACCCAGCGCCCATGGCAACTGGCGACCTGGCGGGTTACAAAGCCCGCCAGCGCGATCCGGTCTGCGCGATGTACCGTGCGTGGCGGCTATGCGGCATGGGTCCACCCAGCTCAGGCGCGACCACGGTGCTTGGCATTATGGGCATGATCGAACGCTTTGACATGGGTGCGCTCGGCAAGGATTCGCCCGTGGCCTGGCATCTGTTCGCCGAGGCCCAGCGGCTCGCCTATGCCGACCGCGAGCGCTATCTTGCCGACCCGGATTTTGCCGCAGTCCCCACCGCTGGCCTGATCGCACCCGCCTATCTGGCGGCGCGCTCTGCCCTGATCGCGCCAGACCGGAGCATGGCAAGTGTTACCGCCGGAACCCCGCCGGGCGCGGTTCTGGCGCAGGCGGATACCTTGACCCCCGATGTGCCATCGACATCACACTTTTCGGTAATCGACCGGCGCGGCCGCGCTGTTTCCCTGACCTCGACCATCGAGAGCGGCTTTGGCTCGGGCCTGATGGTCAATGGCTATTTCCTCAACAACGAACTGACCGATTTCAGCATGGTGCCGACCCGCGATGGCAAACTGGTGGCTAACCGCATCGAGGCAGGCAAACGCCCACGCAGTTCGATGGCTCCCACCCTGGTCTATGCGCCCGATGGTAAATTGCGCATGTCCATCGGCGCAGCGGGAGGTGCGACCATCCCGGCGCAGGTGGCCAAAGCGATCATCGGCGTGATCGATTGGAAATTGACTGCGCAGGAGGCGATTGCCCTGCCGGTAATCTTTGCCCCCGGCGGCAATCAGGTCACAGTCGAGCAGGGCAGCGCGCTTGAGGCCATGGTGCCTGCCCTCAAGACGCTGGGCCACAACGAGATTTCGGCGCGCAGCCTGCCACTCAAGGCCAATGCCGTCGAAGCGCGCGATGGCCGTCTCTATGGCGCTGCCGATCCGCGCAGTGAAGGCCAGCCCGCCAGCGAATAAGCCCTGCTTGCCCACGCGCCGCCACAGGATTAGACCGTGTTGCAGAATAGTGGGTGAGGCCTCAGACAGTGCAGCTTTCCGATTTCGACAAGGCCAGCAATCTCGTCGCGCTGTTCCTGAACCGCGCCGATGAGCAGGGCGACAAGCCGTTCCTGTGGGCCAAACATGACGGGATATGGCATTCGCAGAGCTGGGCCGAGGCCGCCCGGCAGGTGTGTCTGGTGGCCGAGTCTCTGCGCGCGCTGGGGCTGAATGCGGGCGACCGGGTGATGCTGGTCTCGGAAAACCGCCCTGAATGGTGCATTGCAGACCTTGGCATCATGGCTGCGGGCTGCATCACAGTGCCCGCCTATGTCACCAACACCGAACGCGATCACCAGCATGTGCTGGACAATTCGGGCGCACGCGCGGCGATCGTTTCCGATGCCAAGCTGGCCAAGGCGCTGATGCCCGCGATCCTGCGCTCGAATGTCGCCGAACATGTCATCGCCTTTGAGCCCCTGCGCCAGATGCAGGCGGGCACGGCGCAGTTCCATGATTGGGCAAACTTTCTGGAAGGTGACGCAGCCGCCGCGCGTGCTGCTGTCGAAGCGCGGATCGCCAGCATCGGCCGCGAGGACATGGCCTGCATCATCTATACCAGCGGCACCGGCGGCGCGCCGCGCGGGGTGATGCAGCACCACGGCATGATCCTGCGCAATGTCGATGGCGCAGCGCGTATTCTGGTCGAGGATTTTGGCTGGGGCGACGAGGTGTTCCTGTCCTTCCTGCCGCTCAGCCACGCCTATGAGCACACCGGCGGGCAGTTCCTGCCGATCGGCATGGGCGCGCAGATTTATTACGCCGAAGGGCTCGAAAAGCTGGCGAGCAATATCGAGGAAGTGCGCCCGACTGTCATGGTGGTGGTGCCGCGTCTGTTCGAGGTGCTGCGCACGCGGATCATCAAGCAGATCGAAAAGCAGGGACGGATCGCGAACTATCTGCTCGACCGGGCGATGGCCATCGGCACGCGGCGGGTGCGCGGGCGGCGGCGCAAGCGCGACGCACCGATGGAATTCATCCTCGACCGGGCGCTGCGCCCCAAGATCCGCCAGAAGTTTGGCGGGCGGATGAAGGCGATGGTTTCAGGCGGCGCACCGCTCAACCCCGATGTTGGTGCATTCTTCGACGCACTGGGGCTGACCCTGCTGCAAGGCTACGGCCAGACCGAGGCCGGGCCGGTGATCAGCTGCAACCGGCCGAGCGTCGGCCTGCGGATGGACACCGTCGGCCCGCCGATGCGCGGGGCCGAAGTGCGGATAGCCGAAGACGGCGAGATTTGCGTGCGCGGCGAGCTGGTGATGCAAGGCTATTGGCGTGCCGAGGCGGAGACAGCGCGGGCGCTCGTCGATGGCTGGCTGCTGACTGGCGACATCGGCCATCTCGACAAGAAGGGCCGCATCGTCATCACCGACCGCAAGCGCGACATGATCGTCAACGACAAGGGCGATAATATCTCGCCGCAGAAAGTCGAAGGCATGCTGACGCTGCAACCCGAGATCGCCCAGGCCATGGTAGCGGGCGACAAGCGGCCTTATGTCGTCGGGCTGATCGTCCCCGATGCCGAATGGGCCTTCGCCTGGGCGCGCGCCGAAGACGAAAAGTTCGACCTGCCCCGCCTGCAAGACCTCCCCGCCTTCCGCAGCGCCATCCGCGCGGCGATAGACCGGGTGAACCTTGACCTGTCGGTGACCGAAAAAGTCCGCCAGTTCGCTTTTGCCGACGAGGCGTTTACGATTGAGAATGGGGAAATGACGCCGAGCCTGAAGATCAAGCGCCACAAGCTGAAAGAGCGCTACGGCGCGCGGCTGGAAGGGTTATATAAGGGTTGATCGGACCCATCGGAGATCGTCAGAGCAATAATTCCACGCCTTCGAGTCTGGCGAACTTGCGGTCAAAGGTCAGGGTACTCGTGCAGTCTCGAGCGCGGCCTATGAAATGTATGATGGCATCGGCAATACCGCACTGCGATTGATCGAGTGACAATTTGACCGTCTTGCCAGCCTCCACCTCCAACTGCGGAGATTCCAGAAGAGCAGCCACCGCAGTTGCTATGACTTCTCGTCCAAGTCCATAGGTCTTGTCGAGCGCCCAGACTATCTCGCAAACCACCACCAGCGAAACAAACCCGCGAGATGTTTCTGAAAGCCGGTTTTCAAGGAATTCGGTGGCTAGTGGCGATTGCGCCGGATCATCCTGCACAATGTAGCGGAGCAGGATATTTGTATCGATGGCAATCACCGGCGGTTCTTGAACCGTTCGGCGATGGCCTCGGCAATGCCCTCGTCAATCTCTTCGAGTGATTTGGGAGGCCCGTTGTATTTCACGATGCCTTTCAAATTGCGGATGTCACCCTGCTTTGGCCTGAGTACAGTCTCGCCCGCAGCGTTCTTGTAGAAATCGATTTTGGTGCCCGGCACGATCCGCAGTTCCCGGCACATGTCAGCAGGCAAGGTGATCTGCCGCTTCGAGGTAACTGTGGCAGTCGACATAGCGAGGCTCCTTCTATCTGCCTTACATAGTGTAAGGCAGTGCGAAAGGCAACCGCATTGCCTAGCCTCAAGCCGCCTCTTTCTCCACCCATTCCGGATAGAAACACGGTGCCCGCGTGGACCAGCCCGGCGCAGTCGCGGCGGCTTCGCTGATCGATTGCAGCAGGTTCTTGCGCCGGTCGGGGCGGATTTGCGGCAGGGCGGCGGCTGCGCAGAAGGCTGAGGGCAGCCACGGGCGCACTTCGGGGCCGAGCAGGCGTTCATAGAGGAACCGGAAAGCCGAAAAGCTGACCAAGCGTTCCTGTGCAAGATCGAATGCCGCGACGCGGATCAGTTTGCCCAGGAACCCCTCGGTGCTTTCGAAGCTGGTTTCCTCGGGAAATTCGCCCCGCAGCGACTTCAGTTCCTGATAGACGACATACTGGCTGCGGATCGAGGCCACTTCAGCGGAATCGCGCGCCCACAGTTTGAACGCGTCCTGCCGGCCGAGGCCGATGTCCAGGCTGCGCTTGATGTAGCGCTGTTCGCATGCCGTGAAACCAGCGAATTCGCGCAGTTCGGCGATGGTCAATACGGCCGTACCAGTATCGGACATGGTAATCTTACCCCTGATTGCGGCGCGGATTGCCGCAAGGAACAGATCACCAGAAAATGGTTAGCATCGCGTTAACCACAATCCTCAAAT
>JANPPM010000047.1:0-5561 GCA_031428495.1 Novosphingobium sp.
ATGCGGCAGTTTATCCTGAGCGGCCGGCCTACCGGCCAGCCGAAGGGGCTTCACGGCCTCCTCAGGACGAACGGATTTGAGTCAGATTAAACGCAATTTGTTCTAGGTCCGCAGCAGCACCAGCAGCACCGGATCGAGCAACAGATGGCACGCGCCGTGCCCGGCCAGCGCCGCTAAAGCCCCGTGCCGCCAATAGAGCCAGCCCCAGACTGAGCCGACCAGCCAGAAACGCAGGGTGCCGTATAGCGGTTCGGCCAGCACGATTGCGCCAACATTGACGAATTGCACAGCCAATATCGCAAAGATCATCCATGCAGGTGACAGCCGCCCGCGCCACAACGCTAATAGCATGACCAGCGCAGTCATCAGTCCCAGCCGATAGATCAACTCATCGCGCAGTGAGGACAGGCAAGCGGCAAGCGTGCGTCCCGCCAGCGAACTAGTGTAGTGCGCGATATAATCCGGCGGCAGTATGGCGCGAAACAGCACTGCGTCGAGCAGCGCGATGAAGGCAGAAACGCCCACAATACTGGCGATTACCGCAATTGCTGCGGCCCCCCAGCTTGTTGGGAGCAGTCTTAACCCGCTCAACAGATCAGCAAAGGACCGGCTGTCCGCAATCTCGCTCAAATGCCCTACCTTGCTTCGCCCGGGGTAAATTCGAGCGGCAGACCCTTCAGGCCCCATGCACCAAAGAATGGCCGCCAGCCAACTTCACCGACAAGCCGGGGATGCTTGAGCCGCTGGGCGACTTGATGCAACGCCTCCTGCAACTGGGCGCGGGCGATATATTGGCCAAGGCACATGTGCTTGCCGAGCGCGAAGGCCAGGTGGCGGTTGTTGGGGTCAACCGGACGGTCAGGATTGAATACGTCGGCCTGACCGAAAGAACCGGGGTCGCGGCCCGAGATGCTCAGCGGAAAAAATAGCATCTGGTCCTTGGCAAAGGTCACGCCGCGATACTCGAATTCCGTGTCGACAAAGCGCGCAACCGTGCTCGGGTTAAACCAGCGCAGCGCCTCTTCGATGACCTTGCGGCAATAATCGTGATCCTCGGCGCAGCGCTCATAGATGTCCGGGTAATCGAGCAGCGTGTGCATCGTATAGGTCAGCACGTTCTTCGAGGTGTCATAGCCGGCGATGAAAAAGAACATGATCAGATCGACCAGTTGGCGATGATCGACATTGCCGCCGTCGCTGGTGTCGATCAGCAGGTCGAGCATGTCCTCGATCTCGGCGTGTGGATTGGCGCGGCGATCCGCAATGGTCCGCTGCACGAATTCGTCGATCCGCACCATGCCCTCCTGAATGCGCGGAAAGAGATCCAGTTGATACGAATGCGCTAGGCCGATCACTTCGAGATCGTCACGCAGCAATGCTACCCCCTCCTGCGGCGCGCCAACCAGCGCGAACATCACCGAAATCGGGAAGTACGACGCGAACTGCTCGAAATCGAAACTGCGCTTGGGCGCCCATTCGTCGAGCAGTTGGGAAATGGTCGCCTGCATCAGCGGCCGCATCTGGTTGGCGTTGCGCGGGGTGAACTTGGCCGCAAATGTATCGCGCAGGAACTTGTGCTGATCGACCGGCAGCGAGATCAGCTGCTCCTCGGTAAAGCGCCCCCAAGGCGTTCCTTCCTGCCCCAGCAGACCGACAACATCCTTGTAGGGCGGGCGCAGCGCATCGTCGCGGCCAAACAGTTCCCGCATTGCCTTGTGTTCGGTGATCACCAGACCCAGCGACGATGTGGCGAGCCACGGATGCTGCTCTCGTGCTGCTGCGAAGCGAGGCAGCGGATCCTGCCCGAATTCAGGCTGATCCATTTCGAGGTACGGCAGATCGAGATCGGCGAGGGTTTGCATGGCATTGTCCTTTCCCGGCAGAGGCCCGCTTGTTTTCGGGGCAGCCGCCTTTATGTCGATTTACGCGACTATGTGGCTCATAGCTTGCCCCATGGACCCTAAACTTGAAAGTGGCAAAATCGTTTAATCGCAGCAATCGTCTCCGGGCTTGCCCAGTTCGCTGCGATCTCGCCATTGCAGCTCGTGCCAGCCGATTTCCCGTCCATCGGCGGCGTGGATGCTGATCGGGGCAATCGGCAGATTGTCACGCCGGTCGGTCAACACCGGGTTCGACGCGACGCCAAGCCCATACTTCTCTCCCCACTGGCGCAGGGCGAGCAGTGAGGGCAGCAAGTCCGCACCTTTCTCGGTCAAACGGTATTCGACCTTGCGGCGATCATGCACGCAAATCTCGCGCTGCATGATTTCCTCCTCGACCAGACGCGCCAAGCGGCTGGCAAGGATGTTGCGGGCGATGCCGAGTGCCTCGAGAAAATCCTCGTAGTGGATGATGCCGTTGAAGGCGGCGCGCAGGATCATGAACGACCAGCGATCGCCCATCACCTCAAGCGCGCTGGGAAGCCCGCATTCGAGAAGATTATCACGCAATTTATCCATCTGCAGTCAGCCTAAACCATTCGCGTGAAAATTATCGCGGAAAATTACATTTTTAGTTGCAACTTAAAATGTAGGTATATAGGTCTTGTTTTGCAATGTAACCCGAACATGCCTGATGAGGGACGGTTCGGCTCGGAGCAAACGGCAAAGGAGAACGCCAATGACCACTGCATTTCCGCAGGTGCTGCCACGCACCCTGATTACCGCCACGCTTGCGCTCGCAGGCACACTGGCGACCTTTTCCGCAACCGCCGGACCGGCCCATGCCGCGCCCTCGGCGCGCGCCTATTCGGTCACACTTTCGGCACCGCTGTCGGCGGATCGCCGCGAGATTATCGACGGTGCGATCTGGCGCTGCGCTGGAGACCGCTGCTCGGCCCCGGCAGACGGCGGCCGCGCCATCGCGGTCTGCGGCAAGGTTGCGCGCAAGTTCGGGCCGGTTGGCCGATTCGTCGCGCCACAGGGCGAACTCAGCGCCGAACAGCTCGCGCGGTGTAACAGCGCGACCTAACCTATCAACCCGCGCCCGCGCAGGTCATCGGCCAGACGGTCGGCAGTACTGAAATGATGCACCTGCCAGCCGCAAGTCTGCGCGGCGGCGATGTTGGCCGCGTTGTCGTCAATGAACAGCATTTCTGCGGGTGCATGGCCAAAGCGCTGCGCCGCCAGCGCGAAAATCGCCGGATCAGGTTTGGCCAGCTTTTCGACGCCCGACACTACGACGTCGCGGAACCGCTCCAGGACCGGCCATTCCGGGCGGAATTGCGGCCAGAAATCAGCACCAAAATTAGTGATCGCGTAGAGTGGCACGCCTGCCTTATCCAGCGCTTCGACCAGTTCGATGCTGCCTGGAACCGCGCCAGGAACGGTTTCGTTGAACCGCGTGGCATAGGCCTCGATCTGCGAGGCGTAGCGGGGAAATTGGGCGATTCGTTCCGGCACCATTTCCGCCAGCGGGCGGCCCGCATCGTGCTGGAAATGCCACTCTTCGGTCACGACATGGGTAAGGAACCAGTCGAGCTCTGCCGAATCGGCAATAAGTTTGGAAAACAGGCAGCGCAGATCCCACTGCACAAGCACCCGCCCGACGTCGAACACGACGGCCGAAACTGGGCGAGACACGTCAGCTATCCCGGGAAGCCCGGAACGACGCCGAGATCAGCCCTGGCGTGCCTTGAAGCGGCGGTTGGTCTTGTTGATCACATAGGTGCGGCCACGACGGCGAATCACGCGATTGTCGCGGTGGCGGTCTTTCAGCGACTTCAGGCTGTTGCGAATCTTCATGAAACCCTCGGTGGCGGCTGTTTCGCCGCGAAATTGGAAGTGGGGCCGTTACCGGCGACCTTGAATGAAGTCAACCGCCGCCGAGCCAGATACGCTGCACATGGCTACTTTGATTAACCCGTGGGCAATGCTTGCACATTTATCGCCAGCGGCACAGAGTCTAGCTGGTCGGGGACGGGTCCGGCGGAGAACCATTGATGAAGCATCTGGCTTTAGCCGCACTTTCCCTCGCAGCGCTCGGCGGATGTGTCGCGCCGATCGGCCCGGTTGAGGTGACACGTTTTCATGTGCCAGAGCTCGCTACACTGGGGCGCGGGCGGATCGCCGTTGAGCCCGCGATCGGTCAGGATGGTGTAAGCCTTGAGTTTCGCACCTATGCCAGCGCGGTTGCGCGCCAGTTGGTGCTGCTGGGGTATAGTGAGCAGCCTCTTGGTGCGCCGGTATCGCAAATCGCGCTGGTGAGGATTGAACGCCAGACATACAGCCCAGGGCGCACGCGCGGGCCGGTTACGGTCGGTGTCGGCGGCTCGGCTGGCAGCTATGGTTCTGGTGTCGGGGTAGGCATAGGGGTTGATCTCTCTGGCCCGCCGCCTGAACAGGTCGAGACACTGCTTGGTGTAACCATCAAGGACCGCGCCAGCGGCAAGGCGCTGTGGGAAGGCAAGGCAACATTTACCGTACGCGCCACCTCACCGCTCGCCACCACCCAGCTCGGCGCGGCAAAGCTGTCAGAAGCGCTGTTCAAGGGCTTCCCCGGAAGCTCTGGTGAAACTATTCAGGTTAAATGAACCCCATCCAGATCACCGCAGCGTTTGATTCCGGCAATATCGAAGTTCTCGGCATCGAGGGCAGCGAAGCAAGACTGGCGATCCGCCAGGACCGCGATTCGGATTTCTTCCAGTGGTTCCACTTCCGCGTATCTGGCGCAAAAGACCGCGAACTGGTGCTGCGTCTCACGGGCCTGAATGCCTCTGCCTATCCCGGCGGATGGCCGGGTTACCGAGCCTGCGTGTCCGAGGATCGCCAGTTCTGGACGCGTGCTGATACGCAGTGGGATGAAGCGGCAGACAGCGGCACTCTGACGATCCGCCATACTCCCGCCAGCGACATCGCCTGGTTTGCCTATTTCGCGCCCTATTCCATAGAGCGGCATCACGATCTTATTTCCGAGGCCGCGCTGTTGGATGGAGTCCAATATCGCTGTCTTGGCAGCAGCATCGAAGGCCAGCCGATCGATTGTCTGGAAATGGGCGAAGGCCCAACCCAAGTCTGGCTGATCGCCCGCCAGCATCCCGGCGAAAGCATGGCCGAATGGTGGATGGAAGGCGCGCTCGAATGTCTGACCGATCCCGCCGATCCAGTCGGGAGGATGCTGCGCCAGAAATGCCGCTTGCATATCGTGCCCAATTGCAATCCGGACGGCGCGTGCCGCGGGCACCTGCGCACCAATGCCGCGGGGATCAACCTCAACCGCGAATGGGCCGAGCCCAGCGCAGAGCGGTCACCCGAGGTACTGGCGATCCGCAATGCCATGGACGAAAGCGGCGTGGACTATGCCATGGACATCCACGGCGACGAGGCCATCGCAGCGGTGTTCCTGGCCGGGTTTGAAGGCATACCGTCGCTGACTGCACAGCAGCTGGAAGGCTTCACCCGCTACAAGGCGATCCTCGCGCTCCGCACTGCCGATTTCCAGACCCGCCGCGGTTATCCCACCGGGCGTCCCGGCAAGGGCAATCTCACCATGGCAACCAGCCAGATCGCCGAGCGTTTTGGCGCGGTGTCGATGACGCTGGAAATGCCATTCAAGGATCATGA
>JANPPM010000048.1:0-1691 GCA_031428495.1 Novosphingobium sp.
CCTTCTCAGCAATGAACCCGCGCAGGAACCCGAGGACGCTGCTGAGCGCCCACTGCATCTTTTCGAGGCTGCCCGAATGGAGAATGTTCCATTCCCAATCGAGGAAATCATCGAACATGTGCTTGGGGAAACCCATCATGCCCATGAATATCCGCACTGGGAAAACCCGGGCGAAATCCCAGGCCATGTCCACTTCACCCTTATGCTCGATCTCGCCGATCATTTCGTCGAGCACTTCGCGGATCATCGGCTCCATCACGCGGGTGATCGTTGCCGGGCCGAGGTACTGGGTCAGGAACATGCGGTATTTGGTGTGCTCAGGCGGATCGAGACCAAGCGGGATCGAGGGGAAAGTTTCGCCGATCAGGCGCTGGAATTCAGCCGTGCCCTTGTTCGAGAAAAACTCGTTGTCGCAATAGATGCGGTCGATATCCTCGTAATGGGTCGCGACCCAGTTGCCCGCCATGCCGCCACCGCCAGCCGCCGCGCCCATCGCGCTCATACTGGGCTTGTTGTAGAGGAGCCGGGGAATTTCCTGCCCATTCAGCCATTGAAACGGCGCATAGGGATCGACCAGATCGTTGGGCACCCCGCCCATGGCGAAGCTGATATCGACAATCCGGTCCTTGGGCACATGCGCCGGGGCATCGGGGTAATCGATGCGAATATCGTCCAGCGAGCGCGGGAAAGACTGTGCTGCGGCAACTGTTCCAGACATCGCATTCTCCAAATTTGTTTTGTTGTCTTTGGCATTATCCTAGCCTGCGGGCAATTGCGCGTATTGAAAAATAGGTCTGCCATGCCGGTGCAATCGCTGCAGCGTTGGCGCTTGCCAATGGCGGCGCGCAGGAACAAGGCTGCGTAATGAGCGATGTGGGCTTGAGCGATGGCGAAACTGGGCTGCCGGGCCGGTTGACAGCAATCGCGCGCGATCTGCGCAAGGCGATTGCGGCAGATGCCCAGACCCGGCGTGCTCTCGCGCGGGCGATCTGGGAGCTCGCACTGGCCCGCCGCCGGATGGCCGCGCGGCCGGTGAAAGAACTGCTGGCATCGGCACAAGGCCGCGACGCCGGAGACAAGCCGGAGGAGGCCGTCCCGCAGATCGACCCTGCCAGCCGCGCAACGATCTCCCGGGTGGCCTATGCCATTCCGATCATGGGCCTGCGGGTGCCGTGGCGTTCGGATTGTCTGGTGCAGGCGCTGGCGGCGCAGCGCTGGCTTGAGCGCGAGGGGATTGCCACCAGCCTGCGCATCGGCGTGCGCAGCGACGGACAGGACGGCTTCGGCGCACATGCCTGGCTGCTGGCAGGCGACCAGCTGGTGACAGGCGGCGAGATTTCCAGCTATGAAACGCTGATCTAATGCGCCTGGCCCCTACAAAGCTTGTTGCCTATCCGGTCATCTGCCAAGGGCTTGCGCTCCGCTGATTGCAAACGAGCCCTCCCGAATGGCCCGCGCCACCCCCCTTTCAACCGAGCTGGCCTTGCTCGCATCCTGCGTGCTCGATACCGATGGTGTGGTGTCGGCACGGGTTGAAGAAGCACTGCGCAAAGGGATAGACTGGGACCGTTTCGAACGCCTCGCAATCGACCACGGCATGGCGGGACTGGCAGGCGATCGCTTCGCCGCCATCATGCCGGGCGTGCTGCCTGCGCCGCTTGCCCAGCGACTGCGCCGTATACTGCAACAAC
>JANPPM010000049.1:0-17359 GCA_031428495.1 Novosphingobium sp.
AGCAGGATCGGCTGGCGTTCCGCGTGGCTTTCATCAGCCTTGCCGTGCGCGAGGAATGTTTCGGGCAGCTTGGCCCACAGCGCATCACCGATCCGCCCCAGTTGTCCAGCATCGGCAGAAACGACCAGCAATCGCTCTCCCGCAGCCAGCGCCGCGCGCGCGATCAGCGGCAGCGCGGCTTCGGCGGGGTCGCGGCTTAGCTGGTAGAAAACGACGCGCATTAGGCCTCAAGATTATCCCGCACATAACGGTCGATCAGCCGTACCCCGTATCCGGTCGCGCCCTTGTCCCACGTTGCCCCAGGCTTGTCTGCCCAGACCATCCCGGCAATGTCGAGATGCGCCCAAGGCGTGCCTTTGGTTATATAGCGCTGGATGAATTGCGCGGCAGTAATCGAGCCGCCGTTGCGCGGGCCGACGTTTTTCATGTCGGCAATGGGGCTGTCGATCAGCTTGTCATATGGCGCACCCATCGGCATCCGCCAGAGCTTGTCACCACTGGCTGTGCCTGCCACGATCAGCTTTTCCGCCAACGCTTCGTCATTAGCGAATATGCCGCCATATTCATGGCCCAGGCTCATGATGATCGCGCCGGTGAGCGTGGCGAGATCGACCACCGCGCTGGGTGCATATTCCTTCTGCGTCCATGTGAGCGCATCGCACAGCACCAGCCGCCCTTCGGCATCGGTATTGATTACTTCGATGGTCTGCCCCGACATCGAAGTGACAACATCACCCGGCCGCTGCGCATTGCCATCGGGCATGTTCTCAACGAGGCCGCAGATGCCCACGACATTGGCCTTGGCCTCGCGCAGTGCCATGGTCAGCATCGCACCCGCAACCGCGCCCGCACCGCCCATGTCCCACTTCATATCTTCCATGCCCGCAGGCGGCTTGAGGGAAATGCCGCCCGTGTCGAAGGTCACGCCCTTGCCGACGAAGGCCATGGGCTTACCTCCCGCCTCGCCGCCATTCCAGACAATCGCCATCAGGCGCGGCGGGCGCGGTGAGCCTTGGCTGACGCCCAGCAGAGCGCCCATGCCTAGGGTGCGCATCTCATCCTCGCCCAGCACGCGCAATTGCAACCCGGTGCCCGCCATGCGGGCTTCGCAGCGCGCAACGAAACTCTCGGGGTAAATAACATTGCCGGGCTCGGCGACCAGTTCGCGGGTAAACTCAACCCCCTCGGCCACTGCGGCCTCTCGCGCCCAGTCAGCCGCAGCATTGGCAGGTGCGCCCAGCACGAACACATCTTTCAGTGTCATCTTCTGGTCATCGGGCAATTTGGTGCGATAGGCATCATGCCGCCAACCGCGCAGGCGCAAACCGAGCAGCAGCGCAGCGAGCTCCGTGCCGCTGAGGCCTGAACCCGCCAGATCGAGCGTCAGGGCAGTCTCGCCCGAAGTCAGGTATTTCGCAGCCAGCGCCGCCCCGGCCTTCTCCAGCGAAGCGCCGCGCCCGGAGCCGTTGGCTTCCCCAATCCCCGCCAGTGCAACGCGCACTAGTGCACTGCCGCGTTCTACGAAACCCTCGTGGATCTGCCCAGCCTTGCCAGCAAACCGCGCCGCCTTGGCGCCCTGCGCCAACACCGGCTCCAGTCCCGGCGGCATCGAATCGGGTCCAGCGAGCATTGTGATCAGTTTGGCCGGCGGGCTTTGCGGGGCATCGAGGAACGCGATCTGCATGAAAACTCCTGGACCTGATTATGTAGCGAGCGCCTGCCGTAACGATGGCCGATGCGGGCTGGACCACCCTCCGACCAATCGACACCCGGCTGCGCCCGGAGCGGATTGCAGTTAGGCGCGGGCAGTGCGATAGGCAAGCAATGCTCCCCGCCCCGCATTTTGTTTCGCTGCGTCAGGCGATCGGTCCTCGACTGCTGGGTGCGGGCGTTGCAATTACCCTGCTGGCATTGTTGCCAATCGCAAGGCCAGCAATGGCGCAAGCAACCACGAGCCCCGAACCTACGGCACCTAGCCAAGGTGAGCCCGTCCAGTTCGAAGCCGACAGCGTCTCCTATTCGGACGATCAGGACAGTGTCACCGCCAGCGGCAATGTGGTGCTGCGGCGTGACGGCAAGTCGATCAAGGCCGACAGCGTCACCTGGAGCCGCAAGGACGGCAAGATCACCGCCTCGGGCAATATCCGCTCGGTCGATGAAGACGGCAATCAGCTATTCACCGACAAGCTGGAGCTCAACGACAAGTTTGAAACCGGCGGGATGGAGAACCTGCTACTGGCACTGCGCGAGGGCGGACGCCTTGCGGCGCGATCGGGCGAGCGAGTGGAAGGCGGCAATGTTCTGCTCGATCACGCCGCCTATACGGCCTGCGATGTCGAAGATGCAGAGGGCTGCGCCAAGACCCCTAGCTGGCGGGTGACCGCGCGCAATGTTGTCTATGAGCCTGCGACCAAGACAGTGCGGTTTCGCGGCGCGCGGCTGGAACTGTTCGGCATCCGGCTCATGCCGTTGCCCGGTCTCGCCCTCGCAACCGATGGCCGCGCCATTTCTGGCCTGCTGATCCCCAACATCCGGTTCACCCCGTCAAACGGACTCGAGCTCAGCGAGACATGGTATCAGCGGCTATCGAACAACCGCGACATTTCTGCCACCATCTATGGCTACACCAAAGCCGCGCCGATGCTGTCAGCACAGTATCGTGCTCTTACCGAGCGCGGGGCCTACCAGATCAGCGGCTACGCCACCCGGTCCGATGTGATCCCGGTGGCCGGGGTTCCCGCCAGCGCACAGCGGGATTTTCGCGGGTATGTTTTCGCCAATGGGCGTTTCCAGCTATCGCCAAACTGGAGCGTGACGGCATCGCTGCGCCGTGCGACCGACCGCACTTTCCTGCGTCGGTATGACATCAGCCGCGATGACCGGTTGCGGTCGATGGTCGAAATTGAACGGATAGACCCCAATTCGTACCTTTCGATCGCTGGCTGGTCGACGCAAACCCTGCGCACCGGCGACCGGCAGGGACTGGTGCCGATAGCACTGCCAGCAATCGACTACCGCCGCCGCATCGCCGGACCAGTGCTGGGCGGCAAGGTGGAATTTCAGGCCAACAGCCTCGGCATCATGCGTTCCGAGGGTCAGGATACCCAGCGCGCCTTTGCCAGCGCACAGTGGGATTTGCGGCGGATCACCCGCATGGGTCAGGAAGTGACGCTGACCGCATTGGTGCGCGGCGATGTCTATCATTCGTCAGACAATCAACTCACCGCGACGGCTATCTATCGCGGCAACCCCGGCTGGCAAAGCCGCGCAATCGCTACGGCCGCCTTCGATGCCAAATGGCCGCTGGTGGGCGCGCTGTTTGGCGGCACGCAGGTGATCACCCCCCGCATCCAGATCGTCGCCAGCCCCAATGTCCGAAATCTCGAAGTGCCAAACGAGGATTCGCGCGCAATTGACCTGCAGGACAGTAACCTGTTCGCCCTCAACCGCTTCCCCGGATACGATCGGATCGAAGACGGCGTGCGCTTCACCTATGGCTTTGACTACCAGTTCGAGGCCCCGCGCTGGCGGGTCAAGACCACCATCGGCCAATCGTTCCGGTTAACTTCCAAACCGACGCTGTTGCCAGAGGGCACCGGCCTGTCAGGTCGCAGTTCTGACATCGTCGGGCGCACTGAGGTGCAGTATCGCAACTTCGTCAAACTGACCCACCGCTTCCGGCTCGACCAGAGCAGTCTGGCTTTCCGGCGCAATGAGATTGACGCCACGCTTGGCAGCCAGCGGACCTATGTCGAGCTGGGCTATTCGAAGCTCAGCCGCAACATTGCGACGACCATCGAAGACCTCAAGGACAGTGAAGAGTTGCGCGCGGCCGGGCGGATCGCCTTTGCGCGATACTGGTCACTGTTCGGCTCGGGCGTCGTCAACCTGCGCGAAAGCAACAGCTTGACGGGCGTTCTCACGCGCGGCTTTGAGCCACTGAGAACACGGCTTGGCGTGGCCTATCAGGATGATTGCCTCGAGCTGGGTCTGACCTGGCGGCGTGATTTTGTTGCCACCGGCGATGCCCAACGCGGCGATACCTTCGAACTGCGGTTTGCCTTGCGCAACCTCGGCTTTCGCTAGGCAATGGGCGGACGCAGCGCATCCGGCGTTGGCAGCGCGGCGCAAACGCGCTATCGGCGCGCTCAGCTTTGGTTAAGCCGCTGCACACCAGATGGCCGGCAACTCAGCAGGGCATTTGCCCTGCGGCAAACAGGAACGATCACACTGTGAACAAAACCATGCGCAATCTGACTATTGCTCTGGGTCTGACAGCTTCGGTGATGACTGTCGCGGCCGCCCAGCCCGCCGCCAGTGACCCCGCCGCCGATCCATCTCAAGCCCCCGCTCAGGCGGAATCGCGGCAGGGAGAGATCGTAATTCCCCAGAACATCACGGTGTTCGCCACGAACAATCCGAACCTTCGCCGCGCAACCGCCGTGGTCAACGGCGACATTGTGACTGGCACCGATGTCGACCATCGGCTCGCGCTGATCCTGGCTGCGAATGACAACAAGTTGCCGCCCGAAGAGGTTCAGCGCCTGCGGATGCAAGTGCTGCGCAATCTGATTGACGAGTCTCTGCAAATTCAGGCCGCCAAAGCTGCTGAAATTGAGGTTGAAGCGTCCGAAGTCGATCAGACCTACGCGCGCGTCGCCCAGCAGAACTTTGGCCAGAACACCAAGGCGATGGATGCCTATCTGGCCCGCGTCGGTTCTTCCCCCGCCTCGCTCAAGCGGCAGATTTTGGGTGAACTGTCCTGGCAGCGCCTGCTTCGGCGCAACGTGCAACCGTTCGTCAATGTGTCGGACGAGGAAGTGCGCGAACTGATGCAGCGACTCAGCGCTGCCAAGGGCACCGAAGAATTCCGGATCGGTGAGATCTATCTCTCCGCCTCCCCCGAAGCCAAACCGGCAGTGGCGGAAAATGCCAAGCGCATCGTTGAACAACTCCGTCAGGGCGGCAGCTTCGTTGCCTATGCCCGCCAGTATTCGGAGGCTTCAACCGCTGCGGTCGGCGGCGATCTTGGCTGGGTGCGGCTTGAACAACTGCCGGCCGAAATCGGCACGGCAGCCCGCGAGTTGAAGCCCGGTCAGCTGGTTGGTCCAATCGAACTGCGCGCGGGCTATTCGATCGTCTATCTGATCGACAAGCGGCAGGTCCTCACCGCTGACCCGCGCGATGCACTGCTCGCATTGAAGCAGGTTTCGATCAGCTTTCCCAAAGGAACGAGCGCCACTGAGGCACAGCGCAAGGCGGGCGAATTTGCCGCCGCGATGAAGCAAGCGCGCGGATGCGGCGGAGTTGAGGCGGTTGCCGGACCGCTCGGCGCGCAGGTCGTGACCAATGATCAGGTCAAGGCACGCGATTTGCCGGGGCCGCTGCAACAGGCTGTGCTGACACTCGGCGTTGGCGAAGCTTCGCCGCCGTTCGGCTCGGTCGAAGAAGGTGTCCGCGTTCTGATGCTGTGCGGTCGTGATGATGCGCCGGGCGCCAGCGGTCCCAACTTCGATCAGCTGATGTCGCAGATGGAAGACGACCGGGTGAACAAGCGCGCGCAAATGTATCTGCGCGACCTTCGCCGCGACGCGGTGATCGACTATAATTGACTTGGCAGTGAAGCCGCTTGCCGTTTCGATCGGAGATCCGGCGGGGGTTGGGCCTGAATTGCTGGCCGAGGCCTGGCTGCGGCGCAGCGCGGAGCGTTTGCCGTCGTTTTTCGCTGTGGGTGGCGCGGGCGTTATTGCCGCTGCGGCGACCCGGCGCGGGATTGATCTGGCCATCCAGCCTATAGACGACCCGGCGCATGCATCGGCGGCATTCGGCACTGCGCTGCCGGTGCTGGGAAATCTGGACGGTGCCTATCGGCCCGGGGAGCCGGACCGCGAAGGAGCCTCGCTGGCGCTTGCGTCACTCGATGAGGCAACCCGGTTGGTCGTTGCTGACCACGCGAGCGGACTGGTGACGGGACCGATTGCCAAGGCTCTGCTCGCCAAGGTAGGCTTTGCCCATCCGGGCCAGACCGAATTTGTCGCGCATGCTTGCGAAATTGCTCCTGACAATGCCGTGATGATGCTCGCCGGGCCATCGCTGCGCACGGTGCCCCTCACCGTCCATTTGGCGCTGAGCGAGGTTCCAGCGCGGCTGACTGCCGACCTGATCGAGCGGCGCGTGGCCATCGTCGCGGCGGCGCTGACGCGGGACTTCGGCATTGCCGCGCCGCGCATCGCGATTGCCGCGCTTAATCCCCATGCGGGCGAAGCAGGCCGGATGGGCGACGAGGAAGCGCGGATCATTGCCCCCGCCATTACAGCCCTTCGCGCGCGCGGCATCGACGCCACCGGGCCGCATTCTGCCGACGCGCTGTTCGCCGCGCATATGCGCGCGACCTATGACGTGGCGATCTGCATGTACCACGATCAGGCGCTAATACCGCTGAAAACGCTTGATTTCGATCAGGGCGTCAATGTCACGCTCGGACTACCAATCGTGCGCACCTCTGCCGATCATGGCACGGCATTCAGCATCGCCGGAACCGGAAAAGCCCGCGCCGACGCGACAATCGCCGCGATCCACATGGCGGGCGAATGTGCGGCGCGGCGGGCGCAGCTGTGACCCTCCCCCCCTTGCGCGAAGTCATCGCGCGGCACGGCCTGCAAGCCACCAAGGCGCTGGGTCAGAACTTCCTGCTCGACGAGCAATTGCTCGCCCGCATCGCAGCGGTGCCCGGCGATCTTAAAGGATGCCAAGTCCTTGAGATCGGCCCCGGCCCCGGCGGCTTGACCCGGGCACTGCTGCGCGCCGGAGCACAGGTCACCGCTATCGAGATGGACCGCCGCTGCATGCCCGCACTCGCCGAACTGGACGAGGCGTTTCCGGATCAGCTTCGGGTGATCGAGGGTGATGCACTGAAGGTCGATCACGGCCTGACCGGCCCGTTCCATGTCGTCGCCAACCTGCCCTACAATGCGGGCACTGCCTTGTTCACGCGCTGGCTCGGCGGCGAGGCGTGGCCGCCCCAATGGACATCGCTAACTCTGATGTTCCAGCAGGAAGTTGCCGAGCGGATCATTTCTGCACCCGGCGGCAGCGCTTTCGGTCGTCTCGCCGTGCTGTCGCAGTGGCGCAGTACCGCCAAGATCGCGATGAAGGTCCACCGCAGCGCCTTCACCCCGCCGCCCAAGGTGATGTCGGCAGTGGTGAATGTCACCCCGGCCGCGATGCCCGAGGGCGTATCGGCGCGGATGCTTGAGCGCCTTACTGAGGCCGCCTTTGGCCAGCGCCGCAAGATGCTGCGCCAGAGCGTGAAGGGTCTGCCGGGCGCGCTGGCGGGAATGGAAGCACTGGGGATCGATCCCTCCCGGCGCGCGGAGACACTCACAATTGCAGAATTTACAGCACTGGCGCGCCTGCTGTCGCAGCGCTAGCATTGCCGAATGATTGATCGGCGATCAGCACTGGCAGGTATAGGAGCTGTGACAACGCTGGCCCTGACCGGTTCTTCGCACGCCGCACCACGCAAACTGGTCAAGCCTCCTCGCCTGCGCCTTGGCGACACAGTCGGCCTGGTTGCACCCGCCGGATTCGTTCCCGACCGCTTTGGCATGGATGAGCTTGGCACAACTGTCCGAGCGATGGGACTGGTGCCCAAATTCGCGCCCAATTTGCAGGACCGCTATGGCTACCTCGCCGGAACCGATGAGGCGCGCGCGGCCGCGCTCAATGCGATGTTCCGTGACCGCGAGGTGAAGGCAATTTTCGCGGTGCGCGGCGGCTGGGGCAGCCAGCGCCTGCTGCCGCTACTCGATTTTGCCACACTTGCAGCTAATCCCAAGCTGCTGGTCGGCTCCAGCGACGTTACCGCGCTGCATATGGCGATTGCGGCGCGCACAGCGCTTCCCTCGGTCCATGGCCCCAACGTGGCCAGTTCGTGGAGTGCGGCGGCATGGGAGCCGTTCCGGCGGCTGGTGTTTGAGGGCTACACGCCGACCTATGCCCTGTTCGCCGGAGCTGAGGATCGGCTCGTGCCGCGCGCTAGCCGGATTCGTACGCTGCGCCCCGGTGTGGCGCGTGGGCCGTTGCTCGGCGGCAATCTTTCCGTACTCACCGCGATGGTCGGCACGCCCTATCTGCCCGATTTTACCGGCGCGATCCTGTTTCTGGAGGATACCAACGAGGCCGAATACCGGATCGACCGGATGCTGAGCCAGTTGGCGCTGTCCGGCATTCTGGGGAAAGTGGCAGGCGTGGTGTTTGGCCAATGCACCAATTGCACCAACCCCGGCGATGGCTACGGCAATTTCACCATCTACGAAGTGCTGGACCAGCACCTTGGCAAACTCGGCGTGCCTGCGTTTCAGGGCGCACTGATTGGCCACATCGCCAATCAGGTGAGCATCCCCGTGGGTATCGAGGCCGAGATCGATGCCAGTGCAGGAACAATCCGGGTACTGGAGCCGGTGGTAACTTAAGCCGCAGCCTTCTTTTTCTGCCTCCAGGTATGCAGCAATGGCTCGGTGTAACCGTTGGGCTGCTCGACACCCTTGAACACCAGCTCGCACGCCGCCTGAAAGGCCATGCTGTCAGGCGTCAGCTTCTCATACAGCGGATCGCCTGCGTTCTGCCCGTCGACCTTGACCGCCATCCGCGCCAGCGAATCCATCACCTGCTCGCGGGTGCAGATCCCGTGCAACAGCCAGTTGGCCATATGCTGCGATGAAATCCGCAAGGTGGCGCGGTCTTCCATCAGACCCACATCGCTGAGGTCCGGCACCTTTGAGCAGCCCACCCCCTGATCGATCCAGCGCACGACATAGCCAAGCAGGCCCTGCGCATTATTGTCCAGCTCCTCGCGCACTTCGGCTTCGGAGAAGTTGGTGCCGGTGGCGAGCGGGATTGCCAGAATTTCATCGACCGAAGGCACCGCCCGAATTGCGGCATCTTTCTGCACATCGAACACATCGATCTGGTGATAGTGCATCGCGTGGAGCGTCGCCGCCGTCGGCGAAGGCACCCAGGCGGTATTTGCGCCAGCCTTGGGGTGGCCGGTCTTCTCAGCCATCATCGCCCCCATCCGATCGGGCGCAGCCCACATGCCCTTGCCGATCTGTGCACGGCCTGAAAGTCCGTGCGCCAAACCGATGGCAACATTGCGCTTTTCATAGGCCGCGATCCAGCCCGAGGCCTTGATCGCGCCCTTGCGGATTATCGGCCCGGCGCGCATCGAGGTGTGAATTTCGTCGCCAGTGCGATCCAGAAAGCCGGTGTTGATGAAGACAATGCGGTCTTTCACTGCGTGGATGCAAGCACCCAGATTGGCGCTGGTGCGGCGTTCTTCATCCATCACGCCAACCTTGACCGTGTGGCGCGGCAGGCCGAGCAGGTCTTCCACCGCATCGAACAGAGTGTTGGTGAAGGCGCATTCTTCCGGCCCGTGCATCTTGGGCTTGACGATATAAATGCTCCCGGTCCGCGAATTCTTGTACTTGCTGAGGCCGCGAACGTCCTGCGCGGAAATCGCGCTGGTGATCACTGCGTCCATGATGCCTTCGGGGATCTCGCTGCCGTCGCTGAGCAGGATCGCCGGGTTGGTCATCAGATGGCCGACATTGCGCACGAACAGCAGGCTGCGCCCCGGCAGTGCGAACTTTGTCCCCGAGGGAGCCGTCCATTCGCGATCAGGCTCAAGCGCACGGGTGACCGTCTTGCCGCCCTTGTCGAAGCTCTCCGACAGGTCACCGCGGATCACGCCCAGCCAGTTGGTATAGGCCGCCAACTTGTCTTCGGCATCGACCGCAGCAATCGAATCTTCAAGATCGCAGATCGTCGTCAGTGCCGATTCGAGCACGACATCGGCGATGTGCAGCGGATCGTCTTTGCCGATCGGATGGTTAGCATCGATCACCAGTTCGATATGCAGGCCATTGTTCATGAACAATATCCCGCCGTCTCGGGTGGCAAATTCATGCGGGCAGGTGCCGCCGGTAAGCGCGGCCTCCCAGCCGGGGATCGTCTCATCGAGGAATGCGCGCGCCTTGGAGATCACCGCAGCCCCGCGCACAGCGTCATAGCCGCCGGGCTTGGCCGGGGGAGTGTCAAGCGTGTCGGTGCCGTAATAGGCGTCATAGAGGCTGCCCCAGCGGGCATTGGCGGCGTTGAGCAGGAAGCGCGCGTTGAGCACCGGCACCACCAGCTGCGGCCCGGCCATGGTCGCAATCTCGGCATCGACATTCTGCGTCGTCACTTCGAACGGCGCGGGCTCAGGCACCAGATAACCAATCTCAGTCAGGAACGCGCGATATTCGGCGGCGTCCAGAAGCTTGCCAGCGCGTGCCACATGCCATTCGTCGATCTGTGCTTGCAGCGCGTCACGCTTGGCCAGCAGGCTGCGGTTCACCAGGACCAGCCGCTCCAGCAGCGCGGCGAACCCGGACCAGAATTCACCAGCGTCGCGGCCCAGCGGAGCCAGCACCTCGCCATCAATGAAGCCAGCCAGCTTCGCATCGACGGCAAGTCCGGAGCGATCAACCCTGCCGATACCCATGTCAGTCATTTTGCCTCGCAATACGTTGGTCAACCGCGCGGTGCGCAGCGGTGGAAGGGACGGCTGCGCCTATGGCGAATGGCCGAATGCTTGGCAACACACCGCAGCGTCGGAGGCCTTTACAACGCTTGCACCATTAACCACCGTCTTGCCTGCAGTTCTGTATGTGGCATGATGATTGCTAAACAGACATATTAACCAGAGGTACGCAATGCTCCGCAAGATTGGCCGCCTGTTTGTGATCAAGACCCGCGTCGAGGCCTATCTGATCATTTTTGCGCTGGCGACCGGCGCGGCGCAGCGCGGCAGCGTCTATCTCGGCCAATATCCTGGAATGGGCGGCAAGCTGCTGTTTGTGGCCTGCCTCGGCTCGGTAATGCTGGCGGGGGTCAAGATCCTCGATTGCCTGCGCTTCGAGCGCGCACAGCAATTGGCCAAGGATGTAGATGCGTTTGCGTAAAAACGGTGGGGCGGTTCTGTTGCTAGGCCCGCCCCGAGCCCCCGGAATCCGTTCTGTTGCCCGGTCGGTCCAACCGCGCTTAGCTTTGTAAGGTCAGGGCGTTAGCCCCTAGAATTACGCAGCGATTGCGAGTGCTTCGTTATCGTTGGCACTTGTGGGTTTTGAGCCTTGAACGGGTTACTCAGCCCGGGCAAAAATAACGCTTTTCAATACACGTCGATCCTAGTTCGGCCCCGTCATTATCCCTGGTTTCCCAAGGAAAGTGGTGGAGCCGCCGGGTACCGCCCCCGGGTCCGCTGCATCTATTGCACGTCACAATTTATCACCATAGCCGGGCGAACCCGGCACACCCCATATAGGCGCTTGATGATGAATGTGAAGTGAGCAGCGATATTTGACTATTTTTTGAGCGAATCCCTGATCTCGGTCAGCAGTTCGACTTCACTTGGACCAGCAGCGACCGGTGCCGGCGGCATGACCTTATTGGCCTGACGCACGATGAGGAAGATGACGAAGGCGAGAATCAGGAAATTGATAATTGCTGTCATGAATGAACCCCAGGCCATGACATTGGCCCCAGCAGCTTTGGCGGCGGCCAGCGTTGCCCCTTCGGGCGCGGCGCCGCTGAGCACGGTATATTTGTTCGAAAAGTCGACATCGCCAACAATTGCGCCGATCACCGGCATGATTACATCGTCGGTAAGCGAACTGACAATCTTGCCGAATGCTGCACCGATGATCACGCCGACAGCAAGATCGAGCACATTGCCGCGCGCGATGAAAGCACTGAATTCCTTGATCATATTGGCACCCCTTCCCAGTCAAAAACACCCCGGCGCACTTCTGACAGCTAAGGCAATGGCTCACAACCGCCAAATGACGTCATGCCTTGAACAGCGGCCAATGCACGCTACATTCGCGCCGCATGCCAGGCGGCTTTCGTTTGGTATGCTGGAGGGATTACAGTTCATGTCCGCATCGAAATCCGCGACACGGTTCGCCTTTGCCGCCCTCGCCGCAACCAGCCTTTCGGCCTGCGGCATCAATTCGGTGCCGACCGCTGAAGAAGCCGCCAAGGCCAAGTGGGCCGATGTTCAGGCCGCGTTTCAGGAGCGCGCCAATCTGGTGCCAAACCTCGCTTCGGTCGCCAAGGGTGCGGCTGATCAGGAAAAGGGCATTCTGGTTGGCGTGGTCGAAGCCCGCGCCAAGGCGACCTCGATCCAGCTGAACCCCGGCGATCTGAGCGATCCCGCAAAAATGGCGCAGTTCCAGGCCGCGCAGAACCAGCTATCGGGCTCACTCGCGGGCTTTGGTCGCCTGCTCGCAAATGTCGAGGCCTATCCCCAGCTCAAGAGCATCACCAACTACCAGATGCTGCAAAGTCAGCTGGAAGGGCAGGAAAACCGCATCCGTGTGTCCATCCGCGATTATAACGAGGCGGTGCGCGATTATAACACCCGCGTTCGCACCTTCCCCGAAATGATCGGCGCGATGATCCGCGGGGCCAAGCCTTACGTGCCCTATCAGGCCGCGACGCCGGGCGCGGAGGTTGCGCCCAGCCTTGAAGGCAAGCTGTAAGGCGGGAGAGTGGCCATGCTCGGCCCCGCCGGGCGCTCACGCCGGACCGGGCTTCTGGCCCTGTTGCTGCTTGTGGCGGCGAGCCTTTCTTTCGTCTCCGCAAGCGCCTGGGCGCAGACTTTTCCCGCACTCACGGGCCGGGTGGTTGATGCCGCCAATATCATCCCTGACGATCAGGAAGCGGCGCTCACCGCAAAGCTTGCTGCGTTGGAAACCCAATCGGGCGGCCGCCAGCTCGTGGTTGCCACCCTCCCCAGCCTCGAAGGCTATGAGATTTCCGACTACGGCTACCGGTTGGGCCGCGCGTGGGAGATCGGCAGCAAGGAGAAAAACGACGGTGCACTGCTGATTGTCGCGCCCACCGAGCGCAAGGTGCGGATCGAAGTTGGCTATGGTCTGGAAGGCATCGTCACCGATGGCCTGTCATCACTGGTCATTCAGGACGCGATCCTGCCCCGCTTCAAGGCGGGCGACATGCCCGGCGGGATTGTGGCAGGCGCCGACGCGCTGATCACGCAGCTAACCCTGCCCGAAGGCGAGGCGCGCATTGCAGCAGCTAAGGCGCAGGCCCCGCCACCTTCGTCGGTTGGCGATGTAATTTTCCCGATCATCTTTTTCGGCTTCATGTTTTTGATCATGTTCGTCGTGCCAATGATGCGGCGCGCTCGGGGCAAGGGTTACCAGCCCAGCGGGCTAGGGCCGGTAATCTTGTGGACGGTCGCCGATGCGATCGCCAGTGGCCGCTCGAGCAGCGGCGGCGGCGGTTTTGGTGGCGGCGGATTTTCAGGCGGCGGCGGCAGCTTCGGCGGTGGCGGCTCCTCGGGCAGCTGGTAGGGAAGCGGGAATGGGACAGATCGCCGCAATGAGCGACGCCGACCGCATGCGGGTCAGCGAGGCTGTAACTGCTGTGGAACGGCGCACCGCAGGCGAGGTGGTGACCATCGTTACTGAACAGTCCGACGACTATGCCGAGATCGCGCTGCTGTGGTCGATCCTCGTCGCATTCCTCGCGCTTGCCGCGCTGGCACTGTTCCCCGATTTCTATCTGGGAATCTATGACCGCCTCACCGGCGGCTGGATGCAGGAGTGGCATCCGCGCGGGGTCTTTGCCGTGGCGCTGCTGGTTGCCAGCCTCAAGTTTGCGGGCATGTGGCTGCTCCAGTTATGGCGGCCTTTGCGCCTGCTGCTCGTGCCCGGCCCGGTGAAGCACGCCCGCGTCCGCGCGCGCGCGCTCACCTGCTTCAAGGTCGGCGCAGAGCGGCGCACGCATGGCCGCACCGGCATCCTCATCTACCTGTCGATGCGCGAACACCGGGCAGAAATCGTGGCGGACCAAGCGATTGCCGCGAAAGTCACGCCAGAGGTCTGGGGTGAGGCCATGGCCGCAATGCTCAGCGAAATTCGCGAGGGCCGGGTGGCTGACGGGATCGTCGCGGCGGTCGACAAGGTCGGCATTGTCCTCGCTGAGCACTTCCCGCTGGCCGAGGGCGATACCAACGAATTGCCCGACAGGCTGATCGAAGTTTGACTATGGCAGACCAAGAGGAAATCGTCTGGCAGGGCAAATTCATCACCGCCAAAACCCGCGGCAAGTGGGAATATGTTGGCCGCGTACGCGGGATTCACGCCGCTGTAATTCTGGCCATCGACGATGCAGATCACGTCATTCTGGTCGAACAGTACCGCGTGCCCTTGGGCCGGAGCTGCATCGAACTGCCTGCTGGTTTGGTAGGCGACAGCGCCGATCTCGAAGGCGAAAATGCCACGGCAGCCGCTGCGCGTGAGCTGGAGGAGGAGACCGGCTATCGCGCCGCGCGGCTTGATGTGATCGGCGAATTCTATTCGTCTCCGGGCATGGTAACTGAGAGTTTCACGCTGTTTCGGGCGCATGGCCTGACCAAGGTGAGTGAAGGCGGCGGCACAGATAGTGAGAACATCACCGTCCACCGTGTGGCGTTGAGTGAAATTTCGGCGGCAGTCGCGGCGTGGCGTCAGGCCGGTCTTGGCATCGACACACGCATCTTGATGCTGCTCGCGCCGGATATTCTGGGGAAGGGAATATGACCGGGCGGGTTACGGGCAAGCTGGCCTTGGTAACTGGCGCGGCGCAAGGGCTTGGTGCAGCGATTGCGCTGCGTCTGGCGCACGAAGGCGCCAAAGTGCTGCTCACCGATATCAATCTGGCGGGTGCCGAAGAACAGGCGGCGGCAATCAATACCGAATGCGGCGCAGGGACGGCCTTCGCCGCCGCTCACGATGTAACCAGCGAGGAGCAATGGCTGGCAGTGCTGGCGGTAGCCCGGAGAACGCTTGGCGGGCTCTCCGTGCTGGTCAACAATGCCGGGATTGGCCTTGGCGGCACGGTCGAAATGATGGACCTTGCTGGATGGCAACGGGTGATGGCAGTCAATGCCGACAGCGTGTTCCTGGGCTGCAAGCATGCCCTGCCATTGCTGCGCGAAAGCCAGCCCGCCTCCATCATCAACATCTCCTCAATCGCCGCGATGACTGCCGACCCGATGCTTGCTGCCTATTGCGCGTCCAAAGCAGCAGTGTGGATGCTGACCAAGTCCGTGGCGCTGCAATGCGCGCGCAGCGGCTGGGATGTGCGGTGCAATTCCGTGCATCCGGCCTTTGTCGATACTGCAATCCTCGACGGTTTCCGGCCCAGTGATGCAGTCTCGCGTGAGGCCGTTATCGGCAAGCTTGCCTCCGTCATCCCGATGGGCCGCATCGGCCAGCCAGACGAAGTGGCGATGGGCGTGCTATACCTCGCCAGCGACGAAAGCCGGTTCATGACCGGGGCTGAGCTGAAACTGGACGGCGGGCTAAGCGCGGCATAACTCCGTCGTCCCGGGCTTGACCCGGGACCGCTGGCCGCACCCAGCATGCACCGCGAATTCCTCCAGCGGTCCCGGATCAAGCCCGGAACGACGATTATAGCGTCTTGATGATCGCCGAGAAATCCATGCCGCCATTCCCGGCCTCCGCAAAAGCTTCGTAAATCTGGCGCGCGTGGTCGCCCATCGGCACTGCTGCCCCTGACGTCTCTGCCGCTTCCATTGCCAGTTTCAGATCCTTGAGCATCAGCGCGGCGGCGAATCCCGGCTGGTAGCCGTTGTCCGCCGGGCTCTGCGGGCCGACCCCGGGCAGCGGGCAATAGGAGGTCAGCGACCAGTTCTGCCCAGACGATACCGAGGCGATATCATAGAATTTTTGCGGATCGAGGCCCAGCTTGACCGCCATGGCCATGGCTTCGCAAGTGCCGATCATGTGGATGCCCAGGAGCATGTTGTTGCAGATCTTCGCCGCCTGCCCTGCGCCAAGCGTGCCCGCATGGATCACCGCCTTGCCCATGGCAGCAAGGATCGGCTGCGCGCGCGCAAAGGCATCGTCAGTTCCGCCGACCATGAAGGTCAGCGTGCCTGCATTGGCCGCCGCGATCCCGCCAGAGACCGGGGCATCGACCATGGCATAGCCCGCCGAAGCTGCCGCCTCGCCGACTTTGCGCGCAGTCGCCACGTCAATGGTCGAGCAATCGAGCAGAATTGCGCTCGCGGGCGCATGGCCTATCACGTCTCCGGCATAGACCTTGTCGACAATCGCGCCATTGGGCAGCATCGAGACCACGGCATCGGCGCCCTGCACCGCATCGCGGACATTGGTAAAAGTCTCGCATCCACTTTCGCGTGCCCGCGCCAGCGCTTCATCCGCGAGGTCGAAGGCGCGAACCGTGTGCCCTGCCCTGACCAGATTTGCGGCCATCCCGCCGCCCATGTTGCCGAGGCCGATGAAGGCGATTTTCATATCTTGCTCCTTCGCTCTCCCCTTGAGGGGAGAGGATACGAAGGCTTGGCAGCTTGTCTGCCTAGCCGAAGTTGGAGAGGGGTGATCTGCCCTCGCCACGTCGCACACCCCTCTCCAAGCTTCGCTAGCTCCACTCGGAGCGAGCTACGCTATCCTCTCCCCTCAAGGGGAGAGGGGGGGAATGGCTACCTGTTCACCCAAACCGCCGGGCGCTTTTCGACGAAGGCCTTCATGCCCTCGGTCTTGTCCTCGGTTGCCGCCAGAATCTGCCACATGCGGCGCTCGAACAGCAGGCCCTGTTCCAGCACCGTCTCGAATGCCGCGTTGACCATTTCTTTGTTCACCAAGGTTGCGACCAGCGGCATCGCGGCGATTTCCGCGGCAATCGCCACCACTGCATCGACAAAGCCCTCAGCAGGCAGAACCCGCGCGACGAGGCCTGATTTCTCGGCCTCGGCAGCGTCCATCATCCGGCCGGTCAGGCACAGGTCCATCGCCTTGGCCTTACCTACTGCGCGAGTAAGCCGCTGGGTTCCGCCCATGCCGGGCGCGACGCCTAGCTTGATTTCAGGCTGGCCAAAGCGCGCCTTTTCCGACGCAATGATCATGTCGGCCATCATCGCCAGCTCGCAGCCACCGCCTAGCGCAAAGCCGTTCACCGCCGCGATCCAGGGCTTGCGCACCTTATTGGCGATTTCGTTCTGCCAGCCGTCGAAAAACGCCTGAAGGTAAAAATCGGTGGCATTCATCCCGGCCATCTCGGAAATATCCGCGCCGGCCGCGAAGGCTTTCTCGCCCGCGCCGGTCAGCACGGCGCAGCCTTGACTGGCATCGGCCTCGAACACCGCAAAGGCCGCAATCAGTTCCTTCTGGATCGTCGAATTGAGCGCATTCAGCGCCTGTGGTCGGTTGAGCGAGATCAAAGTAACAGCGCCGCGCTGTTCAACCAGAATGCATTCGTAGCTCAT
>JANPPM010000050.1:0-7701 GCA_031428495.1 Novosphingobium sp.
TTTCTCAACAATGTCGGGCTCGATTATCTGAACCTCGACCGAACTTCAGGTACACTTTCGGGTGGCGAAAGTCAGCGCATTCGCCTCGCCAGCCAGATCGGCTCGGGCCTGTCGGGCGTGCTCTATGTGCTCGATGAACCCAGCATCGGCCTGCACCAGCGCGACAATGATCGGCTGCTCGAAACGCTCAAGCGGCTGCGCGATCTGGGCAATACCGTGATCGTGGTGGAACATGACGAGGACGCGATCCGCCATGCCGATCATATCGTCGATCTGGGGCCGGGCGCGGGCGTGCACGGCGGTGAGATTGTCGCTCAAGGCACGCTGGCGGACATCCTCGCCGAGCCGCGTTCGCTCACCGGGCAATATCTCACCGGCGCGCGCCGCATCGAAGTGCCGCCCAAGCGCCGCAAGGGCAACAAACACAAGATCGTGGTGCACAATGCCCGGGCCAACAACCTGCGCGGGGTGACGGCATCGATCCCGCTGGGCACTTTCACCTGCGTGACTGGTTTGTCAGGCAGCGGCAAATCGAGCCTGGTAATCGACACGCTGCAAGCCGGTGCAGCGCGCGCGCTCAACGGTGCCCGCGTCATCGCCGGGGCGCATGACAAGATCACCGGGCTGGAATTCTGCGACAAGGTGATCGAGATCGACCAGTCGCCCATCGGCCGCACGCCGCGCAGCAATCCCGCGACCTACACCGGCGCCTTCACCCAGATTCGCGACTGGTTCGCGGGGCTGCCGGAAAGCGGCGCGCGTGGCTACAAGCCCGGCCGGTTCAGCTTCAACGTCAAAGGGGGGCGCTGCGAAAAGTGCCAGGGCGACGGGCTGATCAAGATAGAGATGCACTTCCTCCCCGACGTCTATGTCACCTGCGAGGAGTGCACCGGCAAACGCTACAACCGCGAAACCCTCGAAGTGAAGTTCAAGGGGCACTCGATTGCCGACGTTCTCGACATGACGATCGAGGACGCGGAGGAGTTCTTCAAGGCCGTCCCCCCGATCCGCGACAAGATGCATATGCTGAACGAGGTCGGGCTGGGCTACGTCAAGGTCGGCCAGCAGGCGACGACCTTGTCAGGCGGCGAGGCGCAGCGTGTGAAACTGGCCAAGGAACTGTCGCGGCGCAGCACCGGGCAGACGCTCTATATCCTCGACGAGCCCACCACCGGGCTGCACTTCGAGGATGTGCGCAAATTGCTCGAAGTGCTGCACCGGCTGGTCGATGGCGGCAATTCGGTGGTGGTGATCGAACACAACCTCGATGTGATCAAGACCGCCGACTGGGTGATCGACCTCGGCCCCGAAGGCGGCGTGCGCGGCGGGGAGATTGTTGCCGAGGGGACGCCGGAGCAGGTGGCGGAAAATGCGGCGAGTTTTACGGGGCTGTATTTGCGGCCGCTGCTGGAGCGGGCAAAGGAACCTACGCAAGAGGCGGCGGAATAGGGTCGTCTGGTCCCAGAATTTACAGCAATTCGATCGCTGTGCAGGATATTTCAGTGTTAGGTTGATTGGAACAAGCGACCGGTTTTCGGATTATGAAAATTTCGGGGGCTTTTTTCGGAGAATGCCATGAAAACGATTATTCACGTAGGTCTTGCGGCCGCTGCGCTTTCGCTGACTGGAGCCGCAATGGCTCAGGCTGAAGGTGGGAGCAAGATTTCGACCACTCTTAACGGCGCGAGCGAAGTTCCGGGTCCGGGCGATGCTGACGGCACGGGTACTTTTGAAGCACGCGTCAATCCGGGGCAGGGCCAGGTCTGTTATACACTGACCGCAACAGCGATCGTCTCTGCGACCATGGCGCATATCCATCGCGGTGCGGCAGGGTCTGCGGGTCCGGTTGTTGTAGGTCTGACCGCACCAGCCAGCGGTAGCACTGAAGCCTGCGCCACCGTGTCCCGAGAACTGGCGATGGAACTGATCAAATCGCCCGAGGCGTTCTACGTCAATGTTCACAATGCGCCGTTTCCGGCCGGTGCTATCCGTGGCCAGCTTCGCAAGGGTAGCTGAGCGACTGTAACTTTCTGCCTGCCGTCTCCGGCCAGCCTTTCTTGGGTAGGCTGGTTGGGGCGGCAGGATTCGAACCTGCGCATGGCGGCATCAAAAGCCGCTGCCTTACCGCTTGGCGACGCCCCAACAGCGTTCTGGCCGTTCAGGAATGTACCTGAAGCGAAGGCGCGCTTAGCGCCAAGTGGCGGGGAAGGGAAGGGGTTCGGCGCGCTTTGCCCTCAGGCGTTGAGCCCGCCGTTGATGCTGATGACTTGTCCGGTGATTTTCGCCGCGCCGGGGCCGCACAGGAACACCGTCATCGGGGCGATATCTTCGGCGGTGGGCAGTCCGAGTCCAGCACGTTTTTCGGCCTTGGCCATGCGGTCAGAGTCCATCTTGGCCGCGATGTCACTGCCCGCGACATAGCTGGGGCTGATGGCGTGGACGCGGATCTGGTCGCGCGCGGCTTCGACTGCAAGGTTACGGACAAAGCCGATGGTCGCCGCGCGGGCTGCGCCGATGATCGTCTGATTCGGGGCGGCGAATTTGCCGGCATCCGAGATGAAACCGATCAGCGTTCCGCCTTGTTTTGCCAGGTGCGGATAGGCGGCATGAGCCAGCCGCTGGAACCAGGCGGCGGAAAGATCATAGAAGGCGGCGTAGTGCGCAGGATCGGTCTGTGCGAAAATGCCGTTGAGCTGCGCACCTGCGGGGCCGGTCGCCACGCAATCGACCACGGCGTCTATCCGGCTGAATTTTGCGACTGCCTCGCTGACGATATGCTGCGCTGCGTCAGCTGGATGGGTGTCTTGCGCAATCGGCACTGCCTGTGTGGTCTCCGAAAGTTCGCGCACCAGCGCGGCCAGCTTGTCGGTAGAGCGGCCATGCAGCGCCAGCGCCCAGCCAGCCTGCGCCGCCCCGCGCGCAATAGCGCTGCCTACCGAGCCGCTGGCCCCGGTGATCAGCATGACCGGTTGCTCAGTCATTTCTGCACTGTTCTTCCCCCTTGATGGGGGAAGGATACGAAGCCTTAGCGCTCGAAGAGCGTTTAGGCGCAGTTGGATGGGGGTGTGCAGGCCGTTTATGCCAGCCTAAACCGAGAGCACACCCCCTCCCAACCTGCGCTAGGATCGCTGCGCTCACCAAGCTGCGGTATCCCTCCCCCATCAAGGGGGAGAATAGAGAGTTGGCAAATTCACTCATACTGGTCTGCGCTCTGTCCACCCTCGGCCAGATCCGAGAATCGCGTGATCCGCGGTTCAAACCGCAGTCGCACCTTGCCGGTCGAGCCGTGGCGCTGTTTGGCGACGATCAGTTCGGCGAGGCCATAAACCCGCTCCATTTCCTCGCGCCATTTGTCGTGCTGCTCGTGGGTCTTGGCGTCGTCGCCGTCGACCGGCTGCTTGGGTTCGCGGCTGGCGACGTAGTAGTCCTCGCGGAAAACGAACCAGACCATGTCGGCGTCCTGCTCGATCGATCCCGATTCGCGCAGGTCAGACAGCATCGGGCGCTTGTCCTCGCGCTGTTCGACCGCGCGGCTGAGCTGTGAGAGCGCGATCACCGGCACACCGAGTTCCTTGGCCAGGGTTTTAAGCCCGCGGCTGATCTCGGAAATCTCGTTCACCCGATTGTCATTGGCGCGGTTGCCCGAGCCTTGCAGCAGCTGGAGATAGTCGACCACGACGAGCCCGATATTGTGCCGGCGCTTGAGCCGCCGCGCGCGGGCGCGCAACGAAGCGATCGTCAATGCCGGAGTATCGTCGATGTATAGCGGCAGTTCCGCAAGCGTCTGGCTGGCGAAGGACAGCTTCTGGAAATCCTCGCGGCTGATCTTGCCCATGCGGAGCAGCTCGCTGCTGATTTTCGACTGTTCGGCGAGGATACGCGTGGCCAGCTGGTCGGCGCTCATTTCGAGGCTGAAAAAGGCGACTGCCGCGCCCACGGATTTCTCGTCGGCGATCCCGTCGGCGCGGTCACGCAACATGCGGTGGGCGGCGTTGAAAGCGATGTTGGTAGCCAGCGCGGTTTTGCCCATGCCGGGGCGGCCGGCCAGAATGATCAGATCCGAATCATGCAGCCCGCCGATCTTTTCGTTGACCGTGGTCAGCCCAGTGGTCTTGCCCGAGATGTGCCCGCCGGAATTCAGCGCCTTTTCAATCGCGGTGATCGCGGTGCGGGTGGCAGCGGCAAAACCCTGCGCTTCGCTTTGCGATCCTGCGCCCTCGGCCACTTTATACAGTGCCGATTCGGCCTGTTCGATCTGTTCGAGCGGGGCGACAGTCTCCGATGTATCAAGCGCGCCTTCGACCAGATTGCGCCCGACGCTGACCAGTTCGCGCAGCAGCGCGAGGTCATAAATCTGTTCGGCCAGTTCGCGCGGGGCCAGCAGACCTTGGCCATCTGCCGTCAGCCGCGCCAGATAGGTCAGCCCGCCCAGTTCCTTCAGCGCCTCGTCGGCCTCGAAATAGGGGCGCAGCGTCACCGGGGTGACAACGGCCTTGCGGTCCAGCAATTGCAGCACCCGCTCATAAATCCGGGCATGCAGCGGCTCAAAGAAATGCGCCGGGGAAAGCTGGACCGTCAGCTCCTCAATCACCCGGTTATCGATCAGCGCGGCGCCCAGATAGGCGGCCTCTGCCTCGATATTGGCGGGCAGGGCACGGATCGCCGGTTCGGCAGGCGATGGGGTGGCGGGGCGGAGGAGGATGGCTTCTTCTGGCATGGGCGGCGATCAATGCGCGTTTGCCTGCCGCCCCGCAAGCACCCGCAACCATCCGATGTCGCGCCGGGCCTGTGGATATCGGGGACGGCGCTCAGCCCTTGCCCTGAACCTGCGCATTTGCGAAGGCTCCCCCCGCCATGGCAGACCCGCGCATCATTCATATCGAACTCGACGAGGCGACCATCCTGTGGCGCAATGCCGATATCGAGCAAGAGCGCCGGATCGCTATGTTCGACCTGATCGAGGAGAACACCTTCAAGCCACTGCGCGCGTACGAGGCCGGGCATGAAGGCCCTTACCGGCTGCGGCTGGCGGTGCAGGACGGGCGACTGGCGATGGAAATTTCGGACGAGACCGAGCAGTTGCTTGAGGTTCAGATCTTGGGCCTTGGTCGCTTTCGCCGTTCGATCCGCGAATATTTTGCGATCTGCGATTCGTATTATCAGGCCATCCGCAAGGCGACCGCGAGCGAGATCGAAACCATCGATATGGCGCGGCGCGGCGTACATAATCAGGCTTCGGAAATGTTACTCGAGCGGCTGGAGGGCAAGGTGGAGACGGATTTCGCGACCGTCCGCCGCCTCTTTACGCTGATCTGTGTCCTTCACATCAGAGGATAGCTGCCAGCTGTGAAAGCAGCTGCAGATGGGGGTTTCTAATGGCGAGAAAGAAAAGCAGCCGCACACAGCTGCGCTGGCTGGGCACTTTACTGCTGCTTGGAATAATCGTTGGCGGGGCGGGCTGGTGGCATCTGCGCCATTGGCAGCCTGATCGCGGGACATTTCCAGTGCAAGGGGTCGAGATCGGCGCAGAGGATGGCGAGATCGATTGGCTGGCAATCAAGGCGATTGGTGCCGATTTCGCCTATATCGACGCCAGCGCCAGCGCCTTCGCCCGCGATCCCGCCTTCGCGCGCAACCTCGACGAGGCGCGCGCGGCAAAGTTGCAGGTCGGCGCAGTCCATCGCTACGATCCCTGCCAACCCGCCGAGCGGCAGGCCGCCAATTTTGTCACGTTGGTGCCACGCGAACCCAAGTTCCTGCCGCCAGTCGTCGATCTGGACTTGCTGGCGGTAAATTGCCCGGTCAAAGTGAATGATGCCAAGGTCGAGAGCGAACTGATGACATTCGTCAATGAGGTTGAAACGCATACCGGCAAGGCGGTGATCCTCAAGCTGTCGCGCAGTTTCGAGGCGCGCTATCACATTGCCCATTCGATCGACCGCAACCTGTGGCTGGCGCGCGATCGGTTTCAGCCCGGCTATGGCGGGCGGCCATGGGCCTTGTGGACGGCCAACAGCGCGCTGGAAAACGAGGCGGGGCGAGAGGCGCTGCGCTGGGTGGTGGTGCAGCCATGAGCGTGGACCGTGATGCGCTGATGGCCCTTGCGCGCCGGGCATCGGCGCTGGCCTATGCGCCCTATTCAAAATTTCATGTCGGGGCGGCGCTGGCCTTTGCCGATGGCCGCATGCTGGCGGCGGCTAATGTCGAGAATGCCAGCTATGGTCTCACGCTATGTGCGGAGACGGTAGCGGCGGCATCGGCACTACAGGGTGGGCTTGCCAGCCCACTGGTGGCGGTGGCAATTGTTGGCGGGGCGCCGGGTCCGGATGGGATTGCATTGGCCGGTCACGCGCCGGTGACGCCGTGCGGGCGCTGCCGGCAGGTGCTGCACGAACTGGCCGTGCTGGGCGGGACCGATCCGCTTATTTGGGGCGATTCAGGCTTCGAGGCGCGACTATCTGAGCTATTGCCCCATGCTTTTGGACCCGCATCGCTTTAAGGTTAACGCGACATAAGGATTTGCCCCTTAGAGCCAGCTGCATAGTCGCGGCGGGCAGTATGATCAGAACCAAAACCACATTCATTATCGGCGCCGGGGCGAGCTGCGAGCTGCAAATGCCCAGCGGGCCAGAGCTGGTTGCGCGGATCGCACAATCGCTCGATTTTGCGCGCTATGGTGCCGAGCTGCAAACCCGCGACTCCGTGCTGCTACTCCAATATCTGGGCAAGGCGGCATCACGCGGCGGCAATGGCGATGAAGCGATGCAGGCCGCAGCACTGCGTATCCGAACGGCAGCGAAGCTCGGCGGTTCGATCGATTCGATCCTTGAACAGCACAATTCCGATCCACTGATCCTGACTTGCGGCAAGCTGGCGATTGCGCATTTCATTTGTCAGGCCGAGTCTAAATCGACGCTGCGGGTTACGCCTCGGATCGAGGGGGACTTGCCGCTGCAGGGCGCTGAAAACTGGCTTTATCAGCTCGCGATGCTGGTCACTTCGGGGGTGCCGCGCTCGCAGGCGGAGCGGTGCCTTGATGACTTGTCGATCATCTGTTTCAACTATGACCGGTCAATCGAGCATTTCCTGCCGCATGCCTTCGTGATGGCTTTTGGCATGTCGCTGCAGGAGGCGCAGCGGCTGGTTGGCGCAAAGCTCAAGGTGCTGCGCCCCTATGGTTCGGTCGGGCGCTTGCCTTGGCAGCCTGGCGATACTCCGGACAACGAATGGGGCACCGAGAATCCCTGGAACATCCATAATCTGGCCGGAAATATCCGCACGCTGAGCGAACAGCAGAACAACCGGCAACTGATCATGGGGATGCAAACTGCAGTCGCCAGCGCCAAGCGCCTGATCCTGCTGGGATTTGGCTTCCAGCCGCAGAATATCGACCTGCTGTTTGATCGCGGATTGTCACATCAGCCCGAGGTGCTGATGACCTTGTTCGATATGTCGCCGACCAACCGAAATGCTGTGATCAAGACGATCCGGCGTAAGTCAGGGCTGGAACGCGATGACCAGCTGATGGTGATGACCGCGCGCTGCCACGAAATGATGCGCGATTACTCGATGCTCATTGAGAGCTGATCGCGCCGCGCATCAGCCGCGTTCCTCGATTAATTCCGCCAGTGCCGCCAGACAGTCGCGGGCCAGCAATTTGCTGCGTTCGGGGCTCCATCCCTGAACCGGGCAGGGCAGATC
>JANPPM010000051.1:0-3311 GCA_031428495.1 Novosphingobium sp.
CGATTGGTGGCGCGAGGATTGCCAATGTCATCGATACGGTTGGCGAAGCGCAGTATGACGACAACGCCTCGCTGCTCAGTGACGACGGCCAGCTATCGGCTATCGGCATGCTGGGGTCGGATTTTAGCTGGACCCGGCAGAACCCCAACGTCAATCTCGCAGCAATCTCGGTGGGCAACCGCGAGCAACACGAAGCAATGACGCGGTTCATTGTCGAACACCGCATCCGCCCGGTGGTCGATATGGTTTATGATCTTGACCGGATACAGGATGCCTATCGCTGCATGGAAAGCCATGCCTTCTTCGGCAAGGTTGGACTGAACCTGCTCTAGCGTCGATCCATTGACGCCGATTTCGCAGCATCGAGGAACTTGAACATTCCGTCTGCAGAAGCAACCGTGCGCCCCTCGGATTCGATCAGACCACGCACGAAAGCGAGGCTGGAGGTCATCCGCACCACTTCGGGCTTGCAGATAATGAACTGCCCCGTCCGCGCGGCTGCTGTGAAGTGAAACTGCAGCTGCGCGGTGACGAAATTGGATTTCATGCCGTTCGCATGGCCCACGGCGCAGCCAAAGGCGATATCGGCAAAGGTCAGCAGTGCGCCGCCGTGGACGATCCCCAGATTGTCGTTGCCAAGGTGCTCCTGCGCCTGAAGGCCGACCTCCACCGCGCCGTCTTTGACCCGCATCCACGTGGGGCCGAGTGCCGCCGTGTAGTTGACCGCCACAATGCGGTGCCAGCCGTCTGCCTCCAATTGGGCTGCATCGATGCTCACAGCGTCTGGTTGCCCAGCCCTGCCGCATGCCGCGCGGCGACCCAGCCATAGACCATCGACGGGCCGACGCTGGCGCCTGCGCCGGGATACACGCGTCCCATGACCGAGGCCGTGGCAATGCCGCAGGCATAGAGGCCATCAATCGGCTTGCCCGCCTGATCGAGGACTCGTGCGCTGCTGTCGGTCACTACGCCGCCATAGGTGCCGACATCACCGGGGATGACCTCAACCGCGTAGAATGGTCCCTTCTCGATCCGCCCCCGGCACTTGCTGTCACCCGGGAAGAACGGATCTCCCAGCCAGTCGCCATAGGCACGCTGGCCGCGGTCAAAATCTTCATCCTTGCCCTTGTCGACAAAACCGTTCCAGCGATCGACCGTGCCTTTCAGCACTGCCGGATCGACCTTGATCAAAGCCGCCAGTCCCTCGACCGTGTCCGCCATCTTGAGATAGCCGCATTCCAGCCACTGCGCCTTGACCTTGGGCGTAACCTTGATCCCGCCAACACCGTATTCGGTGATCAGCTGGTCATCGAATACTGCCCAGCTCGGTACGCCACCGGCATGTTTGATCATGGTTTCGCAATAGAGCTCATACGAACAGGCCTCGTCGAAATAGCGCACACCTGTCTGGTCGACGAGGATGCAGTGCGGCTTTGCTGTCGTGCCCTGCATGCCCGGCTTGACATAGCCCTGATCCCAGCCGGGCGGACACGTGCCCGGAAAACCGACGAATTCCTCCATCTGCGCCAAAGTGCCGCCGATCCGCTCCATCTCGACATGCATATCGCCCATATCGGTCTCAATACCGTTCGACCATTCGACGCGGGTGCCCGGTTGCCATTTATCGCGCATCGGCTGGTTCTGCGAAAAGCCGCCGCCATTGTTGAGAATGCCCATCCGCGCACCGATGCGCCTGATCTTGCCGTCCTGCTCGATTTCAACCCCGACCGCGCGGCCATCCTCGATGATCACGTGCTTGACCGGCGTTTCGGTCCAGATGTCTGTTCCTGCCGCAAGGGCTGCCTTCATCATCCGGCCTTGCAGTGCAGCTCCAGCGGTCGTCCAGTGCTTGCCGGTCAGTTTGCCCAGAACCACCGCGAAGGCGACCTTGGCAAAGGACCATTTGATCTTCCACGAATGCTTCATGAAGGGAAACTTCATGCCGTCATCCAGCCGCGCGGGCGCTTCGATAAAGCCTTTGCGCAGCTTTGGTTCCCAATCGCCCAGCTCCCGTTTGTTGAACGGCAAAGCAGTTACTGTCCGGCTGGTTTTGCAGCCGCCGGGCTTCTCGTCGTAGTAGTCAGGCCAGAAGCGCGAGCCGCGCTCGAGCTGGACACCTTCACTCAGCAGGAAGTTGACCATTCGGGGCCCTTCAGTGACGTATGTCAGCCGCCGCTCGGGCGAAGTTCCGGGGGTGTCCGGCGCATCGCCGACCACTGCATCGAGATAGGTCATGCCCTGTTCGGTGCTGTCCTCGCCCGGGTCCATGAAAGGGTTGTTGGGTATCCACATCACCCCGCCTGACTTGCAGGTGGTGCCGCCGACCCATTCGCCCTTTTCGAGGATCACCACGGACTTTCCGGCCTTGCGCATAACCAGCGCCGAACTCATCGAGCCCGCGCCGCTGCCAATCACCACCCAGTCGAATGTCTCGTCAAATTCCGCCACGGCTTGTCTCTCCACAATATCTTTGGGCCGACCAAAGACCAAGCCGGGCCGCTTGGCAAGAGGCTCTGCGCGGGTTGATCGCGGCGGCGCAGCGCTTATGAGAGGGCAAGAGGAGAGCCCCGCGCCATGAGTGACCTGCCCCAGTTCAACACCTTGTTGTTTGCCCGCGAAGGCCGCTTGCTGCGCCTGACGTTTAACCGCCCTGACGCGATGAACGCGATCAACCTCGAACTGCACGATGAGCTGGCCGATGCCTTATGGTTCGCACAGGGCGATCCGGGTTCAGATGTTCTGGTGATCACCGGCGCGGGCCGTGCTTTTTCGGCAGGCGGCGATCTCGACCACATTGCAAGGTCGGCGGAGCAACCGCATCTGTTCGATCACGAAGCGCGGATGGCGAAGCGCATCGTCTATACCCTGCTTGATATCGACAAGCCGGTTGTGTGCCGCCTGAATGGCCATGCAGTTGGCCTAGGGGCGACGATTGCATTGCTGTGTGATGTCATTTTTGCCGCTGAGGGCGCGAAGATCGGCGATCCGCATGTTGGCATCGGACTGGTTGCAGGGGACGGCGGTGCGGTGATCTGGGCGCAGCGGATCGGCCTCGCGCGCGCCAAGGAATATCTGTTCACCGGCGATCTGGTGACCGCGAAAAAGGCTGCCGAGATCGGTCTGGTGAACCACTGCCTGCCGATAGATGAGCTGGATGCGGCAGTGGATGCGTTCTGCGCAAAGCTGCTCACAGGGGCGATGGGCGCGATCCGCATGACAAAGGTGCTCACCAACCTTGAACTCAAGCGCATCGCCCACGCCGTGATGGAAACCGGCATCGCCATGGAATCGCTAAGCGTGCGCAGCGCCGA
>JANPPM010000052.1:0-5502 GCA_031428495.1 Novosphingobium sp.
CACAGACAGTGCCAACGGCCAGTTCACCCCCATCCAACTTCGCCTAGTTCCCCCGGATCAAGTCCGGGGTCACAAGGCTCAGTATCCTTCCCCCATCAAGGGGGAAGAGCAGACCAGTTGCGTCAGTTTCAAAAAAGCCCGCTTCAAAGGCACAAAAAAAGGGCGCCCGGATCGCTCCGGACGCCCCAATTTTGGGATCAGCAGATCAGCCGCTGTAGTACATGTCGAATTCGACCGGCGATGGGGACATTTCCCAGCGCGCCACTTCTGGCCACTTCAGCTCGAGATAGGCGTCGATCTGATCCTGCGTGAACACGCCGCCCTTGAGCAGAAATTCGTGGTCATCGATCAGCGCGTTGAGCGCCTCGCGCAGTGAACCGCAGACAGTGGGCACAGTCGCCAGTTCAGCTGGCGGCAGGTCATAGAGGTTCTTGTCCATCGCCTCGCCGGGATGGATCTTGTTCTGGATGCCGTCAATGCCCGCCATCAGCAAAGCCGAACAGGCGAGGTAAGAGTTCGCCAGCGGATCGGGGAAGCGGAATTCGACCCGCTTCGCCTTGTCACCTGCGCCGTAAGGAATACGGCAGCTGGCCGAGCGGTTACGCGCTGAATAGGCGAGCAGCACGGGAGCTTCGTAGCCCGGAACCAGCCGCTTGTAGCTGTTGGTGGCCGGGTTGGTGAAGGCGTTGATCGCCTTGGCGTGCTTGATGACGCCGCCGATGAAATAGAGGCAGGCATCGCTAAGGCCGCCGTAACCGTTACCGGCAAAGGTATTCTTGCCCTTGTTCCAGATCGACATGTGGGTGTGCATGCCCGATCCGTTATCAGCCTTGATTGGCTTGGGCATGAAAGTTGCGGTCTTGCCATAGGCGTGGGCCACCATCTTCACGACGTATTTGTATATCTGGATGCGGTCGCAGGTCTCAACCAGCTTGCCAAAGGTCAGGCCCAGTTCGTGCTGGCCGCCTGCAACTTCATGGTGATGCTTGTCCATGGGCAGGCCCATTTCCATCATCGTCGAGACCATTTCGGCGCGAATGTCGGTGGTGACATCTACCGGTCCAACGGGGAAATAACCCCCCTTGGCGCGGGGACGGTGGCCCATGTTTCCGGCTTCGTAGGTCGTGCCGGTATTGGTCGGCAGTTCGACATCGTCCAGCTTGTAATAGCTCGATGCATAGGTGTTATCAAACTCGACGCTGTCGAACATGAAAAATTCGGGCTCAGGGCCGATAAAGATCGTATCACCAAGGCCGGTTGATTGCAGATAGGCTTCGGCCCGCTTGGCAGTCGAGCGCGGATCACGGGCGTAGAGCGAGCCATCCGAAGGTTCGACGATATCGCAGACCAGAATCATCATCGGCGTGGCTGAAAACGGATCGATATAGACCGCATCGAGATCCGGCTTCAGGATCATGTCGGACTCATTGATCGCTTTCCAGCCCTCGATTGAGGAGCCGTCGAACATAAGGCCATCAACCAGCTCATCTTCGCCAATGACGTTCGCGCACATGGTCAGATGGTGCCAGGCCCCTTTGGGGTCGGTGAAACGGACATCGACCCATTCGATCTCTTCGTCCTTGATGCGCTTCAGGATGCTAGCCGGAGTATTCGCCATAATCGTGTTGCCCTTTGTTCGGATTGTGGATGGTGACTGAAGTTAAATTGCGTCGTCGTCGCGCTCGCCAGTGCGAATGCGCAAGGCGCTTTCGATGGGGATGACGAATATTTTGCCGTCGCCGATGCGGCCGGTCTGCGCGGCATTGGCAATCGCCTCAACCGTGCGTTCGGCCAGACTGTCAGGCACGACGACTTCAAGCTTAACCTTGGGTAGAAAATCGACGACATATTCAGCGCCGCGATAGAGCTCGGTATGGCCCTTCTGCCGTCCGAAGCCCTTGGCCTCGGTCACGGTGATGCCCGATACGCCGACTTCGTGAAGTGCTTCTTTCACTTCGTCGAGCTTGAACGGCTTAATGATCGCTTCGATCTTCTTCACGATTACGCAACCCCTGCATTTTGAAGCCGACCGAGCACATGCAGGGCCAGGCATCCTTATGCCTCATTAACAACCCATCAAGAATCGTGCCAGAGGCGGAACGGTGTCGATAGAACATGCGGTGGACAGGGAAAAGGCCGGATTTGACGAGGCATGCGCGGCAGACTTGAATTTGCGTTCGATTACAAGACAGGATCATTGACGTAAATTGGTCAAAATTCAGGCAGTCGCTGCCCAATAGTTGCGCATCCCAAAGCTTGAACTTCAAAGCTGCAGGCCAGCGGTCTCATCCAGCCCGGCCATCAGGTTGAGGTTTTGCAGCGCCGCGCCGCTTGCGCCCTTGCCAAGGTTGTCCAGCATGGCGACCAGCCGCGCCTGACCGCCATCGCGCGAGCCAAATACATGCAGATCAAGCCGGTCAGACGGCGGCATAGAGCCGCGCAGTAGCAGTTCGTCTGGCTGTTCATCGCGCACGGTCACCACGGCGCTATCGGCGTAAAAATCCTCGAGGCATTCGCGCAGGCCATCGACCGGCGCAGCCCGCTTCATCAGTCCCAGATGCAGTGGCACTTCGACCACCATGCCGCGGTGCGCGGTAACGACTGCTGGCGAGAATAGCGGCGGGTGCTTGAGCCCGGATTGCATCTGCATTTCGGGCACATGCTTGTGTCCCAATGTCAGTGCGTAGTCGCGGTAGGCAATGTCGCCGTCTTGTTCAAACCGCGCGATCAGCGCCTTGCCGCCGCCGGAATAGCCCGAAACTGCATGGCAGACATAGGGCCAGTCGGACGGGAGCAGCCCCTTGCGGATCAGCGGCGCGAGCAGCGCAATAAAGCCGGTCGAATAACATCCTGGATTGCTGACTCGCGCGGCCTTGGCCACATCATCGCGGCCGGTGACTTCGGGGAAACCGAAGGTCCAGCCGGGCGCGGTCCGGTGCGCAGTAGATGCGTCGATAATCCGCACCGCTGCGCCCTCGGCCAGCGCCACAGCCTCGCGCGCGGCATCGTCTGGCAGACAGAGAATAGCAAAATCGGCGGCGTGATAGGCATCGCGCCGGGCAGCGGCATTTTTACGCTGTGCTTCGTCAAGCAACAGCAGCTCGAACTCCGTCCGTTTTTCGAGCCGCTGGGCTATTTCAAGCCCGGTTGTGCCCACTGCGCCGTCAATAAAAACCTTATAGGTCATGGCTGTTGCTCAATCTGCGGCTCAAGCTGGGCAAGTGCGATATAGCCTACAGGCCCGGCATCGCCGTCAGCTTGCCCCCAGGCCAGATCGCCTGCCATATCCAGCACGGCAAAACGCGCGCCGCCCGTGAGCATCTGGGTCACCTCGGCGTCGATCCGCGATGTTGCGAGCAAGGCCGCGCCGCTCGGCACCACCTGCCTGATCTGCGGCACGGCATAGTGGGGCACGAAGTACTGACCGGCGAGCCGGATGTCAGCAAGGTCGCCGCGCACCGGCGTATGTCCGGGGTCAGTGATCCGCATCGGCCCGCGCATTGCGAAGGTCTTTCCGTCGAGATTAGCCTTGCCGTTCAACCTGCAGTCCATCTTAGCATTAAAGATGGCGCGCTATACCGGTCCCGCCGGGTTAGGCAAGTTTCGGCGGGTTCCGCATTCAGACCTCGCGCAGGCGCGGCATCAGTTCGACGAAGTTGCAGGGCCGGTTCCGGCTGTCGAGTTGTTCGGCCAGAATACCGTCCCAGCCATCTTTCACTGCGCCGTTCGAACCGGGCAGGGCAAAGATGTAAGTCCCGCGCGCGACGATGGCGCAGGCGCGCGATTGCACTGTGGAAGTGCCGATTGTCTGAAAGCTGATCAGCCGGAAAATCTCGCCAAAGCCGGGAATATCGCGGGCGCTGCCTGCCTCTTTAACCCGCTCTAACGCTTCAGGAGTGACGTCGCGGCCGGTCAGGCCGGTGCCGCCGGTGGTGATCACGCAATCGATACCCTGATCGTCGATCCAGTTGTTGAGGCGGCTGGCTACCAGCTGCGCATCGTCTTTTTCGATAGCGCGGGCTACCAGCTGGTGACCGGCGGCCTTGATCCGCTCGGCCAGAATATCACCGGAAGTGTCGGTCTCGGCAGTACGGCTGTCCGATACGGTGAGCAGCGCGATCGCTATCGGCTTGAAAGTCCGGCTGGTATCAATTGCCACGCAAGATTATCCCGTTTTCCGTCATCCGCACACCGCGCGATCCCGCCAGACCGGGGAAGGTCGGCCACATGCCCTGCACCAATGCCATGCGGCTGTCGGAAGTGCCGCCCGCCTGGCGCTCATACATCCAATAATTGCGCATCACGATGTTCACGTAGCCGCGTGTCTCCCAATAGGGAACGCTTTCTATCCACAACAGCGGATCGCCCTTGTTCTGGATCTCGGTATTCCAGCGCCCAATCGGGCTCAGCCCGGCATTGTAAGCGGCCATGACCTTGGGCAGCAGGCCTTGCGTCGCGGTGTCATCACGCAGCATCTGCAAGTGGCGCTGGCCGAAAGCGAGGTTGACCTCAGGCTTGTTAAGATCGCTGGCATTACCGCTGTAGCCAAGTGTGCCGGCATGATCGCGCGCGGCAGCGGGCATAATCTGCATCAGGCCGCGTGCGCCCGCCGGGCTGACCACAGTGGCGCGGAATACCGACTCCTGAAGCGCATGGGCATAGACCAGCGCCGGATCGACCTGCCAGCCGCCCACCGGAGTCCACTTCGGCGTGGGGAAACGCGCCGCAGGTTCGGGCTTGCCGCCATAGGGCGCGGAGGAGGCCATCCACAGCTGGGTTGAAGGCATGCCCATGTCGCGCGCGAGGCGGGACAGCGGCTGGTACTGTGATGGGCTGCCGATCCGGGCCTGATGGCGCAGAACGTCGTCGGCCAGGCTGTCCTCGCCGATCTGTGCCAGGGCAACGGCGGCGCGAACATTGCCTTCGCTGCGCAGCTGCTGCCAGTCGTTCGCAGTGAAATCAGGTGCGGCGTGGTTTTCGGAGAGTTTAAGGCCCAGTTGCTCCGATGCGAGCATGCCATAAAGTGTCTCATCGCGGCTGGCGGCAATCCGCAGCAGCGGCGCGGCCTTTTCCGGTTGGCGACAGCGCACCAGCGCGCGCGCCTGCCAATAGCGGGCGGCAGCGAGTAATTCGGGATTGTCGGCGCGCGCACCTGCCTTGTCGAATGTCTCGGCGGCCCCGGCACAGTCGTCCAATCGCCAGGCTGCAAGGCCAGCGGTCCACCAGGCCTCACCCACCCACGGCCCGCTGCCCTGACCGCCAAGCTGCGCCAAAGCATAGGCCGATGCATTGTCGTTCTCGATATAGAAGCTCCAGGCGATCCGCTGGCGCCATTCGGCCCGCGCGCTGTCGCTCAGCTGAAAATCGATCCCGTCGAGCAACTGACGCGCACCCATCGGGTCGTCACCCTTGATCCGCGCGATGATGCCACTGGCTACAGTGCCCGGCATGGTGCCATCGTCGGTGTCGCGCGGTTTGATCCGCTTGGGCAGGCCGGGCAGG
>JANPPM010000053.1:0-6278 GCA_031428495.1 Novosphingobium sp.
GTGCTCCTTGTCGCGCTCGATAAGGGTCGTGCCGATGAAATTGCGGGTGAAACCGATGGTCAGGATTGTGCCTTGAAACAGGGTCACTGTCCGGCGGCTCTTGCCCGAACCGCGCGTCTCGGTGAGCTTGGCTTCGTGCAGGCGGAACGGCTGGCTGCCCAGATTGCCGGACCACTCATCCTCAAAATAGGCATCTTCATAGCCGGGCAGCAGTTCGAAGGCCTTGGCCAGTTCGAAGCTATTTCCCGGTAAGACCACGGCGCTGCATTCAAGACCCAGCGCCTTGGCGATCGCACCATTGATGCCGCTCTTGATCCGGGTGACCATCGGGCGCCGTGCCATCGTCGCCCAGCCAAAGCCCGCAACGCCGACAAAAAAGCCCAATTGAAGCGCGCCCATAATCCCGGACGGACTGACCAGCATATAAAGGAATGCGACCACACAGGCGGCGGCAATTGCCATCTTCTGCCGCTTGGCTGCGGTGGCCTTGGCCTCGGCACGCGCATCGTTCTGGCTTGCGAGCCACTGGCCAAGTTCGCCCGCCATCAGCGCATCGGCATCGGGCCGTTCAATCATTGCACTTGCCTGACATTCACCAAATGATAGCCATTGACCCGCACAAGCTGCCGCCAATCGCTGGAGTACGCCACCATGGGTTTCATTATCTTCATCGCCGTGATCGTCATTCTGGCACTGGTTCTAGTCGCTATTTATAACCGGCTGGTTAGCCTGCGCCAGACGTGCCGGCAGGGAACGGCGGATATCGATGCGCAATTGCGCCAGCGGCATGACCTCATTCCCAATCTGGTCGCGACCGTCAAAGGCTATGCCACGCATGAGCAGGACACGTTCGAACAGGTCATCTCCGCGCGCAACCGGGCGAGCAGTGACCGCACCGCCGAATCGGAGAACGCTCTGTCAGGTGCGCTGGGCAAACTGATTGCGCTGGGCGAGGCCTATCCCGAGCTGAAAGCCAGTGCGAACTTTCAGTCATTGCAGGGCGAGCTCGCCGAAACCGAGGACAAATTGGCAGCCTCGCGCCGCGCACTCAATGCCGCCAGCGCCAACTACAACACCGCGCGAGAGAGCTTTCCGGCGGTTATGTTCGCGGGAATGCTGGGTTTTGGGCCCTATGCGTTCAATGAAATTGCCGATGGCGAACGCGCCACTGTGGGCGCGGTACCTCAGGTTGAATTCAAGGGCTGAACTGCCTTGGGGACACACCCATATCCCATTTCTTCTATAATAATACTGTAATATGTCAATAAGTTGACTGATCTTGTGACATATCGGGGTCCAATGTTGCACTTTTATGAAACGGGGCCGCGTTTTCACTTGCAGTTCACAAACGCGCGTCTATAGCACCCCCCGCAGCCCCATGGGGACTTCCAAAACCGCAAGGCTGCTCTTGTTGAAACTACCTTTGGGGGTCCCTTGAATTGCACACCTTTCCTGACGCACCGGCTGTAGTCCGCGCTCTCGCGCCGGACGAACCTGTCATCCTCAATCGCCCGCATGCAGCGGCGCGTGCAGCCCGCTTCTTTGCCGAGAAGTTTCCGGGCAAGTCGCTCTATGCGGTGAAGGCCAATCCTTCGCCCGTGCTGCTGCGTGTGCTGTGGGAATCGGGCATCACGCATTACGACGTTGCCTCGATCTCCGAAGTGCGTCTGGTGCGCGAGACGCTGCCCGAAGCAGTGCTGTGCTTCATGCACCCGGTGAAGACTGCCAGCGCGATTGCCGAGGCCTACAAGGTCCACGGTGTGCGCACCTTCAGCCTCGATACGCAGGAAGAGCTCGACAAGATCGTGGCCGCCACCACCGATGAGAATGGCAATGGCGCCGAGGATCTGTCGCTCTGCGTGCGCCTGCGTGTCTCGTCAGACTATTCCGAGATCAGCCTTGCGTCCAAATTCGGCATTGATCTGGCCGACGCCGCGCCACTTTTGCAGGCAACGCGGCAGGTCGCGGACTGCCTTGGCATCTGCTTCCACGTCGGCAGCCAGGCGATGACGCCGTTTGCCTATGTCACGGCACTTGAGCGGGTCCGCGCGGCGATTGTCGATGCGTCGGTCGTGGTCGATATCGTTGATGTCGGCGGGGGCTTCCCGTCGATCTATCCCGGCATGGAGCCGCCGCCGCTCGAAGACTATTTCGGTGCGATCCACCGCGCGGCGGAATCGCTGCCGGTGTCCTATTCGTCCGAGCTTTGGTGCGAGCCTGGCCGGGCGCTGTGTGCCGAATACAATTCGCTGGTTGTGCGGGTTGAAAAGCGCCGGGGCCGCGAGCTCTATATCAATGACGGTGCTTATGGCGCGCTTTTCGATGCAGCGCACGTTGGCTGGCGTTTTCCGGTGCGCGGTCTGGCCAGCCACGGCGGCGCGATTTCGGGCGAGGCGCTGGTGCCGTTCAGCTTCTTTGGACCGACATGTGACGATCTTGATCACATGGACGGCCCGTTCGAATTGCCGGACGCTATCGGGCCGGGTGACTATATCGAGATCGGTATGCTGGGTGCCTATGGCGCGGCGATGCGCACCGCCTTCAACGGCTTCGGGCTGAGCGTTCCGGTGGACGTAACCGACGAGCCGATGGCCAGCCAGTATCTGGGCGACCGCCGCGATCCGCGCAGGTCGGATAACGTCGTCAGCCTTCGCTAAGGGCAGAGTGGAGATGATGCAAAACGGGCCGGAGCAATGCTCCGGCCCGTATGCAGTTCAATTCATTTAGAAGACTGGTCTTACTGGACAGTCACTTCGACCCGCCGCGCGGCATCGTTCGATGCGCCAGCGTCTGTCGTGTCGTCTGGCTTAACCAGATCAACCGACGCGTCGGCCACGCCGCCTGCGACCAGCGCCGCCTTGACGGCCTGTGCGCGCTGCTTTGACAGTTCGGCATTGGCGGCAGCATTGCCGGTTGGGTCGTTAAAGCCGGACACGGCAAGTTTTGCACCTGCGTTGCTCGCCAGGTAGCTCTTGAGGCCTTCTGTTGCAGGGCCAAAGGCTGGCACTACCTCGGTCTTGCCGGTGGCGAAATAAACTTTGACCACTGGCTTGCCGCCTACTGTTTCGCTGGTCACTCCAGCTCCGGCGGGGATTACCACCGGTGCTGCGGGTGCGCCGCTGGCCACTGCTTCACTAACCACCGAGCCGGGTACTGTTGCTGCTGTCTGCTCGGTCGTCACACTGCTGGTTGCAGGGGCTTCCGGCTTATCGCGCAACATCCACCAGATCAGGCCGATCACCAGCGCTGCGAGCAGGAGCCAGAGCAGCCATGCCCAGCTTGATTTGTCTTCTTCGTTCGCATTGCTGTGGCTGCCAGTCAGCGCATTCGCTGCGCCGCCAGCTGCCGAGGCAATTCCGGCAGCGCCAGCACCAACTGCCGCAACTGCTGCACTGGATACCGCCGCGCCCGCAGCTTCGGCAGCATCAATAGCAGTTTCGCCAACTACCTTTGCGCCTGACACCACTCCGCTTGCGACTGAGCTTGCGGCGCCGAGCGCTGCGACGCCAGCTGCACTTGCTGTTCCCAGCACGCTTCCGCTTGTCGGAACAACTGTCTTCTTTGCGCCATCGGCCGTGCTGCTTTTTGCCCCGAGGCTCGCAAGGCCAACAGCCGCAGCCGGTTTGGCTTTCTTTACTGGCTTTACTGGCTTTGCGGTGGTCACAACTACCGGAGAAGGCGCAACCTTTGCGGCCTTTGCAGCAGGCGCAGGCTTCGGAACTGGTGCTGCCTTTGCAACAGGCGCAGCTTTCGCGGCAGGCGCGGCTTTGGCAACAGGCATAGTTTTTGCAGCCTTTGGAGCTGCTGCAGCCTTCGGACTTGCCGCAGCCTTCACTGTAGTCGCAGCTTTCGCAGCAGGCGCAGTCTTCACGGCAGGCGCAGCCTTGGCGCTCTTTGCACTTGTCGCTTTGGCAAACAGGCCGAGCAGGCCAAAATTATCGGCCAGAAGGTAATAGACCGTCACCCGGTTCTTGGTCTTGTCTGCCTTCATCCGGTCGCCGACCTTGGCGATTGCGAGATCCAGCGTGTCGTCACTGGCTGTCAGGCCGAGCTTTTTCTTGAGGAAATTCTCGCGCACGCGCTTGGTTTCGGCGGGGTCGGAAAATGATACCAAAGACGAATCGCGCTTTTGCAGGGCAATTCCGCAGTAGCGCACGATCCCTGCGATGACTGTGTCATCCGCGCCCGCTGCGTATTTCTTGACGTCTGCGGCCCAATCTACTGCCATTATTCCGCTCCTTGCCCGGCGTGTCTGTCCCGAAAGCCGCAAAAAGCGACCCCTCCCGCGACTGGCGCAATACCTATCGAATTTCTCTTGCAGCGCTACGACAAAATGACAGCCTAGTGCCTATCTTTGCGGCTCGTAGGACAAGACCTGCGCTGGCAATATATCGGCGCGCTTGAATAGGGCGTAAGTCATGGTGCCGACTGTGGTCTTGGCGAAGGCATCGTAGTCGCGGTTCAAGGCCTCGTCCAATCGGCGCCGCGATATCGGGTTGGTATCCGAATCTGGTGCAGTGCTGATCATGATCACTGCGGGACGACTGCGCAGGAGGCGGTCCAGCTCAGCAATCTGACTGGTCCCCAATCCGTTTGCATAGCGCTTCAAGGCCAGATGCTGGGGAAATACATAGCGGGTGGGCAAGCAGCTTTGCGTCAGCGCATAAATGATCGGATGATCTTCATTCACGTAAAGGCAGCCGGTGCCAAGGTGTGGTTTGATCAGCGCAACCAGCCGCGCCATGTCACGCGCATTGCCGAGCTCTTTGACGTCTATAATTGCGCGCGCGCCGCCTCCGATAAGGCCCAAACCAGCGACGAGGGCGATCGCAGTTTTCTGCCTGGCTACACTGTCAAACGCGAGCGCGGCCATCAGGCATAGTGGCGGCAGCAGCGGCAAAACGTAGTGATCGAAATAGACCCCGAAGCCTGCAAAGGCGGCGAAGCTTGCTATGACCCAGCCCAGAATCCAGCGGCTCGCGCGTCCGCTGTATATGGCCGTGTCGCACCAGCGCCGCCGCGCCAGCCATAGGCATATCCAGAAAGGTAGCAGCCCGAAGGTCAGACCAGCCAATCTGCCAAGTGCGGGCAGGAGGGCGTTGGCATCTGCTGCGACCGACATAAAGTTGGCCTGCATGAATTCTTCGAGATGGCCCATGCTGTAATAGGCGGCAGCGGCGCCTGCGGTCGGGATGAGCGCACAGGCTATCCACACTGCGGCATCGGCGGCCAGCCTCGGGGCCGAGCGCCCGAACCTCCAGCCCACCCATACCAACGTCAATCCGAAGAATATCCCCTCAAACAGGGCGGTATATTTGATCTGAATGGCGATTCCGGTGAGCAGCATGGCAATGCAGCCCCGGCGGGTCAGCGCGCAAGCGTTTGGCTGGGCACACGCTGAAAGCACCAGCGCGGCAGCGGCGACCATCGGCAAATTGTAGAACACCGGCGACTGCCCGCCGATCCCGCCGAACACCAGCAACCATGCCGGATATGCAGCGGCGCCGCCCAGTGCCGCCGGAAATGAAACGAGCCGCCGCGCAATTGCGAACAACAGGCCGCTCGTCGCAATAACGCTGAGCGCGGCGAGCAATTGGTAGCCGATGATCGGATCGCAAATAGCGCGGTTGGCAAACCCGTATATCAGGAACAGGCCTATCGGTTTGCGGTCCCAGATATCGACGTAAGGTAATTGCCCTTGCAAGAGCCGCTCGCCGACCAGCACATAGAACTGCTCGTCCATGCCAAGCAAGGGATTGCCGAAGGTCCAGACGCGTGTTGCCAGGGTGACCCCGCTCAGGATCACCAGAGCAGTCAGTAGCTCCTTGATATTGGGCGAGGGCGATCGCAGAGGCGAAGCCGTGCCTTGCGCAGTCAGGCTCACGCGGCCTGCTTCATCTCCAGCCGTTCCCAGATTTCGCTGAGCGCGCCGGTGAGGTCGCGCATCATGGCTTCGGTGTGCGCAGGGCCAGGGGTGAAGCGCAGTCGTTCGGTGCCGCGCGGCACGGTGGGATAGTTGATTGGCTGCACATAGACGCCATATTCGGCGAGCAGAATGTCGCTGATCTGCTTGGCGCGCACCGGATCGCCCACCATCAGCGGCACGATATGCGTGGTCGAGGGCATGACTGGCAGGTCCGCATCGGCAAACAGCTGCTTGAGCAGGGCGGCGGAGGCCTGCTGGCCTTCACGCTCCACACTCGACGCCTTGAGGTGCCGCACGCTGGCGAGCACGCCTGCGACCAGCACCGGCGAGAGCGATGTCGTAAAAATGAACC
>JANPPM010000054.1:0-5664 GCA_031428495.1 Novosphingobium sp.
CTTGCCAAAGCGGCACCCGCTCGCTAGATCGCGCACACCTTCCGACATCGGAGTTCGCAAGCCCCTCCCGGCAAATTGGCCGGGGCGGCGCAGGCCCCGTGGCGGAAGTGAGGAGAAACTATGGAAGACCGCCCAGCCAAAACGCGTACCAGCCCCGGCGAATTCATGCGCCAGGTGCAGGCCGAAGGTCGCAAGATCATCTGGCCGACGCGACAGGAAACCGTAACCACCGCGATTTTCGTGGCGATCATGATGGCGATTCTTGCGGTGTTCTTCCTTGGCGTCGACACGCTGTTCGGCAAGGTCGTGCAACTCCTGCTTTCGCTCGCCTGAACCTTCACGGATTATCCAAGAGAGACATATGGCCCGCTGGTACATCATCCACGCCTATTCCGGCTTTGAAAACAAGGTCCGCGATTCGATCATTTCGGAGGCCGAACGTATGGGGCTCACCGATCTCGTTGAATCGGTCGAAGTCCCGACCGAAACCATCACAGAGGTCAAGCGCGGCAAAAAGGTTCAGGTCGAACGCAAATTCATGCCGGGCTATGTGCTGGCCAAGCTGGCGCTGTCGGACGATGTCTATCACCTCGTCAAGAACACCCCCAAGGTCACCGGCTTTCTGGGTTCCAGCGGCAAGCCGCAGCCGATCACGGACCGTGAGGCCGCCCGCTATTTCGGCGCACGCGAACAGGCTGCTGCCGAGCCCAAGCGGCATATCTCGGTCGATTACGAGATTGGCGATTCGGTCAAGGTGCTCGATGGTCCCTTCGCCAGCTTCACCGGCACCGTCGAGGAACTCGATTTCGACAAGAATCGCGTCAAGGTCTCGGTCTCGATCTTCGGCCGGGCAACCCCGGTGGAGCTCGATTTCGAGCAGGTTGAACTGTCGAAGTAAGGTTCAGAACTTCACAAGGTCTACTCGCCGGTTCCGTGCCCGCGCATCTTCGCCTGTCCCTTGCGCAAGGGGCCGTGACGATCCGAAACCTGCAGTTTTCATCCGGGCAGGGGTAATGCCTGCTGCGATCAGCTCAGCGCGAACGGTTTCGGCCCGCGCGAGGCTCAGCGGCTGATTGCGCGCAGGGGTGCCGGTATCGTCCGTATGGCCTTCGATTGACACCTTGAGCGCCGCGTTCTGCTGCAACAGTTTGGCGATCTCGTCGACCGCAGGCCGCGCCGAAGGGCGCAGGCTGGCGCGGTCGACGTCAAATTCGACATAGACTGGAACACGGCCATTGGCGTCGAGTGCGCTTTTCAGGGCGCCGGCATCCATGAAGGAAAAGCTTTTCGCCATGACCTGCTTTTCCACCACAGTGACAAAGCCATGGAGCGGGAATGCGCCAGTGCCGACGCTGATCCACCATTCCTTGCCGCCCTGGCGGATCAGGTAGAAATCTGTCTCTTCACACGTGAAGGTGAAGCAGTAGCCGGTGGGTTCGGGCGAGGTTCCGATCAGGTTCCTGCGCGCAGCGCCAGTGCTCAGCGTGCCGCTGATCTTCGTTCCGCCAAGCTGGGCAATTGCCATCTCATAATTCCGGCGGAACTCGATCGAGGAATAGGGCCGATCGCGGGTGAGATTGTATTTGCCCCGGAAAACCTTGCCTTCAACCGGGATTGTTGTCTCTCCGGCGATAAAGTAATCGCGGTCAAAGTTGACCATGCTTTCCTTTGGATTTTCGACATTTTCGAGGCCCTCCAGATCCTTGAACATCGGAAAGGTAGGCAGCGCGGCGCTGGTCTCGGGCACGGTCGAAGCGCTGAAGGCAGTGGCTGTTGGCGCAGCGCTGGCGCTGGCAGCGACGCTGGGGGCTGGTGAGGCAGCGGCGGATGCGCTCGCTTGGCCATCGGTCTCCTGCTTGATCTTGCAGCCCCCTGCCAGCAGCAAGGCGGCAAGGGCAACGGCGGCAGCGCAGGTGTGCATGGGGCGCATGAACTATCCTCTCAGGTTATGCTGGGCAGGATAGGGTCACCTGAGTGCAGGCGGCAAGGCTTTTTGCCCTTCCCTTTCGCGCAGCCCTCGCCTAATGCGCGCGCTTCACCGGCTCCGGCTGGTGATTCCACACGGGAGCCTTGGACTAGTTCAGGGTGTTTGACCGCTCACTCTGAGGCCCGGCTTCGCCCGTGCCAACAGGAAGAAAGGAGGCCCATCGTGGCCAAGAAGATTGACGGCTATATCAAGCTGCAGGTGCCTGCGGGCGCTGCAAATCCCTCTCCCCCGATCGGTCCGGCGCTGGGTCAGCGCGGGGTTAACATCATGGAATTCTGCAAGCAGTTCAATGCGGCAACGCAGGACCTTGAAAAGGCCATGCCGATCCCGACGATCATCACCGTGTTCGCCGACAAGAGCTTCACCTTCGTCACCAAGACGCCGCCCGCCTCGTTCCTGATCAAGAAGGCCATCGGCATCAAGTCGGGTTCGAAAGAGCCGGGCAAAATCTCTGGCGGCAGCATCAAGCGTTCGCAGCTGGCCGAAATCGCCCAGACCAAAATGGCCGATCTCAATGCCAATGACATTGAACAGGCGACGAAGATCATCGAAGGCTCTGCCCGTTCGATGGGCCTCGAAGTAGTGGAGGGCTGAACCGATGACCAAGCTTTCAAAGAACCGCAAGGCCCTCACCGCCAAGCTGGGCGACAACATGAAGCTCTATGGCGTTGACGAGGCGCTCAAGACGCTGCGTGAAGTCAAGACCACCAAGTTCGACGAGACCGTTGAAGTTGCCATGAACCTGGGCGTCGATCCGCGTCATGCCGATCAGATGGTGCGCGGCATGGTGTCGCTGCCTTCGGGCACCGGTAAGGACGTCAAGGTTGCGGTCTTCGCCAAGGGCGACAAGGCCGAAGCCGCACTGGCTGCTGGCGCTGACAAGGTTGGCGCTGAAGACCTGCTCGAAGACATGCAGGCTGGCAATCTCGATTATGGCCGTGTCATCGCGACGCCGGACATGATGGGCCTTGTTGGCCGTCTTGGTAAGGTCCTCGGTCCCAAGGGCCTGATGCCGAACCCGAAGTTGGGGACTGTCACGCCGAACGTGGCCGAAGCGGTCAAGGCAGCCAAGGGCGGCCAGATCGAGTTCCGCGTTGAAAAGACCGGGATCATCCACGCCGGGATCGGCAAGATGAGCTTCACCGATGACGCGATCCGCGCCAACTTTGATGCCTTCGTCGATGCCATCGTCAAGGCCAAGCCGGCTGGCGCGAAGGGCAAGTATCTCAAGAAGATCGGGCTCTCGTCGTCAATGGGCCCCGGCCTCAAGATCGACGTCACGCAGGTGCAGGGCGGCTAAACCGTCATCCCGGATCAAGTCCGGGATGACGAAATAGCAATTCTGGCCGGGAGGGGAGACCTTCCCGGCCTTTTGCATTTGTGCGAGACTCGGGCCGAAACCGGGAGAATGATCGATGCTCACCCTCGCCCTGCTTGCTGCCGCTGCACCATCGGCACTGCCTGCGCTCGTGCTGATCGCCAGTGTAGATGTTCCGCAGGACCGGGGCGCGCAGGAAGTGCAGGTGGTCAAGCGCAGCTTTCCGCCGGGCGCAAGTTCAGGTTGGCACACGCACCCGGGGGTCGAGGTCGCCTATCTTCTGCGCGGCGTGATGGCGCTCGACAGGGCAGGCCATCCGCGCCGCGTGCTGCGCGCGGGGGATAGTTTTGCGATGCCGCGCGGAACTGCGCACAACGGGGTCAATCTTGGCAAGGTGCCCGCTACGCTGGTGATCACCTATACGCTGGATAAAGGTGCGCCGCTGCGCACTGATGCACCGCCGCCTTCGCCTTGTATTAGAGCAAATTGCGTTTACTCTGACCCCATTCCGTTCGTCCTGAGGAGGCCGTGAAGCCGCAGGCTGAAAGGCCGTCTCGAAGGACTTAGCGCGGTGCCTGATAGTTCGAGACGGGCCTTCGCTCCGCTCTGTCCCTCCTCACCACGAACGGTGATTCAGATTAAGCGTATGCAGGTCCAAACGGCGTTCAGCGCGCGCCCACCAGATTGGCGGCGGTATAGCATTCGACCACCAGCGCCAGCGGCTGGCCATCGGGCAGACGCAGTAGTGCGCGGTGAACCGAGACGATGCCGGTGGGGCAATCCACGCCCTGCGCCGCAGAACTCGTCAGCGGTTCGCGGGTAAAGCGCAGCGGCGCAGCGACCTTGCCGAAGGGGGTATCGGTCTCGCTGAGCATGCGGTTCATTTCGGGAGAAAGCCGGGCTGCGACATACCAGTTGTGCGCTTCGGACAGCACTGTTTCCCGGCAGGATAGCTTCACGTGCCGATAGCCAAGCGCTTCGTCCGGGCCAACCGCCAGCGCACTGTGCAAATCGGCGGGCGGTGGCTCGTCATGACCACGGATGAATTGTGCGGCGATCCGGGGTTCCTCGGCAATGCCGCGCGCCTTGCACCATTGCCGCAGCGCCTCTGTGGCGCTGTCATGGCTGGCGAGATTGGCCTCGAACTTGCCAAGCAAATCTGATTGCCCATCGTGGGCGCACCCGCTCACGGCTGCGGCTCCGGCTGCAAGGGTCATCGCGGCGGCTCTAAATCCCACCCGCGAACACCGGCTTGCCCAGCGCTTCAAGCGCCTGCCCAAGCGTGCGGGCACAGGCGGCAAGATCATCGGCATCTACCGAGCGGATTACGAAGTTGGCCCCGCCGCGTCCTTCCTTCCAGAATGGATAGGAGCCGATCTGGCAGGTGCCGTGTGCCTTTTCGGTATCGCGCAGCAGCGTCGCAACTTCGCTTTCCTGCGCCCAGCAGCCCAGCGTTTCTGTGAGCAACAGCGCACCGCCCTCCAGTGTGCCCGATAGCGCCTCCAGCATCCCCGAGGTGATCTGCGGCACCCCGGCCATCAGAAAGACATTGCCGCTGCGGATACCGGGGGCGCCGGTATAGCGGTTGGGGATCAGCTCGGCCCCAGCGGGCACCCGCGCCATGCGCAGCCGCGCCTCGTTGAGCCCACCGCGTGTCTCGTAATAACCTTCTAGGATCGCGCGCGCCTCGGGGTGGACTTCCACCCCCACACCCAGCGCCTCGGCGACCGCATCGACGGTGATGTCATCATGCGTCGGACCGATGCCCCCGGTGGTGAACAGATAGTCGTTGCGCGCACGCAGGGTGTTGACGGCTTCGACTATCGCATCGGTTTCATCGCCGACCACCCGCACTTCCTTCAGCCGGATGCCCTGCACGCCGAGCCAGCCGGCAATCTGCGCGATGTTCTTGTCATGCGTGCGGCCCGAGAGGATTTCGTCGCCGATGACGATCAGCGCGGCGGTGTAGATTCGGGAATCGGCGGTCATAGCCACGCGTTAGGGCAAAGCGGCGGCGGAGGGAATATCGCTGCTCGCCCGGCTGAACTGCAGCACCCCGTCGTCTATGGGCGTGTCGCGCATTTCCTTGCGGTCGGCGGCGTAGTCCATGGAGATCCGCCACGGCGGGGTCGCAGTACTCTTGGGAATCAGATTGCGTCCGCGCTGGAGATAGCCCGACGAAAAATCATCAATCGGGTTGGCTTCCACAAGCGCGTGATCGGGTGCCAGATAGGGCGTGGCAACATCGCGCTCCCACAGGTCCAAGTGATTGAACAGGCGGCATAGCCAATCGGCGACCAGATCGACCTTCAGCGTCCACCCGGCATTGAGATAGCCCATCAGCGCGGCGAAATTGGGC
>JANPPM010000055.1:0-7115 GCA_031428495.1 Novosphingobium sp.
ATGACCCGCCGCCGCCAGATCTACGAAGGCAAGGCCAAGATCCTCTATGAGGGGCCTGAGCCCGGCACCATCATCCAGTACTTCAAGGATGATGCGACAGCCTTCAATGCCCAGAAAAAAGGCACAATTCAGGGCAAGGGTGTGATCAACAATCGCATCAGCGAATATGTCTTCACGCGGCTTAGCCATATCGGCATTCCGACGCACTTCATCCGCCGCCTTAATATGCGGGAGCAACTCGTTCGACAGGTTGAAATTATTCCTATTGAAGTGGTGGTGCGCAATGTCGCTGCCGGTTCGATCAGCCAGCGCCTCGGCATTCCCGAAGGCGAGCCGCTGCCGCACACGCTGATCGAATACTATTACAAGGACGATGCGCTGAACGACCCGATGGTCGCTGAAGAGCATATCGCCTGCTTCGGCTGGGCGTCGAACGAGGAAATGCAGGACATTTCCGCGATGGCGATCCGGGTGAACGATTTTCTGGTGGGGCTCTTCGCCGCGATCAATATCCGCCTGATCGACTTCAAACTGGAATTTGGCCGCATCTGGGACGGTGATTACAGCCGTGTGATTCTCGCTGATGAAATCAGCCCCGATGGCTGCCGCTTGTGGGATATGACCACCGGAGAAAAGCTCGACAAGGACAGGTTCCGGCGCGACATGGGCGGCGAATCCGAGGCCTATCAGGAAGTTGCACGGCGCTTGGGACTGCTTCAGGAAGATGAAGCCACCAGCGAAGTGCTCGACCTGTCGATGCATCGGAAATTACGGGGTAAGTAGTCCTTCGACAAGCTCAGGATGAGCGGAGCATTTATTGAACTTCAGACCCGCTCAGGCTGAGCCGGTCGAAGCCCTCGTGCAACGCTTGCCCCACCCATCAACTTACGTCACCCTAACCCCAATGCGCCTCCTTCCGTTTCTCCTCGCAATCTTCACCCTGTCTGCTTGCGCCCCGCAGGCCGAGCGCCTCGCCAGTGCGGCTGCGTCTCCCCCGCGCGAAAGGCCCGTCTGGGCCTTCGAGGCCAGCGACATTCCCGTCGATCCCGCCTACCGCTTTGGCCGCCTCGCCAACGGCATGCGTTATGTCATCCGGCAAAACGCGACGCCCAAGGGCACCGCACTCGTCCGCATGGAGATCGAGGCAGGTTCGCTCGACGAGGAAGATAACGAGCGCGGGTTTGCCCATTTCGTCGAGCACATGGCCTTCAACGGATCAGCCAAGGTGCCCGAAGGCGAGATGATCCGCCTGCTCGAACGCGAAGGGCTGGCTTTCGGGGCCGATACCAACGCCTCCACCAGTTTCGACCGTACCACCTACATGCTCGATCTGCCGCGCAATGACCCCGCGCTGCTCGGGACTGCGCTGATGCTGATGCGTGAAACGGCGAGTGCGCTCAATTTCGACCCGGCCGCCGTTGAGCGCGAGCGCGGTGTCGTTCTCGCCGAACGGCGCGACCGCAATTCGTGGCAATTCCGCAATCTCGAGGCGCAGCTCACATTCCTCAATCCTGATGCGCGCTACACCAAGCGGCTGCCAATTGGCACCGTCGATGCACTGAATGGCGCAACAGCCGAAAGCCTCAAGGCCTTCTGGCGGCGCGCCTATGTGCCAGCCAAAACCACAATAGTCGTTGTCGGTGACTTTCCAGCCGATGAGGTCGAAGCGGCAATTCGCGCTCGTTTTGAAGACTGGCAGGCAGCGCAGATGGTGCCGCAACCGTCCGCTGGCCCGGTCGATCCGGCGCGCAAGGGCGAAACCGAGATTTACATCGATCCCGCTATGTCGGAGCGCACCATAGCCTCGCGCCATGCGCCTTGGCGCGACGAGCCGGACACGGTTGCCCAGCGGCAGGAAAACCTGCTGCGTCAGATCGGCTATGGAATTGTCAATCGCCGTCTCCAGCGCCTGTCGCGGCTCAGTGATCCGCCATTCCGCGATGCCGGGCTGGGCACTGGGCAGGTATTCCGCGCAGGGCGCACCACCAACCTCGTTGTCGATACCGTTGACGGCAAATGGCGACGCGGGCTGATCGCAGCGACCCTCGAATATCGGCGCGCACTGCGCTTCGGCTTTTCGGAAAGCGAAGTGGCCGAACAGGTCGCCAATATCCGCACAGCCATCGTCAATGAGGCGGCATCGTCTGCTACCCGCAGCCACGGCGCATTGCTGAATGCCGTGTTTGCGCTGCTGCGCGATGAATTGGTGCCAGCCACTCCCGAGGCCGCGCTTGCCCGGTTCGAAGCATTTGCCCCGGCCATTGTTCCCAAGCGCGTGCTGACCGCGTTGAACCGCGAAGCTGTGCCGCTGGTCAATCCGCTGCTGCGCCTGCAAGGCCGCCGCGAAGTCGAAGGCAACAAAGCGGCAATCCGTGCCGCCTGGGACGAGGCGATGCGCCGCCCCCTCACCCGCGAGCGCAGCATTTCTGCAGAAACCTTCGCCTACACCTCGTTTGGGCCGATCGGCATAGTCGCCAGTGATACCCGCGAACCGGAGCTGGGCATCCGCACGCTGCGCTTTGCCAACGGCGTCATGCTCAATCTCAAGCACACCGACCTCGACAAGGACCGGGTGTTGCTCCAGCTCTCGATCGACGGCGGCGACATGCTGAGCACCGCGGCCAATCCACTGGCCAGCGAAATGGCCGGGTCACTGGCGAGCGGCGGACTTGGCAAGCACAGCCAGGACCAGCTACAATCGATCCTCGCGGGCCGCAGCTATGGGTTCAATTTCGACAGCCAGGCCGATGCCTTCGTTTCCGCCGCACAGACCACGCCGCGCGATCTTGAGCTCCAACTGCAATTGCTCACAGCACTGATCAGCGACCCGGGCTATCGACCCGAGGGCCAGCTCCGCTACCGTCAGGCGATCAATAATTTCTTCGCCCAGTTGCGCGCGACGCCGCAATCGGCCTTGAGCAATACCATCGGCGGCATCCTCTCCGACAATGACCCACGGTTCACCTTGCAGAAGGTCGAAGATTACCGCGCACTGACGTTTGACAAGCTCAAGGCCGATATCGCCGATCGGTTGGCGCGCGGGGCCGTCGAAATTGGCATCACAGGTGATTTTGACGAGGAGCAGGCCGTAGCTCTCGTGGCCAAGACGCTTGGCGCACTGCCGCCGCGCGAAGGCGCATTCCAGCCTTACGCTGAGCAGCGCGCCCGGAGCTTCACTGCCAGCCGCGCCCCCCGCATCGTTCGCCACACCGGCCCGGCGGATCAGGCCTTGCTGCGCTTCACCTGGCCCACGCGCGACGACAGCGATCACGCCGAAACCATCGGTCTCGCCGTCCTTGAACGCATTGCCCAGATCGAGTTGACTGAAACGCTGCGCGAAAAGCTCGGCAAGGCCTACTCGCCATCGGCCAACAGCAATCCCTCCCGATATTGGACAGGTTACGGCGTGTTCGGCGTCGCCGCTTCGGTCAGTGTCGCGGAAGTAGGTGCGGCACGAACAGCGATTGCCGAAACCATAGCACGCCTTCGCAATGCGCCAGTCAGCGCGGATGAGCTGCAACGCGCCCGCCAACCGCTGGTGGAAGCGCAGGACAATGCGCTCAAAACCAATCGCGGCTGGCTGACGCTTACTGCCCGCGCACAGAGCGAAGTCGACCGGATCGGACGCTATCTCAAAGCCAAGGAGCGGCTGTTGGCAGTGACAGTTGATCAAATTCGTAATCTTGCCCGGCGCTATCTGGGTGCAGACAAAGCGGTCGAGATCTTGGTTCTGCCCGAGGCGGAAAACCCACTGCAACCGTGACCCTTGCCCATGCGGCTGAATTGGTGCAGCTTTGCTTTGGTCGGGGGAAAACTGCCGACTTCGCAGGAACCAATCCGCAATTTGGGAGCACGTCAGTATGAAGTATGTCAGCATGGCCGTAGTTGGCCTGATCGTCGGCATTCTCGCCCGCTATTTTTATCCTGGCGCCGTCGAAATGGGCTGGATCGTCAGCATAGTTCTGGGCATCGCCGGTTCGTTCCTTGCCGGTTTCATCGGCTCGATGTTCGACAAGACCCCCGGGACAGCGATCAGGCCTGCCGGTTTCCTCTTTTCAATCATCGGCGCAATCCTGTTGATTTTCCTCGTCAAGGACGTGTTCAACCTCGTCTGAACCAGTCTGTGAGTGCTAGCCACCCTCGCGCAGGCGGGGGTGGCTGCTATTTTTGAATTGTTGGCGGGTGTACATCCATGATTGAGCAAGCCGATTTCGTCATCATCGGCGGTGGCAGTGCTGGGTGCGTGCTGGCCAATCGGCTATCCGACGACCCGGTCAACCGCGTCGTTCTGCTCGAAGCTGGTGGCACAGCGGACGGGTTCATGAACCGGCTCCCGGCCGGCGGGCTCAAGTTACTCGGCAAGCCAGAGACCGATTGGGGCCATATTACCGAGCCTGATCCTTCGCTGGGCGGGCGTCAGGGCTATTGGAGCGCAGGACGGCTTCTGGGTGGCGGCTCTTCGGTCAACGGCATGATCTACATTCGCGGCGACCGTTCGGACTATGATGACTGGGCTGCATCGGGTTGCACCGGCTGGGGCTGGGACGATGTCCTGCCGCTGTTCCGCAAGTCTGAAGCCTATGACGGCCCGCCTGACCAGACCCACGGCACCATGGGCCTGCTCGGCGTCAGCCAGCCGCGCATGCAGCATCCGCTGGCAGACGTTTTCGTCGATGCGTGCAGCGAATTCGGCCTACGCAAAGTGCCGGATTACTGCGCGGGCGACGTTGATGGCGCTTTCACCATGCTGGTCACGCAGGCAAACGGCCAGCGCGCCAGCACCGCCCGGACTTTCCTCAAGGCCGCGCAAGGGCGCCCCAACCTGACCGTGATCACCGGCGCGACAGTCGACAAGGTGTTGATCGAAAATGGCCGCACCACCGGCGTTCGCTATCTGCGCGAGGGCCAGGAACAGACAGTTCATGCGGCGCGCGAAGTGATCGTCTCTGCCGGGGCCTTGTCCTCGCCAGCCATACTGATGCGATCCGGTATCGGCCCCGCTGAGCAACTGTGCAAACATGGCATCGAGGTGATCCGCGATTGCCCCGCTGTCGGACAGAATCTCCAGGAACACGCCAGCTACAGCACCATGTTCAGCGTCAATACGCCGACCTGGAACATGCTGATGACACCTGTCGGAATGGCGCGTGAATTCCTCAAATACCTGTTCGCCAACAAGGGCCTGATGACCATGGTTCCGGTCGAGGCCATGGCCTACATGCGCTCGCGGCCTGACCTCTCCTTCCCTGACATCAAGCTCTCTTTCGGCCTGTTGGCTATGGACGCGGCGACCCGCAAGCCGCACCGTCAGCCTGCGGTTGTCGTTTATGCGAATGTCGCCAAGCCTAAGAGCCGCGGCGAGATTCGTCTGCGCAGTGCATCGCCGCACGACAAGCCCGTAGTCGATCACCGGCTGCTGGGTGATCCCGAAGATGTCACCGCGCTGATCGCAGGCGTCAAGCAGGTGCAGGAGATTTTCCGAACACCTGCCCTCGCCCGCTATGTAACCGGCTGCATGACTCCCGATCCGCTGCCGACCAGCGATGCCGAATGGGAGCAGCGGCTGCGCAACGAATGTGGCATCGGCTATCACCCAGTCGGCACCTGCCGGATGGGCGGCGACGCGGCCTCGGTGGTTGACCCCACGCTCAAAGTGCGCGGCATTGCGGGCCTGCGGGTAGCCGATGCATCGATAATGCCGGTGATGCCAGCGGCCAACACCAACGCACCGTCGATCATGGTCGGCGAAAAAGCCGCCGCAATGATTCTGGGGCCAGCCTGACTGCCCAGCCTGCGCTTGCAGCACCCCGCACGCCGCTGTAGAGGCTCCGCGCAACCTTCCCCATTCGACTTGATCCGGAGAGACCCCAGTGGCCGCGCAATACGCCTATGTCATGAAGGGCATGACCAAGACCTTCCCCGGCGCTCCCAAGCCGGTGCTGAAGGACATCAGCCTGCAATTCTATCAGGATGCCAAGATCGGCATCGTCGGCCCGAACGGCGCTGGCAAATCCACCCTGATGAAGATCATGGCCGGGCTCGACACCGATTACACCGGCGAGGCATGGCCGGGCGAGTACATCACTGTCGGCTATCTACCGCAGGAGCCGCAGCTTGATGAGAGCAAGACGGTGCTGGAAAACGTCAAGGACGGTGCCCGCGAAACCGCCGATATGGTCGACCGCTTCAACCAGATCGGATTGGAAATGGGCGAGGACGGCGCGGATTTCGACGCGCTCGGTGTTGAAATGAGCGAGCTTCAGGACAAGATCGACGCTGTCGACGGCTGGACGCTCGACAACCAGCTTGAGATTGCCATGGAGGCCTTGCGCTGCCCGCCCGGAGACTGGCCGGTGGACAACCTCTCCGGTGGTGAAAAACGCCGCATCGCGCTCACCCGGCTGCTGATCCAGAAGCCGGGCATCCTGCTGCTCGATGAGCCGACCAACCACCTTGATGCGGAAAGCGTCGAATGGCTGGAAAATCACCTCAAGGAATATGCCGGCGCGGTGCTGATGATCACCCACGATCGCTATTTCCTCGACAATGTCGTCGGCTGGATTCTCGAACTCGATCGCGGGAAATACTTCCCCTACGAGGGCAATTATTCGACCTACCTCGAGAAGAAATCCAAGCGGCTCGATCAGGAAAGCCGCGAGGACGAGGGCCGCCAGAAGGCGATCAAGGACGAGCTGGAGTGGATCCGGGCCGGCACCAAGGGCCGCCAGACAAAGAGCAAGGCGCGCATCAAGGCCTTCGACCAGCTGGTTGAATCGAGCGAAAAGCGCATCATCAACAAGGCACAGATCGTCATCCAGGTGCCCGAACGCCTCGGTGGCAAGGTGATCGAGGCCAAGGGCCTGAGCAAGGCTTACGGCGACAAGCTGTTGTTCGAGGACCTGTCGTTCCTGCTGCCACCGGGCGGCATTGTCGGCATCATCGGCCCCAACGGCGCGGGCAAATCGACGCTGTTCAAGCTGATCACCGGGCAGGAGCAGCCCGACACCGGCGAGATCGCGATCGGCGAGACCGTGCGGCTGGGCTACGTCGACCAGAGCCGCGACGCGCTCGATCCCAAGCACAACGTGTGGGAGGAAGTCTCGGGCGGGCACGAC
>JANPPM010000056.1:0-9374 GCA_031428495.1 Novosphingobium sp.
CGCGAAAAAGTCCACGCCAACATGATGCTGCGCAGCAAGGTTATTTCCAGCCTGCGGAACCGCATGGTGGCGCAGGGTTTCAACGAAATCCAGACGCCGATCCTCACCGCCTCCAGCCCCGAAGGCGCGCGCGATTATCTGGTGCCCAGCCGCGTCCATCCGGGCAAGTTCTATGCGCTGCCGCAGGCCCCGCAAATGTTCAAACAGCTGCTGATGGTCGCCGGTTTCGACAAATACTTCCAGATCGCGCCATGCTTCCGCGATGAGGACGCCCGCGCCGACCGTTCGCCCGGCGAGTTCTACCAGCTCGATTTCGAGATGAGCTTCGTGACGCAGGACGATGTGTTCAACACCATCGAGCCGGTGCTGGCCGGCGTGTTCGAGGAGTTTTCGAACGGCAAGTCAGTTACCCCGGCGGGCACATTCCCGCGCATTCCTTTTGCAGAATCGATGCTCAAGTACGGCTCGGACAAACCCGATCTGCGCAATCCGATCGAGATCCACGACGTCGGCAGCCACTTCGAGAAATCAGGCTTCGGCCTGTTCGAGAAGATCGCTGGCGGCGGCGGCGTTGTGCGCGCCATCCCTTCGCCGGGCACCGCCGAAAAGAGCCGCAAATTCTTCGACGACATGAACGAATGGGCGCGCAGTGAAGGCCATGCGGGCCTCGGCTATGTCACGCGTAAGGGCGGTGAGTTCGGCGGACCGATTGCCAAGAACCACGGCGAGGAAGGGATGCTGGCACTTTACGCCGCGATGGGCCTTGGTCCCGATGACGGCTGCTTCTTTGCGGCAGGCAAGGAATTGCAGGCCGCCAAGCTGGCAGGTGCCGCGCGCACCCGCGTCGGCGAACAGCTCGGACTGATCGGCGAAGGCGAGTTCAAATTCTGCTGGATCGTCGATTTCCCGATGTTCGAATATGACGAGGACGCCAAGAAGGTCGACTTCAGCCACAATCCCTTCTCGATGCCGCAGGGCGAGTTGGAAGCGCTGGAAACGATGGACCCGCTGGAGATCAAGGCCTGGCAATATGACATCGTCTGCAACGGGGTGGAACTCAGCTCCGGCGCGATCCGTAACCACCGTCCTGACATCATGTACAAGGCCTTCGAGATCGCCGGATATTCGAAAGAAGACGTCGACACCAATTTCGCTGGTATGATCAATGCTTTCAAATACGGCGCACCGCCGCATGGCGGTTCTGCCCCGGGTGTGGACCGCATCGTCATGCTGCTAGCGGACGAGCCGAATATCCGCGAAGTCGTGGTCTTCCCGATGAACCAAAAGGCCGAAGACCTGATGATGGGTGCGCCGGGACCGGTTTCAGCAAAGCAGCTTCGCGAGCTGAATATTCGGTTGGTGGAGCAGCAGGCGAAGAGCTAGCCTTGACTCAGGCAAGCGCCTGCCATTAGGGCGCGCTGCGCATACGGGGCCGAACCGGCCCTTCTGACCCATCCGCACGCCGAGTCCTGTCGAAGGGCGTGCCGGATCCACCTGGCAGGTGGAGTCGCGTATCCATGGCAAACGTAACCGTGATCGGTGCCCAGTGGGGTGATGAGGGCAAGGGCAAGATTGTCGACTGGCTGGCCAGCCGCGCCGATGCCGTGGTGCGCTTTCAGGGCGGTCACAATGCTGGCCACACGCTGGTGGTCGATGGCTCGGTTTACAAGCTCAGCCTGCTGCCATCGGGCATCGTGCGCGGCACCCTATCGATCATCGGCAATGGCGTGGTGCTCGATCCGTGGCACCTAAAGGAAGAGATCGCCAAGCTGGAAGGCCAGGGCGTTGCGATCTCAACCGCGAACTTTGCGATTGCTGACAATTGCCCGCTGATCCTGCCAATCCACCGCGAGCTGGATGGCCTGCGCGAGGCAGCGGCAGGCGCGGGCAAGATCGGCACCACCGGGCGCGGCATTGGCCCCGCCTATGAGGACAAGGTTGGCCGCCGCGCGATCCGGGTCTGCGATCTGGCGCATCTCGATGCAATGGAGCCGCAACTGGACCGGCTCTGCGCGCATCACGACGCCTTGCGCGCCGGTTTCGGCCAGCCGCCGGTCGATCGTGAGGCCTTGCTCGCAAGCCTGCGCGAAATCGCGCCGTTCGTGCTGCAATTTGCCGAGCCGGTGTGGAAGCGGCTGAACGACGTACGCAAGAAGGGCAGCCGCATCCTGTTTGAGGGCGCGCAGGGCGTGCTACTCGATGTCGATCACGGAACTTACCCCTTCGTCACCAGCTCGAACACGGTCAGCGGCACGGCGGCCAGCGGCTCAGGGCTTGGCCCCAACGCCACCGGCTTTGTGCTGGGCATCGTCAAGGCCTATACCACCCGCGTCGGTGCAGGCCCCTTCCCCACCGAACTGGAAGATGAAATCGGCCAGCGCTTGGGCGAACGCGGGCATGAATTTGGCACTGTTACGGGCCGCAAGCGCCGCTGCGGCTGGTTCGATGCGGTGCTGGTGCGCCAGTCCTGCGCGATCTCCGGCGTCACCGGCATTGCCCTGACCAAGGTCGATGTGCTGGACGGGATGGAGACGGTGAAAATCTGCACCGGCTACCGGCTGAATGGCAAATTGCTCGACTATCTGCCCAGCCACGCCGCCGATCAGGCCAATGTCGAGCCGGTCTATGAGGAAATGCCCGGATGGAGCGGAACGACAGCGGGCGCGCGCAGCTGGGCCGATCTGCCAGCGCAGGCGATCAAATATATCCAGCGGGTGCAGGAACTGATCGAAACGCCGGTGGCCTTGGTCTCGACCTCGCCCGAAAGAGAAGATACAATTCTGGTGCGCGACCCTTTCGTGGACTGAGCCAATGAAACGCCGCCTGCTCGCCCCGCTTGTCCTGATCTTGATGACCGGCGCGGCGCAGGCGGATGTGCCGCTGACACTGCCCGAGATCGATTATATCCGGGTCGAAAAGTCCGCGCGCGCCATGGTGCTGTATTCAGCGGGCCGGGCGGTCCACACCATCACCGGCATCCAGCTCGGCGATGCGCCTTCAGGCCACAAACAGTTTCAGGGTGACGAGCGCACGCCCGAGGGACGCTATGTGATCGACTACGGCAATCCGCAGAGCAGCTTTCACCTGTCGCTGCACATTTCCTATCCCAACGCCCGCGACACGGCCTTTGCACGCTCGCAGGGGCGCAATCCGGGCGGGCTGATCATGATCCACGGCCAGCCCAACGGCTGGCCCGCAGGGCGCGTGCCGGGTGACTGGACCGACGGCTGCATCGCAGTGAGCAATGTGGAAATCGAGGCGCTGTGGGAGGCTGTGGCGGACGGAACAACGATCGATATTCTGCCCTGACGTCAGAAATCCACTGCAATCCCCTTGCGCACCCAGTCGCCATAACGTGTGGGTGAAAGCCCGTCTGGGTCCGCATCGTCGCTCGCTGCTTCCGGCTTTGGCGGGGGTGCATCGCTCCAGTGATCCGGCTTGGCGAAGGAGGCGGGACGTTGAGTGGCGCGCTTTGTCATCGGTTAAATATGGGCACGCTGGCCTCGCAATGCAATCTCCCCTAACGCGCGGGCCATGGACATACCCGGACTTCCCGCCCGCCGCGCTGCGCTGCGTCTGCTCGATGCAGTCCTGCGCCGTGGCGAAACACTCGAACAGGCAGGCCCACCTGCCCTGCAGGGCATCCGCAGCGAGGCAGACCGGGCATTGGCGCGCGCGCTCGCATCGGAGGCACTGCGCTGGCTGAGCGATCTTGATGCGATGATCGACGGCGCAACCCAGCAGGTGCTGCCTGATGACGCCAAGGTCCGATCCGTCCTGCGGCTGATGCTGGCGGGCGTTTTGCGGCTCGAAACACCAGCTCATGCAGTGATCGCCACCGCCTTGCCCCTGCTCGCTGGCGGGCCCCGGCGGCTGGCGCACGGCGTGTTTGGCGCGCTGATGCGAGCGGGTGCCAAATTGCCCGATGTGCCGACATTACCCGATGCCGTAATCGCGCGCTGGGGCGAGCGGGCCGTGCCGGTTGCCAGTGGGCTAGCGGTGCCGCCGCCGCTCGACCTCACGTTGCACGATCCCCGTGAAACCGAGCGTTGGGCAAATGAGCTGGGCGGGATCTCGCTGATGCCGGGTCATGTGCGCCTGCCGCGCGGGGAAGCCATCGAGAAATTGGCTGGTTTCAAAGACGGGGCGTGGTGGGTGCAGGACCTAGCTGCCAGTCTGCCTGCGCGCCTTTTGGGTGCGGGGGGTGGTAGAACTGTCCTCGATCTGTGTGCGGCACCGGGGGGCAAGACGCTGCAACTGGCATCGGCTGGCTGGCAGGTTACTGCGCTCGATTCTAGCGCCAAGCGGCTCGAACGCCTGACCGAGAACATCGCCCGCATCGGGATTGCCGCCGACGTCGTCAAAGCTGATGCGCTGGATTGGCAGCCGGACGCACCCTTCGATGCCGTCCTCCTCGATGCCCCCTGCACCGCCACCGGCACCTGCCGTCGTCATCCTGACGTGCTGCACCGGATCGGCGCGCGGCAGATTGCTGAGATGGCAGAATTACAGGCCGCTCTGCTGGCGCGTGCGGCAGGCTGGGTGAAGCCCGGCGGGAGTTTGATCTATGCTGCCTGTTCGCTCGAAAGCGAGGAAGGCGAGGCGCATGCTGCCAGTGTAACCTTGACTGCCGATCCGATCCGCGCGGAGGAATTGCCCGCTGGCCTTGCCCCAACGCGCGAAGGCTGGCAACGGACCGACCCCGGCATGCTGGCTGATGTGGGCGGGCTCGACGGCTTCTTTATCGCGCGGTGGCGAAAGCAGGCAGCTGGAGAATAGGCTGAACCTCGTCACTGGCCGGCCAGATCAGTTCATGCAGGGCAGTGCTGGCGATGGGCTGATCAAATCGGATGGCGAATTGGCCTTGGCTGGCAGACCGGATCTGACCCCGAAGATCTCCGAAGCCGGCAATCTCGACCGTCACGAGTTGATCTATGCGGAACCTTTCGTAGTCGGCCGAACTGACCCGGCACCCCTGCAACGAAACCTCGAACAGCAGCGCGCCATAGGCTTCGCCAGCCCCGCCCCTGAGGTGTACTTTTTTCGTCACAGCAAATCGCTTGTGCCTTGGAATCGTGAACAATAGCATCGATATCCCCCTTGTAATCAAAGCCCGCATCCGGGGCCAAACTACCCAATTTGCCTAATCACACCCCAGCCCGCCCGGGCTCGGATTGAAGATATCTTGCCGCCATCTCTGCGCCGCCCGATTGTGCGCGGATCGGTGCGCCTTGTGGGCTGGTAGCGGAATCCGCCGCGCTTCATGTGAGATAGCCCGCTTGGCTGTAGCTCGGCGATTGGTGGAGCTTCGGGCAAAGCGCGAGCGATTGGCCGGGCGCAGCGCGCTTGCCCGCGCCAAGTCATTCAGCTGATCAAAGACCGTCAGACCAACCTGAAAATGAGACTGCACGGTGATCGCCATACTCGCGATTGCCATCAAAGCAGCCGCGACAAACAGTACCGATATCAACACGCTCATGGCCGGGGCCGAGCGGCAAAAGTGGAATATTGGCGCGAACCGATTTTCATGTTTTTTCCAGTATTAACTGGTGCCCCCTGGCACAAATCAATACCCCCACAACAAGTGAGAATCGATTTTATGTAGGTTGTTCAAGTACCTTTGCGGTCAATGGCGAATAATTCGGGACGAACGCCATGGCGTCACATTTCATCGCATGCAAAACTCGTTTCAACTGTGCCAAGTTGCATCTGCCTTCCCCTAGGCTGTCTTGACCCGCGCAGAAAAGCTCTTGCGCAGTTTGTTTAGCTTGGGCGGGATCACTGCGAGGCAATAGGGATTGCGCTGGCCTTCTCCCGCCCAATACTCCTGATGATAATCTTCCGCCGGATACCAGATGTCCGGCCCCTCGATGGTCGTGACCACGCGGCCATCAAGCTCTGCATTGGCCCGCGCAATCGCCGCCTCGGCCTCTGCGCGCTGATTATCGTCCAGGGGAAAGATTGCCGAGCGGTACTGGGTGCCCACGTCATTGCCCTGCCGGTTAAGCTGGGTCGGATCATGCGTCGCCATGAAAATGTCGAGCAGATCCGCCAGCGCGAGCACTTGCGGATCGAAGATTACCTTAATCGCTTCGGCATGCCCGGTGGTGCCGTTGCACACTGCCTTGTACGTCGGATTGGCGACTGAGCCGCCGATATAGCCGCTCTCGACCGCGCTAACGCCGACGACATCGAGAAACACCGCCTCGGTGCACCAGAAACATCCGCCTGCGACGATTGCCGTTGCCAGTTCGCTCATTTGTCCGTTACTCCTTGATGCCGAGATAGGTGCTCAAACGGCGCTTGTCACCGCCCGGGACCCTAGAGGATCGATCATGCGCTCATTTGCCCTGTTCATCGCCGCCGCTGCCGCCGCATTCGCCGCCCCGGCCATTGCCGAACACCACGGCAGTCACGCGCGCGCCCCTGCTGCTGCCCTGTCGGCGGCGGCACAGCGGGCCTTGGCCCCTGCTCTTGCCGACCCGCGCCGCGCCGCCGACCGGCCGCGCGATGCCTGGCGGCACCCCGCCGAAACGCTCGGCTTCTTCCGGGTTGAGCCGGGCATGACGGTGGTCGACTATATGCCGTCCGGCGGCTGGTGGACGCGCGTGCTGGTGCCCTACCTGGGGACCACGGGACGCTATATCGGGCTCAATCCCGATGTCACCGGCGCCCCGGCGCAGATGCAGCAGTATTTCGGCAACCTTGCCACCACCCTGCCGCCCAAGGTGACCGAATGGACAGGTGCTCCCGCGACACAGATCGGTGCCTACAATACTGGCGGCATTCCCGCGACGCTCAACGGCACGGTCGACCGGGTGCTGATCTTCCGCGAAATGCACAACCTGTGGCGGATGAACCTGCTGCACCGCGAGCTTCTCGCAGTGCGCGCGCTGCTCAAGAGCGACGGCCTGCTCGGCATCGAACAGCACCGCGCCCGCGCCGATGCCCCTGCCGACTATACCAACGGCAGCAAAGGCTATCTGCGCGAGAAGGATGTGATCGCACTGATCGAGGCGCATGGTTTCGAGTTGGTCGGCAAGAGTGAGGTTAACGCCAACCCCGCCGACCCAGCCAATCACACCGGCGGTGTGTGGACCCTGCCGCCGGGGATGCGCGGCGTCGCAGAGGCTGACAAGCCGCGATACCAGGCAATCGGCGAGAGCGACCGCATGACCCTGCTGTTCCGCAAGCGTCCGTGATGCGGCTGTTGGCTTGCGCGCTGATCGCACTGTCACTGGCCGCCTGCGGGCGCGATCACCAACCTGACACGCGCGGGCTTGATCGCGATGAGACGCTGCTCTCGCTCTCCGCCACTGGCGAGGCCGAGAGTGTGCCTGACGAGGCCGGGATCGAAGTCGGGGTTGAAAGCTATGCCGCGACCGCGCAGGCGGCCAGCGCAGCGGTGGCAAAGAAGGGCGAGGCCATCGCTTCGGTACTCAAGGAGTACGATGTTGAAGCCAAGGACATCCAGACCCGCAACTTGTCGGTCGCGCTTGTCACTTACGGTCCCAAAAAAGGTCAATATCAGGCCAACAACGTGCTCGGCGTGCGGCTGCGCAACATCGCCAAGGCGGGCGAGGCAGTCGCGGCGGCAACCGATGCCGGGGCCAATGTGTTTTCGGGTCCAAGCCTGCGCATCGCCGATCCCGAAAAGGCCAATCGCGGTGCCTATATCGCCGCTTACCGCGCGGCACGCACGCGAGCAGAAGCCTATGCCGAGGCGGCGGGGATGGAAATATCACGCGTGCTGACGATCCGCGACGGCGGCGGCAGCGGGGTGCCGATGCCCTATGCCATGGACGCAGCCGCAGAATCTGCACCGCAAGCCGTCTCCGCCCCGGCACCGGTAATCCGCCCCGGCACCAACCGGATGCAGGTGAGCGTACAGGTGGACTTTGCGCTGGAGCCCAAATAGACGCTGCGCATGAGTGAGATCACCGTCGCTGCACTGCAATTACCGTTGGGCTCTGCCGATGAGGCAGAGAATATTGCGGCTGTTGCCGATCTGGTCGAGGCGGCCGCCGCGAAGGGCGCACAGGTCATCCTGCCGCCCGAGCTGTTTTCCGGCCCTTATTTCTGCAAGGTCGAGGATGAGGCCCTGTTCACGCTAGCCCGGCCCACGCATGAGCATCCCTCGGTGACCGCGATGCAGAAACTTGCCCGCAAGCTCAAGGTCGCGATCCCGACCAGTTTTTTCGAGCGTGACGGCCAGCACTATTACAACACCATGGCGATGATCGATGAGAGCGGCGACGTGCTGGGCACCTACCGCAAGAGCCACATCCCCGACGGGCCGGGATATGAAGAGAAGTTCTATTTCCGCCCCGGCAACACAGGCTTCAAGGTTTGGGACATCTGCGGCACCCGTATCGGCGTGGGGATATGCTGGGACCAGTGGTATCCCGAATGCGCGCGCGCCATGGCGCTGATGGGCGCGCAGATGCTGCTCTATCCAACCGCCATCGGCAGCGAGCCCTACGATACCGAACTCGATACCAGCCGGATGTGGCGGCGCGCAATGCAGGGGCATGCCGTGTCGAACTGCATGCCTGTGGTCGCCGCGAACCGCATCGGCACCGAACAAGGCCAGCGCTTCTATGGCCACAGCTTCATCGCCAACGAATGGGGCGATCTGGTGCTGGAATATGGCGCAGAGGAAGAAGGCGTGCTGGTGGCGACATTCGATCTGGACCGTGCGGCCAGGCACCGGGCTGGAATGGGATTTTTCCGTGACCGACGCCCCGAACTTTACGGCCGGATCGGCGAAGACTTCTGACGCAGCATTATCTGATCGCGCTGGGCTCAAACCGCCCGCATGGCCGCCACGGCGCGCCGCGCCGAGTTTTGCGCGCGGCCATCGCAGTTCTGGGCCGCAAGGTCGAGGCGGCCTCACGCATTATCTCCAGCGCACCCATCGGCCCCTCGCGGCGGCGCTATGCCAATGCGGTGCTAGTGCTGCGCAGCAAACATGGTCCCGTCCGACTGCTCGCCAAGCTCAAGAAGATCGAACGCAGTTTTGGCCGCAGGCGCGGCGGCGCGCGCTGGGGGCCGCGTGTACTCGATCTTGATATTGTGCTGTGGCAGGGTGGCGCGTGGTCCTCAAAGGGTCTCACCGTTCCGCACATCGACTTTCGGACCCGCCCGTTCGTGCTCGAACCCGCCGCGCAGATCGCCCCGCTCTGGCGCGATCCTCTGACCGGGCTGACTTTGCGGCAATTGCGCGGACGATTACAGCGATCAACGTCCCGGCGCTTGACCGAACCGGACCCGCTCCCTATCGGGCAGCGCTGGTGAGGGCCCTTAGCTCAGTCGGTAGAGCAACTGACTTTTAATCAGTAGGTCGCTGGTTCGAACCCAGCAGGGCTCACCAT
>JANPPM010000057.1:0-1661 GCA_031428495.1 Novosphingobium sp.
GCCCCAGCGCGATCACCCGATCAGCGCGGCTGGGATCGACAAGAATCTGGGGGTTCGATTGATCGAGACAAGCAAAAACCGCGTCGAGCGCATCAAGGCTGGTCGAAACAATAAGCTGCGCCCCGCAATGCGCCGCGCGAATATCAAGCCGCATCAAAGCCGCCAGTTCTGCCGCGCCAGCCTCAGGACAATCGATCACCACCACTTCACCCAGCGGCTTCGCATCGCCTTCCAGCAGAGCGCCGAAATCGGCCAGTTCAGCAATGCGAAACCCTGCTGCTTCGGCATCATCACGCATCGTCCCGCGCAGATGCGCCCGGCTTGCATAGATCGACAGCGCCAACGGCAAGCCAGCCGCATCATTGGCAGGCTCGGCATAGGAGAAATTGGATTGCGTCATAACGTTCCGACTCCGTTCTTGAACAAGAGTAGAACAAAAAGGGTCTATGTCAAGATCACTCCAAAATGGAGTCAATCCATCCGGCCAGTTCCCGCCGCACCAGTGCTTCAAGCATCGCCATCCCCGCCGCGCCATCGTTCAGGCAATCGAGCACGGCGAAGTCTGTGCCGCCCGCCGAAACAAACACTTCCTTGCCCCGGATCGCCAGTTCTTCGCGGGTTTCCAGGCAGTCGGCGGAGAATCCCGGTGCAGCCACGACCAGCCGCGTCGTTCCCAAGGCGGCCTCGGCGGCGAAGGTCGCTTCGGTTGATGGCTCAAGCCACTTGGCCTTGCCGAAGCGCGACTGGAAGCTGACAGCGATGCGCAGTTCAGGATGGCTGACTGCCAGCGCCTCCCGCAAGAGCCGTGCGGTTTTCTGGCAATGGCAGTGGTAAGGGTCGCCGAGGTGCAGCGTGCGCTCAGGCATGCCGTGGAAGCTGAGCAACAGTACTTCAGGCGTGAAGGCCAGTCCTGCCAGTTGGCGGTCAATATCGGCAGACAGCGCTGCTATATGCGCCGCGTCATCATAATAGGGCGGCAAGGTGCGGATCGCGGGTTGCCAGCGCATGGCCCCCAGTGCCGCGCCAACCGCATCCATCGCGCTCGCGGTCGTTGCGCCGGAATACTGCGGGTATAACGGCGCGACCAGTATGCGCTCGCACCCGGCCTGCTTCATCGCGGCAAGCTCTGCGCCCATCCCCGGATTGCCATAGCGCATGGCCCAGCGAACTTCGGCGGCATTGCCCAACCGCGCTTGCAAGGCGCGCGCCTGCGCCGCCGTGATCGCGGCCAGCGGGGAGCCTTGCTCGGTCCAAACCTGCGCATAGGCGTGCGCGCTCTTGCGGGGGCGGGTGTTGAGGATGATCCCGCGCAGGATCGGTTGCCACAGCAAGGGCGGCAGCTCGACCACCCGGCGATCGGAGAGAAATTCCTTGAGATAGCGGCGCACAGCACCCGGCGTCGGCGCATCGGGGGTGCCGAGGTTGACGAGCAGTACGCCGACTTTGCTTGCGGGGATTGGCGTGTGATCGGTGGGGAGAGTCATTTGCCTACTAACCTAAAATGACCTGAAAGCCCCTCCCCGTTGGGGAGGGGTTGGGGTGGGGGTTCGACGCCTGCGTGGACACTCGGCCTGTCGGCCTCGCTCCCCCACCCCCAGCCCCTCCCCCTCGGGGTGGGGCGCGGGAGGGGCGTGGCACTGGGCACACGCACACATCCGCCG
>JANPPM010000058.1:0-2597 GCA_031428495.1 Novosphingobium sp.
ACCGGCAGTCGGACCGACGGGGGATCGTAAATTTCAAAAATCGCGAAACTTGGCGAAGGCACCTCGCCGAGATGACCCAGCGCCGAAATCATCGCACGCGCCAGTGTCGTTTTTCCGGCACCAAGCCCGCCTGTCAGCGCGACCACATCGCCGATGCGCAAGTTCTCGGCAATCGCTGCGCCCAGCCGCTCCATCGCAGCAAGATCGGCAAGGTCTAGCCTCACGGCAGATCGATGACCGCGGCAGTGCCCTGCCCCGGCTCGGACAGGACTTCGAGCGTTCCGCCGTGCGCCTCGATCAGCTGGCGGGCGAGCGGCAGGCCGATGCCTTGCCGCCGTTCGACCGTCTTGCCATCCTTTGACACCTTAAGGCCACCGAGCGCACGCGCGAGTGCGGCGCTGTCCATCCCCGGGCCATTGTCCGAGATTGCCAGCCGGACCCGTTTTTTGACGCGTTCCAGATCGACAACGATACGCCCACCGCGCGGCGTAGCGGCGATGGCATTATCCAGCAGATGGCCAATCGCGCGCGCAAGGCGGCGGCGATCCCCGGTTATCCTGCCTGCGCTTTTATCGCCGCGCAGATCGAGGCTCTGCCCCATGTCACGCAGCCGCTGACCGCGTTCCTCGACCACAGTGGTCACGAACGGCAGCAGCTCGATATCCTCGTTCGCCAGCGGCAGCAGTCCCGCCTCGCTCTGCGCGAGATCGAGCACGCTTTCGATCTGCTCGCCGAGACCGGCAACCGAGGTCAGAATATCGGTGACGTAATCTTGCCCCTGACGATCAAGCATTCCGCCCAGCCCTGCCTGCAACAACTCGGCAAAGCCGCCGATTGACGTGAGCGGCGTGCGCAATTCGTAGCTCATGTTCGCAAGGAAACGGGTCTTGATCGCATCCGCCTCGATCAGCGCTGCGTTGCGTTCCTTAAGTGCGCTTTCCGCCTTTTGTGTGTCGGTGATATCGAGCACTGCGAGCAGGCCATTGCCATCGGGCAGCGGCACACCGGTGTAACGCAGGAAACGACCATCGACGAGCGTAGCGCGGCCCCCGCTCTGGCGTCGCTCTAGCGTAGCTCCGCGGATCGCATCGCCCACGGCCTTTGCCAACGCTGGGCGTTTGAGCCTTGGCTCGATCCGCTCCAGCAATGCCTCGACATGCGGGTGCGTATCAAGAAATTCGCTGTCGAGCCCCCAATCCTTGGCAAAGCGGCGGTTCCACAATTGCATCCGACCATCGGGGGCAAACACTGCAACCGATTCGAACAAACTGTCAAAGGTCGCGGTGCGGGTGCGCAGCAAGGTATCGCGGGTCGCCGAGATTTGCAGCTGTTCGGTGCGGTCTTCGGCGATCAGCAACAGCCCGCCATCGGGCAATGGCTGCGCAACGACGCGAATGTGGGTGCCATCGCCCAGTGCCCAAGCCTCGTCTTGAGCCTCGCTCGCGGCAAACCAGTCCGCCCGCTCGCGCCGCCAGGCCGGGTAATCGCGCACCTCCGGCACACGACCCGCATCGCGAATGGAATCCAGCAGCCGGTCGAAAGATGGCTGGTCGGCTAGATCGCCAGACGAAAGGGCAAACAGCCGCTGGAATGGCTGGTTGTAAAAGCTCAAGCGGCGGCGGGAATCGAACTGCGCCACTCCAGCCGAAAGTTGGTCGAGCATAGAGCGCTGCGCCTCGCGAAAGGCGCGAAAGCTGCGGTTGAGCTCCTCAAGGTCTTCAACATCGACCGCGTACCCAGCGATGCCTTCCTCGCCCAGCGGCAGGTCGCTGACCTTGAGCATCCGGCGAGCACCAGAAACCGTGGCCATCACCGTTCGCTCTGCTGGCATGCGGCTGGCCGCTGCGGCCAAAGCGACTTCGGCGGCAGTTCGGCCCTCGACTGGCTCGATAAGTTCTGTGCCATCAGCGACGACCGCTTCGGCACTGTCCGCACCAATTGCAGCGACGTAGGCAGAATTGACCAACCGCAATTCGCCGCCCGGCCCGCGAAACCACATCGGGAGCGGTGCGGCTTCGATCAGCGCGACCAGTGCGGAAAAATCGCTGCGCGCCCGCGCTGCCTCGGCGCGCAGTTTGACCAGTTCAGTTTCACTGTCGGAAAAATCGAACACCCAGACCATTGCCGCGCCGCCGGGCGAAACTTGCGGATCGGCAAGATGCCCGCGCAGCGCGAGGCTGCGCTTCGAGCCGCGCGGGGTCGCGACCATGCGAAAGGGCGCGGCGGTTTTCTGGGTACGCCGCACCGCTTCAACGAGTTCGGCAAGCTGCTCTGCAGCAAGTCCGCCGCCGCCTCTGGCGCTCGGTCCGTCAACGCCGCCGCCATCGAGTTCGGTGAGGTACTGGGGGACTTTATCAAGACCCAGCCAGCCAGCCAGCCGCTCGGGCGCTTCGATCCGCCCATCGACCCGCACCAAAAGCGGCAGCGCGGGCGATTCGTCCACCATCCGCGCCAGTCGCATCGCCTCCTGCCTGTCAGCAGAAAAGCGTCGCTCTTTGGCGCGCATAGCCATGATCGCCCAGCCCGCAGCAAGCGTCCATGCGGCAAGCAGCAAGCCGATCAGCACCAGCACTGTCTGGGAAAGGATCATCGCGCCT
>JANPPM010000059.1:0-8587 GCA_031428495.1 Novosphingobium sp.
GGTGTTCCTTGATGCCGAACAGCACAAATGGATCGAGGAGTTGGGCGGCATGAACCTCTATTTCGCCTTCGCCGACGGCTCACTGCTGACCCCGCCGCTCACCGGCACGATCCTGCCCGGCATCACCCGCGATTCCATCCTCCACCTCGCCCGCGAGGAAGGGCTGACGGTACGCGAAGAACGCTACAGCCTCGACCAGTGGCGCGAAGACGCGGCCTCCGGCAAGCTGATCGAAACCTTCGCTTGCGGCACCGCGGCAGTCGTGACCCCGGTGGGCAAGGTTGCGGGGCGCGACGGCGAATTCGTCATCGGCTCGGGCGGGCCGGGGCAGCTGACCCAGCGGCTCAAAGCGCGGCTGGTGGAGATCCAGCGGGGTGAGGTGGAGGATAAGCATGGGTGGGTGGTTCGGTTGGATTGAGGTCCGGCTGGGCAAGCACGCAAGCCGTATGAATTGCAGCGCATCTTGGCCGTGACGAGAAGCAAGTCGCCATCAAAGTTTCCCAAAGCCGCAAAACCCTGCTAAGCGCCGCCTCGCTAACGTCGCCTTCGACGGATAATCGGTGCCTTTGGTTACCTCCTTTGTCCCCAAATCGCTTCGCAAGGCCGGGATCCGCAATGTTTGCGGCTGCCCGCTATACTACCGGATAAAGGATATCCAGATGATTACCGGAACTGTAAAATTCTTCAACGAAACCAAGGGTTATGGCTTTATCGCACCTGAAGGTGGCGGTGATGATGCATTTGTGCACATCTCGGCTGTCGAGCGTGCCGGCATGCGCACCCTGTCGCAGAATCAGCGCGTAAGCTACGAGCTGGAAACTGACAACCGCGGCAAGACTTCAGCAGTAAACCTACAAGAAGCTTGAGCTAACACTCGGGCGGGGCACCCCATTGGGGAACCCCGCCCGAACTGTTTTCCCGATCTACACGCGCAATAGAATAGGACCGAGACGGATCAATGGCTGGTTACAAGGAACCAAGTTTTCAGGACCGGGTGGCATTAGCCCAGAGCGCGAGAGAAAAAGCGCTAGAGAAACTGCGCAACAAACCACAGGTTGATGAGGCAGAGCGCGCACGCCGCGCCGCCGCACAGCAGGCCAAGCTGGCCGAAGCCGCCGCACGCCGCGCCGCCGTACTGGAAGCGCGCGAAGCCGAAAAGGCAGCGCTTGAAGCTGAGAAGATAGCGCGTGCTGCCGAGATCGAAGCAGCCAAGCCACCGGTGCTGACCGACGAGGAACGCAAGGCGCTGCGCGATGCAAAGTATGCGGCGCGCAAGAAGCGCAAGAAATAGATGACGACAGGCCGCAACCTTTGATCCCCCGCGAACTGCTGGGCACAGCAAGTGTCCCCGGCGGTGAGGAACTGCGTCTGTACCGGCACAACCGCGATTTCATGATCGTGCTGGGCCGCAATGAATTGATGAGCAGTCGGATGAGCGGTTCGGAAGAAGCGCTGGCCCGGCTGACCTGCGAACGACTGACCGGGCGGCCTGCGCCGCATGTGCTGATCGGCGGCTATGGCATGGGCTTCACCCTGCGCGCCGCATTGGCAGAACTGGGCAAGGACGCAGCGATCACACTCGCAGAGCTGGTGCCCGAGGTTATAGAATGGGCGCGCGGTCCGATGGCGGAGCTCGCGCAGGATTGCCTCGATGATCGCCGCGTGAATTTGGTGATGGGTGATGTTGCCGATGCAATTCGCACAGGCAAACGCGGCTTCGATGCCATTCTGCTCGATGTTGATAATGGCCCCGATGGTCTAACCAGCGCGGGCAATGATCGGCTGTATAGCGCGGCGGGTCTGCAAGCGGCCAAGGCAGCGCTGAAGCCGGGCGGCGTGCTTGCGGTCTGGTCCGCAGCGCCCGATCCGAAATTCAGCCACCGGCTGGCGAAAGCCGGCTTTGCGGTTGACGAAGTCCCGGTCCATGCCCGCATCGAGGGCAAAGGGCCGAAACATATTATCTGGTTTGCCACGGCGCCCTGAGGCGCAGCGGCTTACCAACTCGCGGCAGAGCATTCTGCTCCGCCCGCCGCCCATTTGGGGCAATCGAAGGAGCAAGCATATGTCAGACGGAACACTCAGGCCTTTCCTGATCAACAAGGATGCGGAAGGCAATTTTCGGCTGACGGTGCGCGATACGCGCTACAATTCGCAGAACTATCCGATCGTCACGGCCAGCCTGCAGGACGAACTGTTCAAGACTGCTGCCGCCGCCAAGGCCTTCGCACGCGACAATTTCCGCGCCGAGCCTGGCCAATATGCGATGAAATAGACGCGACCGGGCGTGCCTGCGTTGCGCGTCAGGTAGCCTTGCCCCAGTCTTCAAAGCCTTCCCACGAAGGCTCACCACTCGCCGTGTCGAACACAGTGCCACCGGGTTTGAAATCGGTGCCTGTGTCAAACACGGTGCAAGGCACCATGTAATTCATCTTGCGATCAATGAAGCGGTCTTCGTCTTCAACGAAAAGGTGCTTCAGTTCTGGCGACTCCATGATGCGGAACACCTCGGCCAGGTTTTCTTCGCTCGGCAGGACCCACTCGGACATCAGATCCCAGTCCCACGCCATTGGGCCGTAACCGCCATTCTCCATCCGAGAGTCGCCGCCACCGAACACGCCGTCGACGTAGTGGCGTCGGTAAGACGTGAACAGGTGGCCGCAGAATTTCATCGCCATGGCTGCGTGGCTGCGCTCGAAATGGGCGCGGAACTGCGCGTGGGTTAAATGCGGCTTGCGCTTGATGAGGTGAATCACCGTGATCACAGCTCAATAGTCCTGTTCGTCCAGCGTGTTGAACTGCGGATGCACGGCCTTCCAGGCGTACATCCAGTCCATGCCTTCCTTTGCGCGCAGCAGATCATTTTCGCTTGGTGCGAGCGCATCAGAGGCTGCCCGCGCGACATCGCCAAGTACCGAGCTGTCCCAGCCGGATTGCTCGACCTCAGTGGCCAAATCATTGGCACCGGCATTGCGCAGCAGTGTCGGCAGGCGGTCATGCAGCGCGTTGACGGCCCAGTCGATCATAGGGCCGTTAACCGAGGGGTCATAGCCCCACAGTGTGTTCGCGTCGGCATCGTGGTGGATATAGTGATAGTGCAGCACCTTGCCGAACACGTCGAAGCGGAGGAATTCTTTCTCGCGTCGGGCATCGAAGACATGAATGCTGGGGCCGCGCACCATGTTGTCGGCGCTATCGCCCAGAGCGCGCGCCTCGACGCCGATGCTCACCGGCCCGGCATCGAACCACTGGGTATGATGCTCCATCAGCGGGATCGGCATGAAGGTGTGATATTGCCCGCGAACCGTCGGCACCTGGTGGTTGCTGCGCACTTCGCGCGGGGCGGGCACATGTTTAAATTCAGCTTGCACTGCGTCTCTCCGGATTTTTATCTGGCGCCATTGCAAACGGGATCGTGGCTCGAGTCAATTCCCGAGTGATGATCGCACACCAGGTCACACTGCTTGCAGAGCGCCCGCGCGGTACATAGCTTAGGCGGCAATCTCAGCAGGAGCAGTGAATGAGCGCGCCCTATGTACCGCCGCCGGTTTGGCAATGGATTCAAGACCCCGATGCACCCCTTGGCGGCATAAACCGGCCGATTGCCGGGGCGACGCATAACAAGGAACTGCCGCGCGGGCGCCACCCATTGCAGCTCTATTCACTGGGCACACCCAATGGCCAGAAGGTCACCATCATGCTCGAAGAACTGCTGGCGGCGGGGCATAGCGGCGCCGAATACGACGCATGGCTGCTTGCGATCATGGAGAAGGATCAATTCTCGTCAGGTTTTGTCGCGATCAACCCCAACTCCAAGATCCCGGCCCTGCTCGACTGTTCGGGACCGGAGCCAATCCGGGTGTGGGAATCGGGTGCAATCCTGATCCATCTGGCCGAGAAATTCGGTGCCTTCCTGCCAGCAGGCGGACAGGCGCGCGCGGAATGCCTGTCGTGGCTCAACTGGCAGATGTCGACGGCGCCGGTGCTCGGCGGCGGCTTCGGCCATTTCTATTCGGTCGCGCCCGAAAAGCTGGAATATCCGATCAACCGCTATGCCATGGAAACCAAGCGCATTTTCGATGTCGCTGACCGCCATCTGGCTGGCGCGCGTTATTTCGCCGGAGCGGAATACACCATCGCCGACATGGCGATCTTTGGCTGGTTCAACTATTTCAATTCGGGCGAGGCATACGGCACCGGTTCTACGTTTCTGGAGATCGCCAGTTACCGGAATGTCGACCGCTGGGTGCGCGAAGTTAAGGCACGCGTCCCGGTGCAGCGCGGTCAAAAGGTCAATCGCGACGGCGAAGGGTTCACCAAAGAGCGGCATTCGGCGGCGGATATCGATGCGGTAATGGCAGCGGCCTAACCCTGTCATTTCGCCCCAGCGATTTGTTGAAAATGGCCTGTTCGTGTTACCTGTCCGGCGATCCCGCAAAGGGGCCGCGAGAGAGGTACTGCGCTCATGTCCTTCGAACTCAACCGCAAACTTGCCGCGCGCCGCGATCCGCTGCCGACGACGGCAACGATCGATTCCGTCACCGCAGACATTGTTCGCGGGGCGTTTGAAACCGTTTGCTTCGAGGCCAATACTTTCCTTGGCCGCGCTGCCTCATCGCCGATCATCAATCAGTCGAATGAGCGTAATGCCTCGATAGTCGATGCCCATGGCCGCCTTGCGATGGGCGCGGTCGGCACGCCGCAACTCACTTTCGTCAACCAGATGGAAACCCGCTGGGGGCTGATGAACCAGGAGCGTTATGACTGGGGCCCGGGTGATGTGTTCGTCGGCAATGATCCCGATCACGGCGGCGGCCACCTGCCTGATTACTGCGTCTATGGGCCTGTTTATGACGACAAGGGCGAGCTGATCTGCATCCAGACCCTGCAGGCGCATCAGGGGGACACCGGCGGCAAGGACGCTGGCGGGTTCAGCCTCGATGCCGTCGACATTTTCACTGAAGGCCTCGTGCTGCCATGCCTCAAGCTGGTCCACAGGGGCGAGCTGCGCCGTGACACCTTCGACATGGTTATTCGTAACAACCGCTTCGCCACTTTTGCCGGGGACGTCGCCGCGATGATCGGCGGGGTGCAGTATGCCGTGCGAATGCTGGAAGACCTGATCCGCAAATGGGGCTCCGAGACGATCAAGGCGGCAATCAACCATTCCATCGAACACACCGAACGCCGCGTGCGCGAGGAAGTGACCAAGTGGCCAGACGGTGCCTACGAGGCAACGGTCCTGATCGACCATGACACAGCAGGCACCAAGGACATCAAGGTCCACGTGACCTGCACGATTGCCGGCGATCAGCTGACGGTCGACCTCACCGGAACCGACGACCGGCAGGATCTGGTTGGCGTGTGGAACACTTTCGCCAACAGCCGCTCCTATGTGATGTGCCAGCTGGTCGCCGCGCTTGATCCGACCATCGTCAAGAACGAAGGCTATTTCAACGCGGTGGGGATCATCATTCCCGAAGGCTGCATTGCCCAGCCCCCGCCCAACAAGCCCGCTGCGCTCGGCAGCTTCCATCCGGCTTGCGAGATTACCGAGGCGGTGTGCATTGCGCTCAGTGCCGTGGTGCCAGAGCGTTCGCAGCCCCAGCTTTACAAGATCGGCATGCCTAACGCGGTGATCGGTTTTGACGACGCGGGGATGATGTGGATGGATCAGGGCGTCGATTGCCGCTCAATGGACGTTTCCGCCATTCAGGGTCTTGATGGCTGGGGTTCCTGCCCCAACAGTCTGGGCAGCCTGATCCTGTCTGAGGCCGAAGACGCCGAAAGCCGTTTCCCGATCCTCAACATCAGCCGCGAGATGACCACTGATGGCGGCGGCGCAGGCCAGTGGCGCGGCGCGCCGGGCAGTCTGAACGTCAAGCAGGTGCTCAAGCCGACCACGGCGATGGCCTGGATGGTCTCGGCCGATCATCCGCTGACCGGCATGTGCGGCGGGGACGACGCGATCCCATACAGCAACCACTTCGAGGTCGGATCGCCGAACGAGCGCAAGATCGAACACACCGCGCAGGCCTTGCTGCCCGAACAGGCCGTGATTGCCTATCAACACGGCGGCGGCGCTGGCTTCGGCCCGGCCTCGCTGCGCGATCCCGAGGCGGTGAAGGAAGACGTGCTGGATGAATATGTCAGCGAGGGCGCGGCGCGGGCGAAATATGGCGTGGTGCTGACGGGAAGCCTCGCGGAATACACGCTGGCTGTGGATTGGGTTGGCACCGAGGCGCTGCGGGCTGAGATGATGCTCGAGGCGGCGGAATAGCAAAGACCTCCCCGTAACGGGGAGGGGGACCGCCCGCGTCGCGGGTGGTGGAGGGGTCAGGACACCCCTCCGTCAGCCCTGCGGGCTGCCACCTCCCCGTCCCGGGGAGGTCCTTAGGTAGAGGATACAGAATGACCTATCGCGTTGGCATCGACATTGGTGGCACATTTACAGACTTCGCGCTCCTCAAGGGCAGCGAAGTCATCCTCCACAAGAACCTGTCCACTCCGGAAGACCGCTCCGAAGGCGTGATGCAGGGCCTCGCCCGGCTCGCCGAGATCGAAGGGCTGTCGCCCGCAGATTTCCTCAGTCAATGCGACGCCATCGTCCACGGCACCACGGTTGCCGACAACACCCTGATCGAGATGAACGGCGCGGTCACCGGGCTGATCACCACCGAAGGCTTTCGCGACGAGCTGGAATACCGGCGCGGCTACAAGGAAGACATCTGGGACGTGCGCCTGCCCGCACCCAAGCAGATCGTGCCCCGCCGCCGCCGCCTGACTGTGCCAGAGCGGGTGCTGCACGATGGCACGGTGCACAAGGAACTCGACGAGGCGGCAGTGCGCGAGGCCTGCCGCAAGCTGCGGTTGCAAGGCGTCGAATCCGTCGCGATCTCGCTGCTGTTTTCTTTCGTCAATCCCGATCATGAAAAGCGCGTGAAAGCGATTGTCGCGCAGGAAATGCAGGATGCACATATCTCCACCGGTCACGAAGTTCTGCCCCGCGCGCCCGAGTATGACCGGACCAGCACAACAGTCGTGAATGCCTATGTCGGCCCGCGCGTCACGTCCTATCTTGAGCGGCTGGTCACCCGGCTGAAAGAGGGCGGCTACAAGCACCAGCTTATGGTTATGCAGGCCAGCGGCGGGGTGATGACCAAGGAATACATCGACGGCGCGCCGATCCGCGTGCTCGCCTCCGGCCCGGCGGGCGGCGTCATCGGATCAGCGCATACAGGCAGCGCCAAGGGCCATCCCGATCTGCTTTGCGTCGATATGGGCGGCACTTCCTATGACATGTCCGTCGTCGTCGGGGGTCAGGCGCCCGCCGAAGCCGGCTGGAACATGCACCACCGCTATCTGATCGGCGTGCCGATGGTGAAGGTGGAAACGCTGGGCGCGGGCGGTGGCTCGATTTGCCATGTCGCAAATGGCCAATTGCAGGTCGGCCCAAAGTCAGCCGGTTCAGTTCCCGGCCCAATGGCCTATGGACGCGGCGGCACCCAGCCGACGGTGACCGACGCGCTGGTGATGCTGGGCATCCTGTCGACCGACGAAGGCTTCGCCGGCGGCAGCTTCCAGCTGAAACGCGACGGCATTGAGGAAGCCTTCAAGGTAATTGGCGATGCCATGAACACCTCCGCCGAACAGGCCGCTTTCGATGCCTGGCGCGTCGTCAATGCCAACATGAGCCAGGGCGTGCGGCGCACCACAGCGGGCAAGGGCATCGACCCCAAGGATCTCGTCATGCTTGCCTATGGCGGCAACGGCCCGGCCTTCGCGGCGATTCAGGCCGAAGACCTCGGGATCACCCGGGTGCTCGTGCCCAAAGCCTCACCCACATTTTCTGCACTCGGCACGCTGGTGGCCAATCCGATGATTGACGAGGAACGCTCGGTCATCGCCAAGGCCACCGAGCTCGACCTGCCGAAAATCCGCACCCTGTGGCAGCAACTGTGCGCGCGCGCAGAGAAGTATTTCACCGATGCCTCGTTTGCCAAGGGAGACGTCGTCGCCGATTACCAGCTCAACATGCGCTATCCGGGACAGAACTTCGCGCTGACCTTCAACATCCATGGCGGCGCAAAACTGGGCGACCTGTCGTTCATCGACGAGACGCTCGGCGCCCGCGCCATTGCCGCATTCAACGCCCGGCACATGGAGGAATACAACCACATCCGCGAACACGAGGTTCCCGAAATCACCGGCGTGCGCCTCGCCAGCCATGTCGCGACCCCCTCGCCCGCCGTCAAGTCTGGGTTCACTGCACCGAAATCAAATCCCGGTCCCACCAAGATGCGCCGCGCCAATCTGGGTAACGGCTTTGCCGAAACGCCAGTCTATCTCGGCAAGGATATTGCCCGTGGCAGCGAAATTATCGGACCGGGGATCATCGAGGAAACCTTCACCACGATTGTCGTCTATCCCGGCTGGCAGGCGCGGGTTGACGATGCGGGGGATTATGAGCTGGTGCGCGTCTAAAGCACCTCGTCGATGCTTTCACACCCCATATTCCAGCACCCGGCCTGATCGAACCACTTCGCTTCGTCTTCCTTGATTTCGGCCATGTTTTCCGCACCGATGCGGC
>JANPPM010000060.1:0-16386 GCA_031428495.1 Novosphingobium sp.
GCGGCGGCGTCCTCGCTGTCGATATTATAGCGGTCGGTATCGAAATAGACCGTATCCTGTCCGCGCGCGAACTGGACGAAATCGGCCTGACTGCCGGGCACCACGGCGCCTTGGCTGGAGCCGTCGGTGGAACTGGTCGCCGCGCCGGGATCAGGCGGCAACTGCTTGGGAGCCTTGCTGGCGCAGGCCGATAGCGCAAGGCCGCCGATAATTGCCAGCGCCCATGCGCGCGCATTCATAGTCCGTTTCATCGCAGTCTCCTTTGCCATTCCGGCACTCGTCTGCCCCCGTTGAATCTGGCCCCGTTGAAATGTCATGGCCTGATCGGACCCCATGCCGGGTCCGAACCGTCGACGGGTGTGGGCAGGCGGCGCTCGTTGCGGCCGGTAAGATCGACCTGCATGAGCGCGCTCTTGCCCGTTCCGCGCGCGGTGCGGAAAAACTGGATGATCCGGCCATTGGGGGCCCAGCTTGGCGCTTCATCCTGCCATGAGTCGGTCAAATAGCGCAGATTGCCGCCGCCGGGGCTGACCACCGCTACGCGAAAGTTGCCCGCAATATGGGTGAAAGCGATCTGATCGCCGCGCGGGCTCCACTCTGGCGTTGCCGCGCGCCCACCGAAGAAGCTGATGCGCCGCTGGTCGCTGCCATCGGCATTCATCACATAGAGCTGCTGGCTGCCCGAACGGTCGCTTTCAAACACCACCTTGCTGCCATCGGGTGAAAAGCTGCCGGCGATGTTGATCCCTGGCGAATTGGTCAGCCGCTGGCTCGCGCCGCCGCCTGCAGGAATGCGGTAGATGTCGGTGTTGCCGGCAATGGCCATCGAATAGAGCACCCAGCGCCCGTCTGGTGACCAGCGCGGGGCAAACACCGGATTGCGGCTCTCGGTGACGAGGCGCTGCGAATTGGTCGCCAGATTATAGACGTAAATTCGCGGATTACCGTTCAGGTACGAGAGATAGAGGATCGAGCGATAGTCGGGCGAATAGCGCGGGGTCAGCGCCATCGCCTGCCCCGTGGTCAGAAAGCGGTGGTTCGCGCCGTCCGAATCCATCACAGCCAGCCGCTTGATCCGGCGCGATTTCGGCCCGGTTTCGGCGATATAGGCAATACGGCTGTCGAAGAACGGATTTTCGCCGGAAAGCCGCGAATAGACGAGGTCAGAGCATTTGTGCGCCGCGCGCCGCCAGTCTGACGGCGAAACCGTCCAGCTCGCGCCGGTCAGCTGCTGTTTCAGCGCGACGTCGAACAGATAGCAGCCTACCACGATCTGCCCGCCGCTCGCGCGCACTGATCCCTGGACCAGCATTTCGGCACTGCGGCCTTGCCACAGACCATAGCTGGGGGCCTGCACTTCACCGTAAGCTGGCTGGGGCAGGCCGTCTGGTCCATTCGGCTTGAACAGGCCATTGTTGCGCAGGTTCGCCGCGATGATTTGCGACAGGCCGCGCCCCAACTGCGCTGTCGATCCTGCCGTGGTCCCTGTGGGCACATCGGCATCGGTGGCAAAATCGGTTATCGCGATGCTGGTGTCCTGCCATTCGTTCTCGTCAGACACCGAACCCGACAGCCCGCCCTCGTCGGGGGCCTGTGCAGGGGGCGTGGCTACTGGCTGGGCCAGCAGCGGTGCGGTAATCAGCGCCAATGCAGCGAAAACATAGCTCTTCATTGCGAAAGCCTTCTATCGAAACGGAACGATGCCACGCGTTGCCACGCGGTATAATATTCGGCAGGCAGATTGAACGGGGCGGCAAGCTGGACCGCGCGGATTGCCTGTTCGGCATGACGGGCGGCTTGCGCTCTGTTTGCATCGGAAATCCCATCCTGCCGCACCAGCCGGGGCGTGCCTGCCAGCGTGCCATCACGATTGAGGCTCCATGCAAGGATGGTCACCAGCCTGTCTGCCTCTGCGCCCTGTGGTGCGGCCCAATGCGGCTTGAGCTCGCGCGAAATAGCGCCTGCCAGCGCCGATTGCACTGCTGGGCCGATGGTGGTGGCGGCGGGCGAAGTGCGTGCAGCCGTGCTGGCGCGTGCGCCGGGCACACCTTTGAGGAAGTCATCCGAAATGCGGCTGGCACTCGCCGGGCGCGGTGCGGTTCGCTGGGTCGGCGCTGGCTGGGCGCGCGGAGCGGTGCGGGCTGCGGGCGAGGGTGCTATCCGTGGCTGTGGGACGGGGCGCGCAACCGGGCGCGGTGCGGGGGCAACAACGGGGGCGGGGCGCGGCCGGGGAAGCGCCTTGGGCGGCGCGGCTTGGGGCAGCGGTTCAGGTTCAGGTTCTGGGGCTAGTTGCGGCGCAGCAGGCGGTGCAGCCTGTGCCTGCGGCTCGGGCGCGCTTGATGTCAGGGCGGCCTCTTCCGACAGGGTCACGGTGATCCGCTCAGGTTCCGGCGCGCGTTTTACCGGCACGGGCTGGAACACCAGCAAGGCCAGCAAGCCGCCATGCAACGCGACCGCGAGCGTCAGCCCTGCAAAATCTTCGCCACGAAAGCTGCGCGTTGCCATAGCCCTGGCCTAGTTTTCCGTGTCTGAACCGGCGGTGAGCGCCGGATCGCTGCCAGCCACCCCGGTGACCAGCGCGATTGCGTTGAACCCGGCGCGGTTAAGCTCGCCCATCACCGCGATCACGCGGCCATAATCGAGTGCCTTGTCGGCGCGCAGAGTGACCGGTTTGGGCTTGCCGTCAGCGCCCATGGGCAGCGCGGCCAACCGCGCGGCCAAATCGCCCGCAGCCACAGGCACATCGTCGAGGTACACCGCCCCTTCACGGGTCATTGCGATGGTTACGGCGGCATTCTCTTCGCCCAGCGCCTTGGCGCGGCTGTCAGGCAAATCGACGGGGACCCCCGCCTTGAGCAGCGGCGCGGTGACCATAAAGATGATCAGCAGCACCAGCATGACATCAACAAAGGGCGTGACATTGATTTCAGCAATCGGCGCACGGCGCGCGCTGCTGCTGCGCGAATGGCGATGCACGCCCATGGCCATCAGTTCTGCTCCAGCTCGCGGCTGAGCGCGGCGTGAAGGCGGTCCGCGAAGCGGCGCAATCGTGCTTCGAACGCGCCGACGCGGTAGGAATACCGGTTATAGGCGATGACTGCGGGGATCGCCGCAAACAGGCCGATGGCGGTGGCAAACAGCGCCTCCGAAATACCGGGGGCAACGACGGCAAGCGAGGAGTTCTGCTGTTCGCCGATCTGGAAGAAGCTGTTCATGATCCCCCAGACGGTGCCGAACAGGCCCACGAACGGTGCAACCGAGCCAACGGTGGCGAGGAAATTGAGCGGTTCGGCAAGCCGGTCGGTCTCGGCGGCCACTGCGCTGTCAAGCGCGGCGGCCATGCGCTGGCGGGTGCCATCCCTGTCGGTCGGCTTGCTGCCCCCCGAACGCCGCCATTCGGCAAGGCCGGCCAAGGCCACTTGCGCCGATGCGATGCTGGCGCCGCCCTTTTCAATATGCAGTGCATCGGGATCCTCTGATTTCCAGAAATCCCGCTCATAGGCGTCGCACCGGCGGCGCATGCGCGCCAGCCGTAGTGCGAAGGCAGCGATCTGCGTCCAGACCCAGACCGAGGCGAGCAGCAGTCCGGCAATCACCACCTGGACGACCACATCGGCATCCATGAACAGCTGGATGGGATCAAGGTGTTTGGCGGATGCCGCAGAAGCAAGGACCGGGAAAAGTGTCATTCTGGGCTTTCATTATTAGAAATAGCAGCAATCGCACGGTGCCATTCGCCGGGCTGGCGGCGGGGGCGACCGTCCGGTCCGACAAAGCCGACGCGAAAATGCGCTTCGGCGAGCAAGGTTTCGTCGCGCCAGACCTGCTGATGCATGCGGCAGGACGCGGCGCGCAGCTCTGTGACGCGGGTTTCGATCACCATTGCATCATCAAGCTGCGCCGGGCGTATATAGCGGATCGTCACATCGGCAATGGCATAGGCACCGCCGCCGGCCTGTTGCACCTCGCGTTGTTCGATGCCGATCAACCGCAGCATCTCGGTTCGTGCGCGCTCGCACCAGCGCAGATAATTGGCATGATAGACGACGCCTGACAGGTCCGTGTCCTCGAAATAGGCACGCACCGCAAAGCGGTGGACGCGGCCGTCGAGAGTCCCGGAGGAGGGTTCGCATGAGACCGTCATCATCGGCGATTCTAGCGCGGGGCACACCACCGGAGCAAGCCGCAAGGTTCACGCTGGGTGATTTGCGGCACGTTTTGTCTGTAAAGTGCGTGTGAGCGCCGGGCAAAAAGAAAGGGCGCGCGAACCGAAGTCCGCGCGCCCAATCTGTAACTTTGCCAAAAGGCGAAGATTACATCTTCTTGGCAGCATCCGAAGCGGCAGCAGCAGCGTCCGAAGCAGCCGAAGCGGCGCCCGAAGCGGCAGCAGCGGCACCAGCAGCAGCTTCCGAACCAGCAGCAGCAGCACCCGAAGCAGCTTCGGTTGCAGCAGCAGCGGCGCCCGAAGCGGCGTCGGTTGCAGCAGCAGCAGCGTCGCTCGAGGCAGCAGCAGCGTCCGAAGCAGCCGAAGCGGCATCGTCAGCAGGCTTCGAGCAAGCCGAAAGGGTCAGAGCAGCACCAGCAACGGCGGCGGCGAGAATGAACTTGCGCATGAATAGTAATCCTTGAACAGCGAGTGGACCAAGCGCAGCGCAAGGCTGAGCCGAAAGCCTACCGCATTGGTAGACTTCGACGCCAATTACTCATCTTGGCGCGTAGATGCAAGCGCTAGTCGCGCATTGCAGGATTCAAGGCCATTTTTATGCTGCGGTTCATATCGGGCAAATGTGTCCAAGCTGTGGCGAAAGCGGGGCAGCGGACAAAACGCTGCTTGCGGGCTGCAATTGCCCGCGCGCCTTGCTAGACCGCCGAAATGCAGCCAAAAAACCACCTCTATCTGGTCGACGGATCGGCCTATATTTTCCGCGCTTACCACCGCTTGCCGCCGCTCACCGACCCGCAAGGGACGCCGGTTGGCGCGGTTTATGGCTATACGACAATGTTGTGGAAACTGGCCGACGACCTCCACAAGGCTGATGGCCCCACGCACCTTGCCGTGGTGCTCGACAAGGCCGGAACCTCGTTCCGCAATAATATTTACAGCGAATACAAAGCGAATCGTCCGCCTGCGCCGGAAGACCTGGTGCCCCAGTTCCCGCTGATTCGCGATGCGACTCGCGCATTTTCCTTGCCGATGATCGAAGAACCCGATGTCGAGGCAGACGACATGATTGCCTCCTATGCGCGCGAAGCCAGCTCACGCGGCTGGGATGTGACGATTGTTTCGTCCGACAAGGATCTGATGCAGCTGATTGGCCGCGATGAGGCTGGCGGCGGGCATGTCGACATGCTCGACACGATGAAAAACGTGCGGATCGACGTCGATGAGGTCGCGGAAAAATTTGGCGTAACCCCTGATCTGGTCGGCGATGTGCTGGCGCTGATGGGCGACACGGCAGACAACATTCCCGGAATTCGCGGTATTGGCCCCAAGACCGCGACCAAGCTGATTCAGGAAAACGGCACCCTTGAGGCCGCGCTGGCCGCCGCGCCGGAGATGAAGCCGGGCAAGTTGCGCGATAGCCTGATCGAGCAGGCCGACATGGCGCGGCTCAGCCGGGTTCTGGTGCAACTGAAAGAGGATTGCCCGCTGCCGATCCCGCTGGACGATTTCAAACTGGGCGAAATTCCGCCTGATCCGCTGGCGGCGTTCCTCGAAAAGCACGGCTTTTTCAGCTTGCTGAAGCGTCTCGGCGCGGGGTCGGGCAGTCCCGAGCGGACGAATCAGTTGCAACCCGCCAAGGCTGTAACGTCCGGGGCCGCGCCAGTCGTGGGTGCGGCGCGGCAGTCGCTGCCCGATATGCCCGCGATTGACCTGTCCGCTTATGAATGCGTGCAGACGCTGGACGCACTCGACGCGTGGATCGCGCGCGGGTTCGCCGCGCGGCTGATCGCAGTCGATACCGAAACCAGCGCGCTCGATGCGATGCAGGCCGATCTCGTCGGCGTCAGCCTCGCGGTGGGACCGAATCAGGCCTGCTACATCCCGCTGGGCCACGGCGGGACGGATATGTTTGCCGAGAAGCCGCTCCAGATTGACCGTGAGCTGGCGCTCGCCCGGCTGAAACCGCTGCTGGAAAGCGATGCGGTGCTGAAAGTCGGCCAGAACATCAAATACGATCTCAATGTGCTCGCTCGGCACGGTGTTGCCGTCGCGCCCATCGACGACACCATGGTGATCAGCTTCGATCTCGATGCCGGGCGCGGTGAGGAGGGCATCGGGGGTGGCCACGGGATGGACGAGCTGGCATCCCGTCACCTTGGCCACACCTGCATCTCCTTCAAGGAGGTCTGCGGCTCCGGCAAGAAGGCGATTTCCTTCGCCGAAGTGCAACTGGACAAGGCGACACAATATGCCGCTGAAGATGCCGACGTCACCTGGCGGCTGCACCGCGTGCTCAAGCCGCGCCTCGCCGACGAGGCCGCGACCCGCATTTACGAACGCGTCGACCGCCCGCTGATCGCGGTGGTCGCGCAGATGGAGCGCCACGGGATCAAGGTCGACCGAGAGAAGCTGGCGGGCCTCTCCAGCGGGTTCGCGGTCGAGATCGGCAGGCTGGAGGGTGAAATCCATGCTCTGGCCGGGGAGCCCTTCACCATCGGCAGCCCCAAGCAGCTGGGCGACGTGTTGTTCGACAAGATGGGTCTCAAGGGCGGCAAGAAGGGCAAGAGCGGGCAATATTCCACCGATGTCGGCATCCTGGAAGGATTAGCGGCGCAGGGCGTGGAGATGGCCAGCAAGGTGCTCGAATGGCGGCAGTTGTCGAAACTGCGCTCAACCTATACCGAATCGTTGCAGGCGGCGATCAACCCCGCAACCGGCCGGGTGCATACCAGCTACAGCCTCGTCGGCGCACAGACCGGGCGCTTGTCTTCGACCGAACCCAATCTGCAGAACATCCCGATCCGCACCGAAATCGGCCGCCAGATCCGCGATTGCTTCGTCGCCGAACCCGGTAATGTCATTCTGGCGGCAGACTACAGCCAGATCGAACTGCGTCTCGCCGCCCACATGGCCGATGTGCCCAGCCTCAAGGAGGCCTTCGCCAGCGGCGAGGACATCCATTCGCGCACCGCGATGGAGATGTTCGGCGAAGTCAACCGAGACACACGAGGGCGGGCGAAGACGATCAACTTCGCGATCCTCTACGGTATTTCGCGCTGGGGCTTGGGCACCCGGCTGGGGGTGGAGGCCGACGAAGCGCAAGCGATGATCGACCGCTATTTCGAACGCTTCCCGGGCATCCGCAACTATATCCACGCCACGCTGGAGAGCGTGCGCGAGCGCGGCTATTCCGAGACTTTGTTTGGCCGCAAATGCTGGTTCCCGCGGATCAGGTCCGCTAGCCAAGCCGAACGCCAAGGCAGCGAACGCGCCGCGATCAACGCCCCGATCCAGGGGACCAGCGCGGACATCATCAAACGCGCCATGGCGCGGATGATGCCAGCTTTGGAGAGCGCAGGGTTGGGGCATGTGCGGATGCTGCTGCAAGTGCATGACGAACTGGTGTTCGAATTGCCCGAGGGGGATGTAGCGGCCGCCAGTGTGGTGATCGAGCGGGTAATGGCCGAGGCGGCGCTGCCTGCGGTCAAGCTGGAGGTGCCGCTGGGGATCGAGATTGGTACCGGGGCGAGTTGGGGTGCGGCGCATTAAAGGGGCAGGAAGACTGTTTCCTTCACTTGCTCACACCATCTCCGCCAGCTCCGCGTTTGCACCGCTTGTGCAGAGTGACACGCATGTGAATTTCCATTTCGAATATTGATGAGTAGACTGGCAATATGGTAATTGAGACTTCTGTACTTGGTCCAGCCTATGCGTTGCTCAAGGATCTAACTGGCTGGCTTCGGCGACGATTTCATCATCTTTCACCGGAAGAACGTCTGGCCCTTCGGGACAAGTGGAAAGAGCTATTCCGCGAAGAGGTCTGGAAGACGGAAGAGCGGGACCTCCGGCAGGACGTAATCGTTAGGGATGTGAGCAGACTTGATCAGTACCCGGAAAGCGACGAAAGGAATGGAATTTCTTCATGGTTCCGCGTGGCATTAATCGGGCAATATCATAGAGGAATCGAACTTGGACTCAGCTTACATTCGTTAGTTTTTGAACCAAATGAGGGACCAAATGGTGCTTGGCGTTTGGCTGACCATGACAGGGATGTAGACAAGGAGACTGCGTACCTAGTCGGTTACGTTCGATATGAAGAAATCGAGCAAGTTGATTGGAATGGTGACGAGTACTATAACTATCCACATATCTATTGCCACTTCACGCATGGTGGCCAACCATATGAAAAATTAGCATTTTGTCGACAGGGCAGCGTTATGCCCAAACACTATTTTTATACAGAAATTGCATCATATGAAGAGGTCAGGCTAACAAGCTTCAAGTACGGTACAGCCAAGGGCCATTGGCGCACCACATGACTCTTCTTTTGCCTCCCTGATCTCGCTTGCCTGGTTCGGTCACAATGACACCTTACGTAACCCATTGAATCAAGAGGCCATATACCGCGCAATCTCGAACTCTCCCTCGCGCTTACGAGCCTCGGCAATCTCCCACGACGTCTGCATCCGCAGCATTGTGTCCATCCGCACCCCGAAGGCCTTTTCGATCCGCAACGCCATTTCCGATGACAACCCGCCATGCTCGTTGATCAGTATCGACAGCGTCTGCCGGGTTACGCCCAGTACGCGGGCCGCGGACGAGGCACTCAATCCATGCCCTTCGACGATCTCGCGCACGAAAGCGCCGATGTGGCTTGGGCTTTGCAGGGAAATTTCTGCGCTCATGCTGGCTCCCCATCCCCATGATCCCCGCGCCCGAAGTCTGGCCGGGCATCGTCTTGCCCCTCGGCGATGATCGACCTGCGGATCGCCCGCGTCCTGGTGAAATGATCGAACAGCGCGTCGCCATCACCCACCCGGATCGCGCGTTGCAGGGCGGTGAGGTCTTCGCTGAAGCGTTGCAGCATTTCCAGCACGGCGTCCTTGTTCGACAGGAAGACGTCGCGCCACATGGTCGGGTCGGAGGCGGCGATGCGGGTGAAGTCGCGGAAACCGCCGGCGGAGTATTTGATCACCTCGCTTTGGGTGACTTGCTCCAGATCGGAGGCAGTGCCGACGATGGTGTAGGCGATCAGATGCGGCAGGTGGCTGGTGACGGCGAGGACGAGGTCGTGGTGCTCGGCGTCCATGATTTCGACATTGGCACCAAGCGCTTCCCAGAAGCTGGTGAGGTTGGCGACTTGCGCCGGATCGGCGTCAGCGGGCGGGGTGATGATGCACCAGCGATTGTGGAACAGCGCGGCAAAGCCTGCATCCGGCCCGCTGTTTTCGGTGCCCGCGACCGGGTGCGCGGGGATTACCGCGTGGCCGGGCAGTGCCTCGCCTAGCGCCTTGGCCACGGCGACTTTTGATGAACCGACATCGCTGACCAGCGCGCCCTTGGGCAGTGCCCCGGCAATCTCGCCTGCGGCATCGGCCATCGCGCCGGGGGGCACGCAGAAGATCACCAGATCGGCCTCGCATACGGCCTCGGCGGCGGTGTCGCAGATGGTGTCTGCAAGGCCGCGTTCTTGCGCGCGCAGGCGGGTCGCGGAGTCGGCATCATAACCAGTTGTTACGGCACCCGGCAGGTGCTGGCGCACAGCAAGGCCGATCGAGCCGCCGAGCAGGCCGAGGCCGATGATGGCAATGCGTTGAAAAGTCATTTCGCTGCTTCCGCCATTTCGCGCAAGGCACGCGATATCGCGTCCATTTGCTCTGCGGTGCCGATGGTGATGCGCAGGCCGTGTGGCAGGCCCTGCCCCGGCAGCCAGCGGGTGATTGTGCCACGCTCCATCAAGCCATTGTAGGCCACCTCGGCAGACAAGGCTCCCTCGAACAGTATCAGCACGAAATTGGCCTCGCTGGGCACCACGCGCAGGCCATGATTGCCGAGGGCCTCCACCGCCGTGACGAAACGCGCGCGTTCTGCCGCATTATGGCGGCGCGACATTTCAACGAAGGCCTGATCCTCTACCGCCGCCAAGGCCGAGGCCTGACCCACATTGCTGAGGTTGAACGCGCCGCGAATCCGGTTGAGCACTTCGATAAGTTCGGCAGAACCAGTCGCCCAGCCGATGCGGTCGCCCGCCAGCCCGTAAGCCTTGGAGAAGGTGCGCGTGACCAGCACATTGCCGTGGCGTGCGGCCAGATCCAGCGCGCGGTCATCGTCCTGCGGCGCGACATATTCGGCATAGGCCTGATCGATCACCAGCAAAACATCTGCGGGCAGGGCGGCGTGCAGCCGGGCAATCTCGCCCTTCGGCAGAAAACTGCCGGTCGGGTTATTGGGATTGGCGACGAACACCAGCCGCGTCTTGTCATTGACCAAGGGCAGCAGGGAATCGACATCGGTGCCGTAATCGGCATCTGGCGCGACCACAGGCACCGCGCCGCTGCGGCGAATGACGATGTCATAGAGCGAAAAACCATAGCGGACGTAAATCGCCTCGTCGCCCGGCCCGGCAAAGGCACTGGCGGCAACAGCAAGCAACTCGCCCGAGCCGGTGCCGCACAGGATGCGCGACGGTTCGATCCCATGGAGTTTCCCCAGCGCCGCACGCAGGGCAATGCTGTCAGCGTCCGGGTAAATCGAGGGCGCAACTGCTGTCTCGCGTGCCGCCAATGCCTTGGCACTGGTGCCCAGCGGGTTCTCGTTGGCAGACAGCTTGATCAGCGGACGGCCGTCTGCGCCGGAACTCTTGCCGGGGATATAGGCGTGGATCGCGGCGATCCAGGGTTTGGGCTGCGGTGCGAGGCTCATGGCGCGGCGCTTTAGGGCAATTGCAACAGGCGTGCAAAGGGGCGCGGCATTGACAGCCTATCACCCGTCCCCCAATTCGCTTTCCGACCATGGCCAGCGAAGTCCCGATTACTATTAGCGAGGTGCTTACTCTCGCGCAGCCGCTGCCACTCGACAGCGGCCAGAGCCTCGATGGCGTGCGCATCGCCTATGAGGCCTACGGCACGCTCTCGCCCACGCGCGACAATGCGATCCTCATCTGCCACGCCACCAGCGGCGATCAATATGTCGCCAGCCAGCATCCGGTCACCGGCAAGCCGGGCTGGTGGGACCGGATGGTCGGGCCGGGCAAGCCAATCGACACCGCCCGGTTTCACGTCATCTGCGCCAATGTGCTGGGCGGCTGCATGGGCTCGACCGGGCCGGGCAGTCCCGCGTCAGACGGCGCGCCCTATGCCATGCGCTTTCCGGTGATCACCATCCGCGACATGGTGCGCGCGCAGGTCGCCCTGCTGGACAGGCTGGGGATCGAACGGCTTTATGCGGTGGTGGGCGGCTCGATGGGCGGAATGCAGGGGCTCAGCCTTGCGGCAAACTGGCCCGATATTGCCGAGCGGGTGCTGTGCATCGCAGGCACCGCGACCATGCCTGCGCAGAACATCGCCTTTCAGGAAGTCGGGCGGCAGGCGATCATGGCCGATCCCGATTGGCAGGGTGGCAGCTATTATGACAGCGGCCGAGCTCCCGATGCCGGGCTGTCCGTCGCGCGGATGGCGGCACATATCACTTACCTGTCGGAGAGCAGCCTGACCGAGAAGTTCGGGCGAAGGCTGCAGGATCGGCCTGATGGCACCAAGGGCGCGAAAACCTTTGGTTTCGATGCCGACTTTCAGGTGGAGAGCTATCTGCGGCATCAAGGCGCGAGCTTCAAGGACCGCTTCGACGCCAATTCCTATCTCTATATCACGCGCGCGATGAGCTATTTTGATCTCGCCGAGGATCACGGCGGGCGACTCGCGGATGCCTTCGCCGCGACGAAGGCACGGTTCTGCGTGGTCAGTTTTGACAGCGACTGGCTCTACCCTACCGAATTGTCACGCGGCCTTGCCCATGCGTTGAACGCAGCGGGCGCGCCGGTGAGCTTCGTCGAGCTGTCCGCGCCGTTCGGCCATGACAGCTTTCTGCTGGATGTGCCCGCGCTGGACCGGGTTGTCGCCGGGTTCCTGCGGCCATGAGTGCGCCCCAAACCCCCTCGCGTCCGGACCTTGCGCTGATTGCCGCCCATGTCGCGCCTGGCTCCCGCGTGCTCGATGTCGGCTGCGGTGATGGGACGCTGCTTGAGGCCCTGCGCGATGAACGACAGTGCGATGCGCGGGGCATGGAGATCGACGCCGCCAATGTCGCCAGCTGCGTCGCCAAGGGGCTCTCGGTGATCCAGGGTGATGCCGGGGCCGATCTCGCATTTTATCCCGATCATTCGTTCGACTATGCGATTCTCAGCGAGACCTTGCAGACAATGATGCGGCCCGACCGCGCGCTGGAAGAACTGCTGCGGATCGGCGGCAAGGCATTCGTCAGTTTCCCCAACTTTGCCCATTGGCGGGTGCGGCTGTCGTTGCTCGCCGGGGGGCGGATGCCAGTGACGCGGCTGCTGCCGATTGCCTGGTATGAGACGCCAAATATTCACCACCTGTCGATTGCGGATTTCCGCGATCTGGTGGCGGCGCGCGGGATCAAGGTCGAACGCGCCTGGTTCCTCTCACGCGACCGCCAGATCAGCGCTGGCGCAGCCAATTTGCGCGCCGAGCACGCGATCTATCTGCTTTCGCGATAGGCCGTCGTCCCGGGCCTGACCCGGGACCGCTGGAGTTTTCCCCTCGGGCGAATTGATCCGGCCACCGGTCCCGGATCAAGTCCGGGACGACGCATCGTTCACCACCAGCACCGAATCGTCCCGCGCCAGTACCCACAGGCTGAGCCCTGCGGCTGCAGCGCGTGCCACCGCCATGCTGGTGGGCAGAGACACCGTCACCAGTGCTGTCGCGCCGCCGCGCACGGCTTTCTCGACGATCTCATAGCTGCACCGCGCGGTCGAGATAACGAAGCCGGGGGACAATGCGTGCCCCTTGCGCGCCATGGCGCCCACCAGCTTGTCGAGGGCATTGTGCCGTCCGACATCCTCGCGCACCAGTCCCAACGCGCCCGTGCAGTCGGCCCACGCCGCAGCATGCGATGCGCCCGTGGTGAGGCCGAGCGGCTGGCTTGACTTGAGCGCATCAAGCGCGGCGAAAATGGCTCTGTGATTGAGTGGCTTATGCGGTCCAACGCGGGGTAGCGGCCTGGCAACCGCCTCAAGATTTTCAATCCCGCACAGCCCGCAGCTCGATTCGGCAACCCGCGTGCGAACCCGCTCGCCCAGTTGTTCCGCGCCAAGCCCGGAAAGCGCCGCGCGGACGATCCATCCGGCTTCCACTTCGGCAACCGCGATGTCGGTAATATCGCCAGCATGCGTCGCCAGTCCTTCGCTCAAGGCAAAGCCGGTGGCGAAATCGGCGAGGTCCGCCGGGGTCGCCATCATCACCGCATAGGCGAGGCCATTGAATTCGAGCGCAACGGGTGCTTCGGGCACCCAGATGCGGTTGGCGGCGCGGCGGCTTCCGTCCTTGCGGACTTCGACTGCGCGCACCGCCGCTGCCGCGTCTGGTTGGCTATCAGGGGAGATTGAGATTGAAGAAGGCCGCAAGTTTGTTGCCATCCGGATCGCGCAGATAGGCACCGAACGAACCGGGGGCCTGCGGCTTGGGTTCGGGCTTGCCCTCGCAGCTTCCGCCATTTGCCATGCCCGCCGCATGCCATGCCGCGACCTGTTCCTCGTTATCCGCGCCAAACAGGATCGTCCCGCCATTGGCATGGGTTGCCGGACCGCCATCGCGTGCCGGGCCAACGGCGAAGTTCGGGCCGCCGGGCAATTTGTACATGGCAATTGGATATTCGGGCGGCAGTGGCGCACGCTCGACGCCCAGAGCGCCGAAGGTCGCGTCGTAAAAGGCACGTGCCTTATCGAGATCGTTGCAGCCGACCCGCAGGTTCATCAATTTCACAGGACTATTCCTCTCAGGCCGCAGGAAGCATGGCGCAAAGCTTGTTGCCATCCGGATCGCGCAGATAGGCAAGGTTGAGCTTGGCAAAGCCCAGGTCGCGCACGCCGGGAGGATCCTCGCAGCTGGTGCCGCCGGCCGCAACGCCGGCATCATGCCAGGCCTGAAGCTGCTCGCTACTGTCCATTGAGAAACCGATCGTGCCGCCATTGGCAAAACATGCCGCCTCACCGTTGATCGGCTTGGTCACCATGAAATTGCTGCCCTTGTGCGCATAGGCCAGCCGTGTGCCCATATCCATGCCGGGCTTGCCACCCATCGCGGCGAAGACCGCGTCATAGAATGCTTTGGACTTGGCAAGGTCATTGCTGCCGACGACGACATGACTGAACATTGGTCTCTCCCGTTTGATCTTGATTCGATCAGGGTCATAGGTCTTCGCGCCAAGGTTATCCACTCGATTTCACCTCTGTGCGGCGATGCGGTGGGTGGACGGCGCGGGGCACTATGGGCAATAGCCTTGGCCCATGTGGCAGCTCTATCAATTCCCGCTGTGCCCGTTCAGCCGCAAGCTGCGCCTGCTGATGAGCGAGAAGGGCATCGCCTACGAATTGTGGCGCGAAAACCCGTGGGATGGCCGCGATGAATTCCTCGCGCTCAACCCGGCGGGGCGCACCCCGGTGCTGCATGATCCGGAAAAAAGCATCACCTTGTGCGATAGCCGCGCGATCTGTGAATACCTTGAAGAAACCAGCGATAAGAACGCGATGATTTCAGGCACTGCGGTAGGCCGCGCCGAAGTGCGGCGACTGGTCGCCCTGTTTGACGAAAATTTCTATGAGGACGTCACCGCGCCGCTGCTGCTCGAGCGAATGAAAAAGCGGCTGATCCTGCGCCAGTCGCCCGATTCCAAAGCGCTGCGCCACGCAATGAAACTGGCGCATGAGCATCTTTATTACATCGATTATCTGATTGATCGCCGCCCGTGGCTGGCAGGCGCGACGATGAGCCTTGCCGATCTGGCCGCCGCCGCGCAGATCTCGGTCGCCGACTATCTCGGCGGCATCGACTGGTCGAGCCACGAACAGTCGCGCGGCTGGTATTCGGTGTTCAAGAGCCGCCCGAGCTTTCGCCCGCTGTTGTCTGAGCGGATGGACGTTATCCAGCCGCCCAGCCACTATGCGGACGTCGACGGGTAAACTCTGGAGCGCTATTTCGCGCCGAACCGCCCGTGATTGCGAAAGCGCACCATCCAGCGGTCGAGAAACAGTCCCATAGGATGCGGCATCACACCCAGCTCCGCCAGCCCCGGCAGTTTGCCTGACGCGACGTTGCCTGACTTGAGCAGCGCCCACTGATCGCGCGACAGCGGCGCCCCCGGAAGCCAGCCAGTCAGCGTGGCGAAAGCCTCCGAGACAAAATCGGGCAGCGCCGCGAAATACCGCGTGCGGCCTTGCGCGGCCGCGAGGCGCTGATGCAATTCGAGCATGGTGATAACTTCAGGTCCGGCAATCTCGAAGGTCTTGCCGCCATGCCGCCCCGGATTGGCGAGCGCCTTGGCGACCGCCTCAGCGGCATCATCGACAAACAGCGGCTGGAGCTTCGCCTCAGGCCCGAATACCGGCAGTGCGGGCAGCTTGGCGATCAGCCCGGCAAACATCGTGGTAAAAGCATCGTCTGCTCCGAACAGCAGGGACGGTCGCAGAATGCTTGCCGCCGGAAACGCTGCTAGAACGGCTGCCTCGCCCTCGGCCTTGGTGCGCGCATAATCCACTGCCGATGCTTCGTCCGCGCCGATTGCCGAGACCTGGACGAAGGCTGTAGCTCCGGCACTTCGCGCTGCCCCGGCCACCATTCCCGCGCCGCTCCCTTGCAGCGCATCAAGGTCCCCGGCGAAGGCCCCCACCATATTGACGGCGGCATCAGCCCCAGCCAGCGCGGCCGCAACCTGATCTGGCTTGGTTACATCACAGCGCGCCAGCTGGACCTGGCCAAGATTGCCCAGCGGTTTCAGTGCAAAGGCGCGCTGGGGATTACGGCTGGCGATCCGCAGGCGTGCCCCGCGCGCCAGCAAGGCCTGCGCCACATGCCGCCCGAAATACCCGCTGCCGCCAAACAGCACCACCAGCTTGTCCCGTAATGCCCTGTCGTTCCCAGACTTGTCGTCTTGCGCCTGTGCCATGAAAAACCGTGTCTCCGAACCTGCTGATGCCCCAATGCCACGGCATACCGCGCGAGTGCAACCGCCCTTGGCCAATAGGCGGGCTAGCCGCGCGATTGGCGTTGACAAGCCAAGGGCCACCCCGCTATCGGCCCGCTCCTACCCGGCGCACCGCAAAGCGGCGATGCGCCCCGTGCCCAGATGGCGGAATTGGTAGACGCACCAGCTTCAGGTGCTGGCGCTCGCAAGGGCGTGGAGGTTCGAGTCCTCTTCTGGGCACC
>JANPPM010000061.1:0-17398 GCA_031428495.1 Novosphingobium sp.
GGCCCGGCCCGGCCAGCGTCCGCCGCCCAGCAGCCACACCGGCAGCACCAGCAAGGCGGCAAACAGGCTGCGAAACAGCATGGCGTTGTAAACCCCGGCTTCAATCGAGGCCCGCTTCATCAAGGCGTCCATCACGCTGAAGGTGGCAATGCCGAGGGCGGCGGCTAGAAAGGGCAAGAGCGGGTGACTGCGCGGCATGGAGATCGCTTAGGCGAGGCTTGGCCGCGCGTCATCATCCCCGGTGGTTTCCCGGTAATTCCCCCAGTAATTCATCGCATAGAAAGCTGTGCTCCTTGAAGAAGAGCGTTGCAGCAGGCAATATAGGCAACGGTTGCGGCAAGGTGCTTGCCGCCAGAACAGGAATGCACTTCGGTTATGCGACACGGGTTTAACACGGTCTGGCCGATAGCAGGCGTTTTGGCAGCAGCATTTTTGGCCGCGCAGCCTGCAATGGCGCAAAGCGGCGGTGCCACGCCGTCTCCGAGCCCCGCGCCTGCTCCGGTAGCAGCGCCCTCGATGACGACGACACCGGTGCCGGTGCCCATACCGCCTGTAGTCACCCCGCCCGCCCCACCGCTTGATCCCGTCATGGCGTGGTCGCTGGCCGATGCGCGCGCGCTGCTGGGTGTGATCCGCACGGTCGAGGAAGAAGGCCTGATCCCGGACGATTATCGCCCGGATGCGCTCAGCGCTGCGATTGCTGCAGGCCCCGGCCCGGCGCTCGATATGGCGGCGAGCAAGAGCTTTGTCTGGCTTGCCGAAGACCTGCGCGATGGCCGAACCCCGATACCGTCGCGGTTGCAGTGGTTTGCGGTCGATCCCGATGTCGACACCAACCCTACGGCTGCCCTGATGGCAAAGGCGCTCGATACGCATGACGTCGCCGGTGTTTTGGCGGGGCTTGCGCCGACCCATTCGGACTATCAGGCGCTCAAGGCCGCGCTGGCCGCAACTCCCAGAACTGAAGTGCGCCGCCGCGCACTGATCCGCGCCAATGTCGATCGCTGGCGCTGGCTGCCGCAGGATCTGGGGCTGCTCTATCTGATCACCAATATACCCGAGTATCAGCTGCGGCTGGCCACCCGTGACCGGATTGTGCGCACCTACCGGACCATCGTGGGCAAGCCTGGGCGCACCGCGACCCCGCAGCTCACCGAAACGGTCGAGGCAGTGGTGTTCAATCCGACCTGGACTGTGCCGCAGTCGATTGTGGTCGGCGAAGGGCTGGGGCGCGAATTGCTGGCCAATCCGGCTTCGGCAGCGCGCCGGGGCTATAAGGTCAGCCGCGCGGCCAATGGTTTCGTCACCGTGGTGCAACAGCCCGGCCCCAACAATTCGCTTGGCCTGATGAAGATCGACATGCCCAATCCCCATGCGATCTATCTCCATGACACCCCCAACCGCAATCTGTTCAGCGCGCCCAATCGCGCCCTCAGCCATGGCTGCGTGCGCACCGAACGCGCGCAGGAACTGGGCATGACCATGGCTATTCTGGGCGCGGACATGACCCCCGACAAGGCGGTCGAACTGGCCGATTCGGGTAAATACAACAAGGTGACGATGACCAAGACCTTCCCGGTCTACATCACCTATTTCACCGTCGGGCAGGACATAACCGGAAAGCTGACCTCATTTGCCGATATCTATGGCCGCGATGCCGCCGTGTTGACGAGCTTTACCCGGCCCCGCGCAGTCAAGACCAGCCAGCGCACAAGCACCGAGGCGATCATCAAGTTGGATAATCCGCTGTAATTTAAGCGAACCTCTCAAGTGCCGTCATCCCCGCGAAAGCGGGGACCCATCACCCACCTCATCCACATTGCATTCACTTCAAAAGATCAAACCAGCGATCCCGCCAGTCCGGGTTGCCGCCCTCGATGAGCTCGATCTTCCAGGCCCTGCGCCACTTTTTGACGGCCTTCTCGCGAGCGATGGCATCTTCTATGGTGTCGTGCCATTCAGCATGGACAAGGCGGGAAATTCCGTAGTTTTTGCAGAACGAGCTGCCCGTTCCTTCGCGGTGCTGAACCATCCGTGCAGCGAGGTCGGCGGTGACGCCAGTGTACAGCGCGCCTTGTTTGCGGTTGGCGAGGATATAGACCCAGCCGCCGCTCATGCGGAATGGTTCGGAGATGGGTCCCCGCTTTCGCGGGGATGACGGCAAATTGAAGTGACCACAATCAAACCTGCGATATGCGGTCCGCATAGAGCAATCGCCCGCCCGACAGGTGCCACAGCGCTTCGTTGAAATCGGCCTGTGACATCGCAAAGCACCCCTCGCTGCGTCCGATCTTGCCCCATTGGTTCGCCATCGCCTGATCGACATAGGCCGCTGGGTGCATCACGATCGCGCGGGGGAGGGCAAGCGAATTATCCGCATCCAGGCCTTCGAGCCGGATCGAGGTGCCGTATTTGCCCTTGTACCACTCGCACGTGAGATAGGCGCCGCGTGAAGTGGCCTCGGAACCAACGGAGTTCGAAAAAACCTTCAGCCAGCCGTCATGCTGCGGGTCCGAGCCCCGGCCATGGGCGACCAGAAACGAGCGCACCGTGCCGTTTTCCATGTTGACGAAATGCAGGCGCGGCAGTGCAGACGAACGGCCGAAATCGGCAATCCCGACAATGTCAGTGCGCCACAGTTTTGATCCAGCCCGGTCACGTTCGCGGCGCGCAACTTCGCTCAGGCGGCGAATGTATGCTGGATCATTGACTGGCGGCGCTGGCGGAACATAGACCGGCGGGGAGGGCGGTGTAACGGCACCTTGTCCGAAGATGCGGTCGAAGTCTGAGCCGAGAGGATCTCTCATGGTTGACTGAGCCAGCGCGCGCGACGGCAGGGCGAGAATTGCTCCCGCAGTCAGGCCTCCTTTCAGAAGGTCACGGCGTTTCACCAAGCGTTGCACAAGGCCAATATAGAGCATTTGACTGGCAATTGCCAATTCCGGGCGCAAGTGACTGCGCCCGGACGCCCCAGTTCAGGGCTGTTTTGATAGGAATCGCGCCACGAAAGCCGTTTAGCGCGCGACCTCGTGCTGCAAAATCCATTCTTCGACCAGCGGCGCAATGCGGCTGCGCCACGCGCTGCCGTTGAAGATGCCGTAGTGTCCGACGCCCTCGGCCAAGACGTATTTTTTGCGAGTCGCGGCGAGCCCGCTGGCTAGATCGAGCGCGGCCTTGGTCTGGCCGATGCCGGAAATGTCATCGCGTTCGCCCTCGATGGCGAAAATGGCGGTATCGCGAATTGCGCCGGGATCGACGGCAAGGCCCCGGTGCGTGAATTTGCCGCGAGCGAGCGCCTGTTGTTGGAAAACCTTGTCGACCGTCTGGAGGTAGAATTCGGCAGTCATGTCGCAGACCGAGCGGTACTCTTCATAAAAAGTCTTGGTTGCCGCGACTTTCTGGTCTTCGCCTGCCAGCTCATTCTTGAACATCGCATAGTGGCTGTTCAGATGGTTCGCGAGATTCATCGACATGAAGCTGGTGAGCTGGAGGAAGCCAGGATAAACTTCGCGCCCCGACCCCGGGTAACCGGCAGGAACTGTGGCAATCACGCTGTTTTCATACCAGCTTAGCGGGCGTTCCAGCGCCAGCCGGTTAACCTCGGTCGGCGATTGGCGGGTATCGATTGGCCCGCCCATCATCGTCAGCGTGGCCGGGCGGCAAGGATGGTTGCTGGCCCCCATGATCGCGGTCGCGGCAAAGCAGGGAACCGATGGCTGGCACACCGCCAGCATATGCGCGCCGGGGCCGATGTGTTCCAGAAAGGCGATCAGATAATCAATGTAATCATCAAGATCAAAGTGGCCTTCGGTCAGTGGCACTTCCCGCGCATCGGCCCAGTCGGTGACATAGACTACGGCGCGTGTCGCCATGCGCTCAACCGTGCCGCGCAGCAGCGTGGCATAGTGGCCGCTCATCGGCACGGCAATCAGCAGGCGCGGCGCATCCGCAGGTAGGCCGGCATGGGCAAAGCGCAGCAGATTGCCGAAGGGGCGGCGCAGCACCACCGATTCGGCCAGCGGAAATGTCTGTCCGTCCAGCTCGATCACATCGATCCCGAAGGTGGGTTTGCCGCGCGGCGCAGTGGCGTGGGAATATACATCGAGTGCCGCCGCAGGGACGGCTGACTGACCACCGGTCGCAAACATCATTGCCGGGCTGGAAAACATCTCGCTCGCCATCGCGCTCCATGCGGAGGCGGCATCACGCATCATCCGCTGCATTTCATAGGACTGATAGAGCACTGGCGGTCCTTCGCTTGTAGCGCGATGAGTCCCGCGCCTTGCGTCATTACATAGCACCATATTGCAGCGCAGCAAATTGGCGATCAAGCGCGCTTTGCCTTGCATGCCTAGCTGGGCTAGGGGCGCGCTATGGACGCCGAAACCAACAGCGATTTGCCCGCCGCCGCTCCCGTAGCTGCGGCGCGGACACTCGGGCCGTTGCGCATGATCTGGTTGGCTGCCGCAGCCTATCCCGGCCGCGTGGCGGTGGCGCTGGCAGCACTCGCCGTTACAGCCACCGCAACGCTCGGAATTCCATGGGGCTTCAGCCAGATCATCGACAAGGGCTTTGCGCGCGGCAGCGATCCCGCCACGGTTGAGCACTGGTTCCTGATCCTGCTCGCCATTGTCGTGGTGCTGGCGACGGGAACGGCGGTGCGGTTCTATTCGGTATCGTGGCTGGGCGAGCGGGTGGTCGCCGATATCCGGCTCGCAGTGCAAAACAACCTGCTGCGTTTGGCGCCGGGGTTCTTCGAGGAAAACAGCCCTAAGGAAATCTCCAGCCGCATGACGGCCGACACCGCGTTGATCGAACAGGTGGTGGGAACGACCGTCTCGGTCGCGCTGCGCAACCTGATCATGGCGGTGGGCGGCATTGCCTTCCTGTTCGCGCTCGCGCCGATGCTGACCTTGGGGCTAGTGCTGGCGATCCCGGTGATTATCGGGCCGATTGTCTGGTTCAGCCGCCGTTTGCGGAATGTCTCACGTTACAGCCAGGACCGGGTGGCGGATATCGGCGCCTTGGTGGCCGAAGTGCTGGGAGCGGTGAAAATCGTTCAGGCGTTCAATCAGGAAGCGCGCGAGGCGGAGCGCTTTGGCGCCGCAGTCGAGCGCAGTTTTGAGACTGCCAAGCGGCGGATCACCATCCGGGCCGCGATGACCGCAGTCGTCATGCTGCTGGTTTTTGGCGCGCTGACCTTGCTGATGCGCGAAGGCGCGCTGGCGGTGGCACGCGGCACGATCAGCGGCGGGACGATAGCTGCTTTCGTGCTGACGGGCGGTCTGGTGGCGGGCGCATTCGGCTCACTTACCGAGGTTTACGGCGATCTGGTGCGCGGTGCTGGTGCAGCGAGCCGCCTCAACGAACTGCTCAATGAAAAGCCCACAATTGCGCCGCCCGCACGACCTGCCGTGCTGCCATCGCCGGGGCGCGGACAGCTGGCTTTCGAGCATGTAACCTTCCGCTACCCCTCGCGGCCAGAGGTTGCCGCGCTGGCGGACTTCACGCTCAAGATCGAGCCGGGTGAGACGGTGGCTATCGTGGGCCCATCGGGCGCGGGAAAATCGACGCTGTTTCAGTTGGCTGAGCGGTTTTATGATCCGCAGGCTGGCGTCATCAAACTCGACGGCGTGCCGCTGACCTCGGCTGATCCTGCTGACTTGCGCCGCCGCTTTGCTTTGGTGCCGCAGGAAGGAATTCTCTTTGCCGCCGATGCCCGCGACAATCTGCGCTATGGCAACTGGCAGGCCGACGATGCGGCGATCTGGCAAGCGGCGCGGGATGCCAATGCCGAGGATTTCTTGCGCGAACTGCCGCAAGGGCTGGATACGTTCCTGGGTGAAGACGGCGCGCGCCTCTCGGGCGGACAGCGTCAACGAATCGCGATTGCCCGTGCGCTGCTGCGTGAAGCGCCGATCCTGCTGCTCGATGAGGCGACCAGCGCCCTCGATGCCGAAAGCGAGCGGCTGGTGCAGGACGCGCTCGACCGGCTGATGAAGAGCCGCACCACGCTGGTCATCGCCCACCGACTGGCCACGGTTCGTGCAGCAGACCGTATCATCGTCTTGGATAAGGGCCGCATTGTCGAGGAGGGCAGTCACGATGTGTTAAGCCGCGCCGGGGGACTTTACGCCCGGCTCGCCTCGTTGCAATTTGACGATCGGCAGCTCCAATCTGCCAGCTGATTCCGACACGAAAGCCCTGACATGATCCGTTATCTGTCTGTCTGCCTCGCTGCTCCGCTGGCGCTGGTCTGTCTTGCCGCGCCTGCGGCGGCCCAGGCGCCGGGAGAATGGGGCCGGTTCGGCATCCAGACCCAATATATTGACCCCGCCGCCAAGCCGGGCGACGATTTTGATCGTCACGTCAACGGCAAGTGGAACGACACATACCAGATGCCTGCCGACAAATCGCGCGTCGGTGCGTTCAGCCAGTTAGGGGACCTGTCGGAAGAGCGGTTGCGCGGGATTCTGGATGGATTGAAATTGCGCAAATGGCCCGCTGGTTCGCCTGAGGCGCGGCTTGCTGCGGCCTATGCGGCGTTCATGGATACGGTGGCAATCGAGGCGGCAGGCATGGCTCCGGCCAAGCCCTATCTTGACCGGATCAATGCCGCCCGGAACCGCGACGATCTGATCGCGCTGTTTGCTGCGCCGGGCTTTGCTGCGCCGCTGGGCACCGGCATCGGTGCCGACGCCAAGAACAGTGCAATAAACGCGCTCTATCTTGGGCAAGGTGGGCTCGGCCTGCCTGATCGGGACTATTATCTCTCGGACACGCCGCGATTTGTCGAAATTCGCAGCAAGTATCTTGATTATCTGACCTTTCTGCTGACCCGGGCAGGCAATGCCGATCCGCGCGGCTCTGCGCAGGCGGTGCTCGATCTGGAAACACAGATGGCGCGCGCGATGTGGGACCGCACCATCGGCCGCAACCGTGATCTCACCTATAACAGGCTAACGCTTGAAGAATTGTCGGAGCTGGCACCGGGCAGCACGCTGCGGAGCCTGCTCGACAAGTCGGGCGTGGGAGGTGCGGCCTATGTCATCGTCAGCGAAGTTCCGCCCACCGATGAAGAGCGCGCAGCGGCAAAGCTCACCCCTGAACAACTGGCCAAGATCGGCGGCGGGGTTCCCGCGACCGCTCGGCTGATTGACGAGGTTCCACTGGCGAGCTGGCAAGCCTATCTCACGACCCATTTCCTCACCGACCATGCATCGGTGCTCCCTGCCGATATTGATGCCGCGCAGTTTGCGTTTTTCGGCACGCTGCTTAGCGGCCAGCCGCAGCAGCGCCCGCGCTGGAAGCGGGGTATCGCTGCCGTGGAGGGCCAGATCGGCGAGCTGCTGGGTCAGATTTACGTCAAACGCTATTTCCCGCCTGCAAGCCGCGTGGCCATGGCCCGGCTGGTCGGCAATCTGCGCCGCGCCATGGGCGCAAACCTTGCCGAGCTCAAATGGATGGGACCGGATACCCGCCGCGAGGCTGCGGCCAAGCTTGCCGCCTTCACCACCAAGATTGGCACGCCCACCCGCTTCAAGCGCTATCAGGGCTTGGCCTTGTCCGCTGGCCAGCCGTTGGCCAACCGGATCGCGGCCACGCGCTGGGAGCTTGATTTTCAGATCGCTCGGCTGGGCAAGCCCGTTGATCGCAGTGATTGGCTGATGCTGCCGCAGACGGTCAATGCCTACTACTACTCGACGTTCAACGAGATCGTCTTTCCCGCCGCGATCCTCCAACCGCCGTTTTTCAACCTTACTGCCGATCCGGCAGTGAATTATGGCGCGATTGGCGCGGTTATCGGACATGAGATCGGCCACGGGTTTGATGATCAGGGTTCCAAATCGGATGGCGCAGGAAACTTGCGCGATTGGTGGAAGCCCGAAGACCGGACGGCGTTCGAGGGGCTGACCAGCAAGCTGGTAGGGCAGTATTCAGGCTTTTGTCCGTTCGATGCGGGCAAGACCTGCCTGAACGGCGCGCTGAAGCTGGGCGAAAATATTGGCGATCTGGGCGGGCTGAGCATGGCTTACCGCGCCTATCAGTTATCCTTGAACGGCAGGCCCGCGCCCGTGATTGACGGTACCACCGGCGATCAGCGTTTTTTCATGGCTTGGGCGCAGGTATGGCGGGGGCAGGAGCGCGAGCCGATTGCGCGCCAGTTGATGGTAACCGCGCCGCACTCGCCGCCGAAATACCGGATCAACGGCGTCGTGCGCAATTTCGACGAATGGTACCGGGCCTTCGACGTGAAACCGGGTGACAAGCTGTACCTGCCACCCGAACAGCGCGTGCGGATTTGGTAGCATTGGAATTAGAAACTTCCGTCATCCTGAACTTGTTTCAGGACCCATTGTGCCGAAAAATCCGTTTTCGACGGAGAAACGCAAAACGTGAGGTTGGGTGCATTCCAGCAGTGACGGAGCCGTGCCGAGAAATGGGTCCTGAAACAAGTTCAGGATGACGGAAGGGGATGGGCCGGCGCAATTCCTTTTCCCCACTGGGGAGTGGCTAAGTGACAGGGCTTGACTTGCCTCGCCAGCCCGGCAAACCCGCGCACCATGGATTTAGTGCTGACCGCCATTCTCCTCGGCATTGTCGAGGGCCTGACCGAGTTCATTCCGGTCTCCTCCACCGGCCATCTGATTCTCGCCTCCGAACTTTTCGGCTACGATTCTGAACAATGGAAGGTGTTCAACGTGGTCATCCAGCTGGGGGCGATCCTGGCAGTGGTGGTGCAATACTGGCGCACCTTTTGGGCCGTGGGGCGCGGGTTGTTGCGGCTCGATCCGACCAGCCTCGCGTTCCTGCGCAATATCCTGCTTGGATTCCTGCCGTCGGCCATTCTGGGCTTCGCGCTCAAGGACTATATCGACATCATGTTGGGCAGCCCGATGGTTGTCGCCTGGGCGCTGCTGTTTGGCGGCATCGCGATTCTGGCGATTGAGCGCGTGGCCAAGCCGGGCCCCAAAAGCGGGGTCGCCCAACTTCCCGCGCGCCAGGCGCTGGGGGTTGGCCTTGCGCAATGTGTTTCGATGATTCCCGGTGTCAGCCGCTCGGGCGCGACGATCATGGGGGCGCTTGCCATGGGGATCGAGCGGCGCACAGCGGCGGAATTCAGCTTTTTCCTTGCGGTACCAACGATGATGGGCGCATCGACGCTGGAGCTGTGGGACAACCGTGATGCGCTGGCCGCAGGGCTTGGCCCGGTTGGCTGGAGCGAGATTGCAATAGGTTTCGTGGTCAGCTTCATTGTTGCGCTGGCAGTGATCCGTGCTTTCGTCGCCTATGTCAGCCGTGCGGGCTTTGCGCCCTTTGCCTGGTACCGGATTGCCGCCGGCATCGCCGCGCTGGCATTCTTCCATTTCCGCTAGGGAATTTGCCATGAGCAAGCTTGACCGCAAGGACTACGAAGCGCTGCTCGAACCGATGTCCGGGGAGGTGGTTGCCATGGCGCGCTGGGCCGCGGCCAGCGGCGCGCGGATCATGGTGCTCTTCGAGGGCCGCGATACGGCGGGCAAGAGCGGCGCCATCGAGACGATTTCGTCGCTGATCTCAGGCCGTCAATGCCGCACGGTTGCTCTCGCCAAGCCAAATGAGCGCGAATCGGGCCAGTGGTACTTCCAGCGTTATGTCGCACACCTGCCCGCTGCGGGCGAAGTGGTGCTGTTTGATCGCAGTTGGTACAATCGCGCCGGGGTCGAAAAGGTCATGGGTTTCGCCAGCGAGGCGCAGGTCAGCCAATTCCTGCGTCAGGCCCCGCTGTTCGAGCAGCAACTGGTCGATGACGGCGTGCTGCTGTTCAAATACTGGCTGTGCTGCGATCAGGAAAAGCAGGAAGAGCGCTTTGCGGAGCGGCTGGAAGACCCGCTCAAACGCTGGAAGCTCTCACCCATCGATGTCACCGCGCGCACGAAATACGAGGATTATACGCAGGCGCGAGAGGCTATGCTCGGCGCGACACACACCGACGACGCGCCGTGGACGCTGGTTGATTTCAACGACCAGCGGCGTGGGCGGCTGACCCTGCTGCGCGACCTGCTTGACCGGTTGCCTGATTTCCACGTCGCGCCACCGGCAATCGAATTTGCCCCGCTCGGTCATCCGCAGCTTGAAGAATACTATGGCGTGGTAAAGCCGCTGGCGCCATTCAAAGGCTGATTCCACGCCTTGACTTTGCGTCATGCTTCGCCCAATGGCCCCAACCTTGAACGGGCGGCGGACAATCGCCGCTCTTGGTGTTTCAGGGCTGTGGATTGCAGCCCGCTTAGGAAATTGGATTAGGTCATGGCGAAGCCCGCAACCGTCAAGATCCGGCTGGTATCGACTGCCGAAACCGGATTCTTCTATGTAACCAAGAAGAATCCGCGCAACACGACCGAGAAGATGACCTTCCGCAAGTATGACCCCGTCGTGCGCAAGCATGTCGAGTTCAAGGAAGCCAAGATCAAGTAATTGAGGTTCAGCGCGGGTTCAACGCTGCGCGCCTAAGGGCGAGGCATGAAAAACCTGAAACTGACTTCTCGCAAACTGACCTGCGCCGCCGCTCTGGCGGCGTTTGGCGTTATGGCCCCGCTGTCGCTGACTGCGGCTTCTGCCCAGGCCCCTGCCTCTCCTGCTCCTGCCACCGGTCCGCTGGCCAGTGCAGTTACCGCGCTGCGCGGGATATCCACCCTCCGCGCCGATTTCGTCCAGACTGACCGCAACGGTCAACGCACAAATGGCGTGCTTACGCTTAAGCGTCCGGGCCGCATCCGCTTCCAGTATGCGCCGGGCGTGCCCTTGCTGATTGTATCGGATGGCCGCGCGCTGACGCTGATCGATTACGAAGTGCGCCAGGTTCAGCGCTGGCCGATCGGTAACAGTCCGCTTGGCGCGCTGCTCGATCCCAACCGCGATGTCGCGCGCTTTGGCCGGCTTCAGCCGACCACCGATCCCAATGTTGTCAGTATCGAGGTGCGGGATCGCGCGCATCCCGAATATGGCGTGATCACGATGATCTTCGTGCGCAAGGCTTCTGCCCCCGGCGGGCTCGAGCTGGTGAGCTGGGTCGCACTCGATTCGCAGAACAAGCGCACGACTATTCGCCTGACGAATCACCAGTATGGCCTTGCCATTGCCGATTCGGCTTTTGCATGGAACGATCCGCGCCGGCCCAACCGCCGATAGGCACTCGTCGATGGCGCGGGGCGCGTCATCGCGCGATGTGCGCCGGATGCGACAAAACGCGACACTCCTGATGGAGTTGTTCATTTCGCAGCAAGCCAAAACCGCCTAGATTGTTTCTCGACGAAGCGGCTTTGAGGTGGGTTTCCCCCCTGTTGCCCGCGCCTCCTGGTTGGGCCGCCTAGTCAAGCGTGACGAACGCACAAGGAACCCTCGTCCCCAATGCCCCCGGGACGAGGGTTTTCTGCGTCTGGTGCGCACGTCAAGAAGGCAAGGGGATCACGCAGAGGCGCAGAGAGGCCGGAAGCGCCGCAGGCATTGCGCATTCATCCAAAGCTCAATTCCACTCGCGGCTTAGCCGCAATTTAGACTCCTCTGCGCCTCCCTTCTTCTCCGCGCCTCTGCGCGAAACCCTTTTCTTCCCAACCCAACAAGGTTCCCTAGCGCGTGCAAACCGACTAACGCCGCGCGCATGATCTCAGTCGCCACCTGGAATATCAATTCGGTTCGCCTGCGCATGGCGCAGGTTGCGCGGTTCCTGACCGAGCATGCGCCAGATGTTCTGTGCCTGCAGGAAATCAAGACCGTCGCGGACCTGTTCCCGCACGAGGCCTTCGAGAAGCTCGGCTATATCCACCGCGCGGTGCATGGCCAGAAAGGCTATCACGGGGTCGCAACGGTCAGCCGCCTGCCGTTTCGCGAATTCAGCCGCCATGACTGGCAGGACAATGGTGAGGCGCGGCACGTTGGCATTGAACTGACTGTGCCGGGCAAAGACCTGATCATCGAAAACGTCTATATCCCGGCGGGCGGCGATGTCGCGGACCGCACGGTCAATCCCAAATTCGGCCAGAAACTCGATTTTCTGGGGCGGATGACCCGCTGGGCGGAAAAGATTGACCGACCGACGCTGCTGCTGGGGGACTTCAACTTCGCCCCGCTGGAATGCGATGTCTATGATCACAAGGCGCTGCTCAAGGTGGTCAGCCACACCCCGCTTGAGGTCGAAACGCTGGGGCACCTGCGCGATGCCCACGGCTGGGTCGATCTGGGCCGCAAACATATTCCCGCGCCTGAGCGTAATTATTCATGGTGGTCCTACCGCACCTATTGGCAGGGCAAGGATCGCGGGCGGCGGCTCGATCATATGTGGGCCTCGCCCGATCTGGCGGCGACGACCCGCGCGCACCGGATTGTCGAAGAGACGCGGCAGTGGGAGCAATGCTCGGATCATGTTCCGCTGATCACCGAGTTTGATCTGTGACAAGTCCCGCCCCCAGCCCATCGAGGCGGGTTGCGCTGGCGCTCGATGCGCTGCGCCACGGCTGGCCTATCGAGATCGAGGGTGCCTTTATGCTCCTCCCGGCGGAAACGGGCTTTGGTGATAATGTGGCATCTCCGCGGATGCTGATTTCGGCTGCGCGCGCCGCGACGCTCAAGCTTGCCAATCAGCGCGAGGCTGCCGAACCGCACGCGCCCGTGCTGATCCGGGGCGCTGAACCGTTTGGCCTCACGCTGGCCCGCGCGATGGCCGATCCGGCGCTGGATCTTGCCCATCCCATGAAAGGGCCGTTTCTGGCTGAAACGCTTGAGCACCGCGCGGCTGGCGAGGCCGCGATGGAGCTGGCGCGGCTTGCGGGCGTGCTTCCCGCTTTTCTGGTGGACCCCTTGCCGCAAGGCGAGGCGCAGCTGGTTTCGTCCGATGATCTGACGGCGTGGAAAGACACCGCACGCCTCACCATAGCGACCCGCGCGCGGCTTCCCGTTGCGGCCTGTGATGACGCCGAAATTGTCGCGTTTCGCTCAGCAGACGACCTGCGCGAACATGTGGCGCTGGTGATCGGCACGCAAAACGGCGACCGCGCGCCCTTGGTTCGGCTGCATTCCGAATGCCTGACCGGCGATATTCTGGGCAGTCTCAAATGCGATTGCGGGCCGCAACTGGATGCGGCGCTCGCGGCGATGGCCGATGAGGCCAAGGCTGGCGGGTGGGGCGTCTTGCTCTATCTTCGCCAAGAAGGACGCGGCATCGGGCTAATCAATAAGCTGCGCGCCTACAAGCTGCAGGATCAGGGCTTCGATACGGTTGATGCGAACACCCGGCTTGGCCTGCCCAGCGAAGCGCGCGATTTTCCTGTTGCGGCGCGGATGCTGGCACTGCTGGGGGTGCGCAGGGTCCGGCTGATGACCAACAATCCGGCCAAGGTCGCGGCGTTGGCAGGCGAGGGCGTGGAAATTATCGAACGGGTGCCGCACAGTCTGCCGCCCAACCCGCACAATGCCCGCTATCTTGAGGTCAAACGCGACCGTGCGGGGCATTTGCTGTGACGCGCGGATAGAGGACAGGGTGGTGCTTTAACGTTTCCTCTCCCGGAGGGGAGAGGATGCAAAGGCTTGGCAGCTTGCTGCCTAGCCGAAGCTGGAGAGGGGGTTCTGAGCCTTCGTGGCCGGTACCCCCTCTCCAAGCTGCGCTAGCCCCTTGCAGGGCAAGCTACGCTATCCTCTCCCCTCCGGGAGAGGGAAAGTGCAAGTACTACCGCCGCTCATACCGCTTCAAGCCCGCGCCCAGCACATTGACCCCGACAACCGGCCGGTCGCCCGACCAGTCGGCGACGAACGTGGTCTCGCGATCAACGCCCGGCGCCAACCGCGCATTGTTGGCCTCGATCGTCAGCCCGTCTGACGAATGCACTTTGCCCTCCGCCGACAGCGCGATGAAGGCTGAGTAGTTTTCCTTGTCCTTGCCTTGTACGAACCAGTTGTTCGCGATTCGTCCGCTGGCCCCGGCAGGCAGGTCGATCATGTAGTTGGTTGCGCGACCGCCCGAATCGTCAAAGCTCGAATCGGTGATCTGCACCCGCCCCGCGCGGCTTTTGACATAGTGCCCGCCGCGTCCTGCCTCAAACCGGCTGCGGGTGACGCTCAGCGCGCCGTAATCGCCGATATAGACTGAATGGGCGCAGCCACCCGGTCCTTCGCAGGTGCCGAGCCGCGAGAATGTCGACTTGTCGATACTGATCGAGCCGGTTTCGCCATTGGCGGTCAGGATGCCTTGCTGGCTGTCGCGGAACCATGTCTGGGTGACGACAAGGTCGCCCTTTTCCAACCGGATGCCTGCGCCATTGCCGTCAGACACCGCCATGTTGGCAAATACCAGCCCGTCGATTCGCGCACGGTTGCCGCGCAGGACAAGTGCGGCCTTGCCTTCGCAAGTGGTCCCATCGAGCACTGCCTGACCGGGAACGGCGGCGGTATAGAGGATATCGCCAGCTTCCTGCACGGCGCAGTCGGCAAAGGCGAACGAGGCGAAGCGGATGGTGCCGGTGCCACCGCCGATGGCGCTGACGGCATCCTGCAGGCGCTGAAAGCCGCGCCCGGTTTCCATTACGGTATAAGGCGCATCGGACCGCGCCTCAGGCTGGGCCGCGCTATTGATGGACGGCAGCACTGCAGCCAGAGCGGCGGCACTGAAAAGCGAAAGGCGGACTATCGGTTGCATGGCCGAAGCCATAACCCGGAGCCGGTTAACAGGCGGCAAAGGCAAAAATTTTGCCTCGTCCGTAGTTTCAATCTTGAAAATGAAATATCGCGTTCGTATCTATTGAGAGCGGACCGGGCCCCTCTGGCGCGGCGCACTGGCTGGCAACGGCAGTGCGCTTCGTGATGTCGGACCGCATCGGATGACGCCGATGCATATGGGTCCGGGGCACTCTCCCCCCCTTCCAGTGTCCCTGCCCGATGCGTCGGCGCATCCGATCGAGCTTTGTTCAACACTCGATAGGGAACATTCCATGTCAGACCGCACCTTCCGCTTGCTCGAACGTCATCAGAAGCTCGATGAACTGATTCGCCGCGCACAAAACAGCCGTATTTCCGATCCGTTCGAGGTCGCGCGGCTCAAAAAGATCAAACTTGCGATCAAGGACCGGCTGACCCGGCTGGCCCGGGGTCCCGTGCGCCAGCACGGATAGCCTGCCGCAGCGCCGGGTGCCCTGATCGGGCATTCCGGCGCGCACCTTTTGATACGCAAGGATCAAACTCATGGAATTCCTGACTATGGACTGGCTGGGCACCCCGGTCTGGTTCTGGCTGAGCTTTATCGGCCTCGTCGCTGCGCTGACCGCATTTGATCTCGGGATCCTCCACAAGGAAGACCGCGAGATGGGGATCGGGGAAAGCCTAAAACTCTCCGCCTTCTACATCACCATCGCGCTACTTTTCGGCGCCTGGGTCTGGGCCGAAAAGGGCGCGGACCTTGGCATGAAGTATTACACCGGGTTCTTCATCGAAAAGGCGCTGTCGATCGACAATGTCTTCGTGATCAGCCTGATCTTCACCTACTTCGCCATACCCCGGATGTATCAGTATCGCGCGCTGGTCTGGGGCATCATCGCGGTAATCGTGCTGCGCGGATTGATGATCGCGGGCGGGGCGGCCTTGGTGCAGAACTTCTACTGGACGCTCTATATCTTCGCCGCATTCCTGATCGCGACAGGCGTGAAAATGCTGTTCACCGGTGATCAGGAGATGGACGTCGCAAAGAACCCCGCTGTACGCTTTATATCAAAGCACATGCGGGTGACGCCCGACCTGCACGGCCAGAAGTTCTTCGTGATAGTGCCAGACAGCAAGACCGGTAAACTGGCGACGGCTGCGACACCGCTGTTCCTTGCGCTGGTGGTCATCAACCTTGCTGATCTGGTTTTTGCGGTGGACTCGGTCCCGGCAATCTTCGCGATCACCACCGATACCTTCATCGTCTATACCTCGAACATCATGGCGATCCTGGGCTTGCGCGCGCTCTATTTCGCTCTGGCCGCGATGGTCCACCGCTTCCACTATCTCAAATATGCGCTGGCGCTGGTGCTGGTGTTCATCGGCTCGAAGATCTTTGTTGCTGACTTCCTTATGGACGGGGGCAAGTTTCCGCCACTCGCCAGCCTTCTGGTCACGCTGGGTCTGATTGCGGGCGGCATCCTCGTCTCGCTGTGGAAAACCCGGAACGAAGCAATCAGTACTGGCGGATGACGCTGAGAAATGCCTCGCCGTAAGCCTCCAGCTTGCGCGATCCCACCCCGCCGACCTGACCCAATGCGGACAGACTGGCGGGGCGGGCTGTGGCCATTTCGCGCAAGGTGGCGTCGTGGAATATCACATAAGGCGGCATACCCGCTTCTGCCGCCAGCTCACGGCGCAGTGCGCGCAATGCATCGAACAGCGGATCGCCGACCGGATTGGCGCCGCCCGAACGCTCCTTGCGTTTGCGCCGCTCGGTCCTGGGCGCGATCACCAGTTCGACCTTCGCCTCGCCTTTCAGGATCGCGCGCGCGTCGCCTGCCAGCATCATGCCGCCATGTTCGGTCGGTGTCAGGCTGCCCCGCGCTTGCAACGCACGCGAGAGCGGACGCAGCAGATGCGCCTCGTCTGCACTGACAATCCCGAAGACCGAAATCTGGTCATGCCCGCGCTGGATCACCCGCTCGTCGGTCTGCCCTAACAGCACTTTCTCGAGATAGCCGAAGCCGAAACTCTGTCCGGTGCGATAGACGGCGGACAACAGCTTTTGCGCCACCGTGGTGGCATCGGTAACGTCCGGAGCCTCAAGGCAATTGTCGCAGTTGCCGCAAGTGGCGGGTGGCTCCTCGCCGAAATGGCGCAACAGCAGCGCGCGGCGGCAGCCCGCAGCCTCGACTAGGGAGGACAGCGCGGCCAGCCGGGTCTGCTCACCCGCGCGGCGGCCCGCATCGACTTCCTCAAGCCGCTGGCGGGCGAGCGCAAAATCCGCCGCTGCCCAAAGCATGACCGCCACGGCATCATCGCCGTCACGCCCCGCGCGGCCGGTTTCCTGATAATAGGCCTCGATCGATTTGGGCGTGCCGGCATGGGCGACAAAGCGCACGTCAGGCTTGTCGATCCCCATGCCGAAGGCGACCGTGGCGACCATCACCATGTCTTCGGAGGCCACGAAGGCTGCCTGATTTGCGGCCCGCACCTCGGGGGCGAGGCCCGCGTGATAGGGCAAGACCGGGCGGCCGGTTGCCGCACCGAGCTTTTCGGCCAGTTCCTCAACCTTGCGGCGGGTCTGCGCATAGATGATGCCGGGGCCGGGCTGTTCACCCATCAGATCGCGCAATTGCCGCAGCGCGTTTTCGCGGTGGCGGATCGCATAGCGGATGTTGGGCCGGTCAAACCCGGCGACGATCAGCCCGTCCTCGCCAATGCCCAGCTG
>JANPPM010000062.1:0-4655 GCA_031428495.1 Novosphingobium sp.
CATGACATTCTCGAAGTCATGGGTGTCGAGGCGCTGGCTGAATATCTCGTGGCCGAAATCCAGGAAGTCTATCGTCTGCAAGGCGTGAAGATCAACGACAAGCACATCGAGGTAATCGTTCGTCAGATGCTCCAGAAGGTCGAGATCACCGACGGCGGCGACACCACGCTGCTTGCGGCCGAACAGCTCGATTATGAGGAAATGAACGAGTATAACGCCAAATTGGCTCCCGGGCAGAAGCCTGCCGTGGGCAAGCCAGTGTTGCTGGGCATTACCAAGGCATCGCTCCAGACGCGTTCGTTCATCTCGGCGGCTTCGTTCCAGGAAACCACCCGCGTGCTCACGCAGGCGGCAGTCGAAGGCAAGAAGGACTCGCTGATCGGTCTCAAGGAAAACGTCATCGTCGGCCGGTTGATCCCGGCAGGCACTGGCGCCGGCATGAACCGCCTTCGGGTTGCCGCAACCAGCCGCGATGCTGCGCTGCGTGCGCAGTATCGCAAGGTCCAGGAAGCTATCGCAGCGGCCAATGTGCCTGCGGCAGTCGCGGTTGCAGAGCCTGAGCCGGTCGAAGTGGTGGATGTGGTTGTCGCCGATGAGGCAATAGCCGAAGTCGCGATTGAAACCGCGGACACGGAAGCAACAACCGGCGAAGAATAATCGCCGCTGACTGCGTAACAACAAACAGACCCCGCCGGAGCAATCTGGCGGGGTTTTTTGTACGGCACTGACTCTGCTTGCCGCGGGCGCTATGGCCGGTTAACCCCTTGCTACATGGACCAACGACTTCTGTTCATGCCACTTGCTGCAATGCTGAGCATGGCCGGGTCCAGCGTGGGTTGGACAAACGAAGCCGGGACCACTGCCCCGGAAACCCGCATTATCGATCGATCAGCCGCTCAGCGCCTGATCGCCAACAAGGGACTGACCCTGCAATGGATCGACTGGAACACGCGCGGGCATGCGGTGGTCCGACGCGAGCGCGGCTTATGGAAACTGCGCGGGGCGCAGGCTGAGGCGGGCGGGCCGGGACGGCTGTTTCTCGACGGCGTAATCAGCGAAGTGGGCCGCGACTATTTCACCTTTGTCGGCAAAATCCGGATTGCCGATACACCGGATCGCGGGCGACTGTGCGAAATGGACAAGACCTGGCACTTTGCCATTACGCAGCGGCGCAAATACTATCGGCTGCGCGAATTTGAATGGTGTGACGGTCTGACCGACTACGTCGATCTGCATTTCTGAGGCAGCATAATCAGCCGCCGGTGACACGCCGCCATTTGACGCCCTCGGCACTGTCTTCCAGCACAACTCCGCGTGCATCGAGTTCGCTGCGGATGCGGTCGGCCTCTGCGAAATCCTTTGCTTTACGCGCCGCACTGCGCGCATCTACCAGCGCCTGGATTGCCCCAGCGTCAGGGTCTGTGGCTTCCTGCGCGAGTTTTATACCGAGAATTCCGGTGAGCGCCGCAAGCTGACGGGCAAGCGATGCCGACCCGCTGCGGTTCACTTCACTCACCAGCTCGAACAGCACCGCCATGGCGGCGGGGGCATTAAAATCCTCATCCATCGCCGCGCGGAAGCGTCGGGCGTGAGCTTCTTCCCAATCAAGCGCTGCACCATCGCTGGCCACTGATCGCATCGCGTTGTGCAGCCGCGCCAGCGCAGCGGCGGCATCATCCAGACCGGCTTCGCTGAAATTCACCGGGCTGCGGTAATGGGTGCGCACGAAATAAAACCGCACCACGTCTGCGCCGAATTTAGCCACGGCGTCCTCAAGCGTGGTGAAATTGCCGAGTGATTTCGACATCTTGTCGCCCGCAATGTCTAGCTGGCCGACATGCATCCACCAGTTAGCCAGCGGCGCGTGGTTCGCCGCCTCGCTCTGTGCAATCTCGTTTTCGTGATGCGGAAAGCGCAGGTCCGGTCCGCCGCCGTGGATGTCGATAGTCTTGCCCAGCAGCGCCCGGGCCATGGCTGAGCATTCGATATGCCAGCCCGGCCGCCCCGCGCCCCAGGGGCTCGGCCAGATCGCGTCCTCAGGCTCGCCTTCCTTGCCGACTTTCCACAGGACGAAGTCCATCGGATCACGCTTGCGGGTATCGACCTCGATCCGCTCGCCCGCCCGCATATCGTCAAGCGAGCGGCCGGACAATTTGCCGTACCCATCGAAATCACGCACCGAATAGAACAGGTCGCCAGCATGATAGGCGATGCTCTCGCGCTCCAGTTCCTGGCCCAGTTCGATCATCTCGCTGACATATTCGGTCGCGCGTGGCTCATGATCGGGCTGGCGCAGGCCGAGGCCTGCATAGTCCGCATTGGTTTTATCGATCATGCGCTGGGTAAAGGCCGCAATCGGTTCGCCCAGCTCGCCCGCGCGCGCGATGATCTTGTCGTCAATATCGGTGTGGTTGCGCACATAGGTAACGCGATAGCCCGAAGCCTCAAGCCAGCGCACCACCACATCAAAGCCCAGATCCTTGCGCGCATGGCCCAGATGCGGCGCATCATAGACCGTCTGCCCGCAGACATACATGCCAATCTGGCCGGGAACGAGCGGCGTGAACGGGCGGACCTCGCGGGCAAGGGAATCATAGATGCGCAGCATGGCCGCTTCTCTAGAGTTCCCGGGGATCGACGCAAGTGCGCACCGGAGCGGTCGGCCCGGACATTTCCGCCATGGCCTGTGCCACGCCGGAGAGCCCGATGCGGTCACCCAGCCACGAGGCAATATCGATGCTGCCATCGTCAATGGCGCGCAAGGCTGTTTCCATATCCTGTGGTTCTTCGCCGCCAGCAAACTGCACGTTGAGCCGCTTGTTTTGCGCCACGAAGGTGAACAGATGCTCCCGCTCCATGCAGTAGCCCCCCATGACGATGCGGCCATCGAAGGGCGCGCTCTCGATGATCTGTTGCAGCATTCCGGGCAGGCCAACGCATTCGTAGATCACGTTGACCGCACGATTGCCGAAATCGGGCAGCGGCGCATAGGGCGAAACCTCGCGCGGATCGACGGCAATATGCGCGCCCATCAGAATCGCCATGGCGCGGCGCGCGGGATGGAAATCGGCAGCGACGATCGGTGCAATGCCCATCAGCTTGAGACCCGCGATAACCCCCAGGCCGATGGCGCCGCAACCCAGCACCAGCGCGGCGTCGTTCTTGTCGGGCCGTCCGCGCCGGGCATGTTCGAGGCCGACTGCCAGCGGCTCGATCAGAGCAGCGTGATCATCCGGCATGCCATCGGGAATTTCGTATAGCATCGTTTCGTCGAGCAGCATCAGCTCGCCAAAGCCGCCGGGGCAATCATGGCTGTAGCCGATTACCTGATGCGCGCCGTCCTGCCGCATGATCGGCACAGACGTAACCCTGCGGCCCGGCTTGATTTTCTGCACGCTGCCCGCGCCATATTCCAGAATCTCGCCGACATATTCGTGACCGGGAACGAACGGCCGGGTGAAATCGAGCTGCGCATAGGGACCGCCCAGCCGTTTCGACAGATCAATGATATTCTGGCCGCCCTTGAGGAAATGGACGTCCGAAGCGCATAGCCCGCAGGAGTGCGTACGGACCAGCACCTGGCCCTTGCCGGGGACGGGATCGGGCATGGTGCCGACATGGAGCTGGCCGTTTTCGACGATTGCTGCTTTCATTGCCTCTCTCCTAATTCTTAAAATTTGTCACCCTGAACTTGTTTCAGGGTCCATTCCTCCGCACCGCCCGGCGCGTGATTTTTGGCAGAGCACTCACGGTTTACTGTTATCCGGCTTGCTCTCGTCTTGCGGCATGATGGGCCCTGAAACAAGTTCAGGGTGACGAAATGGGAAAATTGGGAACAAGAGATGGCTCTCCGCCCTAACGGAGGGAAAGCAACCTAACTCGCCGGCCAGTCCAGCCAGGTCCTGAGCGCTTTGCCCAGCACCCATTCGCGCTCGCCTTGCGTCAGATCCGGGTCGCCGAGAACCCCATAAAGCAGGTCCGCCCAGCTTTCGCCGCGCTGGTTCACCGAAAAGTCGCTCGCCCACATCACGCGTTCCGCACCGAAGGCCTTGATTGCCTTGCGCAGGATCGGCCACAGCTGCTCGCCCGGCCAGACTGCACGCTCGAACATGCCCGAGCTATGCCCCCATTTGAGCGCCATATTGGGATATTCGGACAGCGCCAGCACTTCATCGAACAATGCCATCTGCGCCGCTTCGTCCAGCGGCGGCAGATTGGCAAAAGACGTCCGCATCGAATTGCTGAACACACCGCAGTGATCGATGATCAGCTTGAGGCCGGGGAAGGCCTGCGCCGCGCGGGCAAAAGCGGCGGGATCATCAGGTGCAAAGGCGAACACTGGAAGACCATTCTCGGCGGCGGCGGCCAGGATATGATCATAGCCGCCACTGGCGAACATCGCGCGCCGTTCTGCCGACATGCCCGGATCGATCCGCAGAGCCCGTCCGCCCGGCGCGTCACGCAGCATGCGGATCACCGCTGCATAGTCCGGGTCGGCCATATCGACCCGCAGCAAATACGAAAAGCGGTCCGGATGGAGCTGCGCGGCCAGTTCTGCCGTAGGCGCGACCGGGCGCTGAACGCCGTTCGCCAGCATATGGTGCGGTTCATTGTTCGCGCCCCGGAAGAACCAGTATTCGTCAATCAGCGCCGCT
>JANPPM010000063.1:0-1544 GCA_031428495.1 Novosphingobium sp.
GTCGAACGATTTTTTAACAAGCTCAAGCACTTCCGCGCCGTCGCCACGCGATACGACAAACGCGATGACAACTTCCTCGCCTCGGTCCAACTCGCCTCAATCCGGATATGGTTGCGACATAACGAGTCGGTGACCTAGAGCGTCGCCTGTTCCCCACGTTCGAGCCCGCTTGCCGCCAGCTGTGCATCGATCTGTGCCATCAACCGGTCAAGCCCTGCCTGATCGTCGCTTTCTGCCCGCGCGACCAGCACGTCCTGCGTATTGGACGCGCGCAGCAGCCACCAGCCGTCCGGCGTGGAAACGCGCACGCCGTCAGTCGCATCGACATCGGCGCCCGATGCGGCCAGCCGTTCGCGCACTTCCTCGACCACTGCGAACTTCCGTGTCTCATCAACCTGAAACCGCAGTTCCGGCGTGTTGACCAGTGCGGGCATCTCACCGCGCAGCTGGGTCACCGATTTGCCCAGCCGTGCCGAGGCGGCAATCAGCCGGATCGCCGCATAGAGCGCGTCGTCGAAGCCGTAATAGTCATGCGCAAAGAACACATGGCCGCTCATCTCGCCAGCCAGCGGCGCGCCTGTTTCCTTCATTTTGGATTTAATAAGGCTGTGTCCGGTCTTCCACATAAGCGGCTTTCCACCAAGGCTTGATACCTTGTCGAATAGAGCCCGCGAAGCCTTCACATCGGCGATAATCGTCGCTTCGGGCACCATTCGCAGCAGGTCCTCGGCATAGATCATGAGCAACTGGTCACCCCAGATCACCCGGCCCTCGCCATCGACCGCGCCAATCCGGTCGCCGTCGCCATCGAAAGCTATGCCAAAATCGAGCTTCTTCTCCGCGACCAGCGCTTTGAGGTCTGCGAGGTTCTTTTCCTCAGTTGGATCCGGATGATGGTTCGGAAAATTACCGTCGACCTCAGTGAAGAGAAGATGATGTTCGCCAGGAAGTTTCGCCGCCAGCAGTTCGAGCGCCGGACCGGCAGCACCGTTACCCGCGTCCCAACCGATCCGAAGAGCGGCCAGCCCATCGTCGCTGATCCCGCGCAGCCCTTCGAGCAAGCGGTCGATATAAGCATGGAGGACCTCACGGATCTCGGCCTTGCCCTCCACGCCGACGATAGGGCCCGACAGCCAATCACCACTCGCGGCCATGCGCCCCAGCTCGATAATATCGGCGCCAAAAAACGGCAGGCCTTTGAATACAAGTTTGAAGCCATTGTAATTGGCGGGATTGTGGCTGCCAGTTATCTGAATGCCGCCATGTACGTCTTCAGCTGAGGCTTCAGCGTAATAGAGCATCGGGGTTGGCCCCATGCCCACGCGCACCACATCGACCCCGGTTTCGAGCAGCCCCGCGACCAGCGCCTCTTCCAGCATCGTCGAGCTTACCCGCCCGTCATAGCCGACCGCAACCTTGGTTCCTCCTGCCCGCCGCAGCAGCGTCGCAAAGCCGCGGCCGATGGCATAGGCGTCATCTGCGCCCAGCGTTTCGCCGATGATGCCGCGGATGTCATATTCACGCAGGACAGTCGGATGGAAGGT
>JANPPM010000064.1:0-10650 GCA_031428495.1 Novosphingobium sp.
CGCTGACCAATCGCCAGAAACCGCGAAGTCTCGATCCGCGCGCCCTGCGGTGACAGGTCGCGCACTGTGGCTACACTTGCCTGACCATCGCTGGCCAGTACCGCCGGGAATTGCAGCCGCAATCGCGGTTGGCGGCGCGGGAAAGGGCTGACCTCACCGATGAACGCCTCGACATCGATTGGCGCGGCGAAGCGGAAACCGGCATGGCTATCGCGTTCCCAGACGCGTTCGATGAAATAGAGTTCGCCATTGGCCAGCTCCAGTGCCATCCGGGCATCGGCGGGTAGCGCATGAAACAGCCGCAGCCGCAGACCGGTGGCCGAAACATCGCGGATGATGCAGAGAAACTCGCCGCTTTCGCAGACCAGTTTGGCGGTGCGTATTAGCAGCGTATAGCGCTGCGCGCCGCGCATATCCTCGAAACTACGCGCGGCAATTGAGCTTTGGGCGGTCATCGATTCATTCATTTCGCCGAACCCTTCTTCGGATCGATGGGCCGGATCGTAGCGCGGTATAGCTAATTTCGCGTTAACCATACCGCCGCCGTCAGCCCTTGATCGATGATTGAGTAAACGGCTGGAAACGCGCCATTTTAAGTATTGCGCACAATTGCCCCCTTCCCAAAGAGCCAAAGCGCCATAGGGAGTAGCGGAATGAACGACAGCCAAGCCTCCTCGCGCCTCGTCATCCGCCAGCCTGATGACTGGCATGTCCACTTGCGCGATGGCGCGATGCTGGCCGATGTTGTGCCCTATACCGCGCGCCAGTTTGCCCGTGCGATAGTCATGCCCAATCTATCCCCACCAGCCTCGACGACGGGCGAGGTTGCCGCCTACCGCGACCGGATCATGGCGGCACTGCCAGCGGACAGCGCGTTCACGCCGCTGATGGTCCTCTACCTGACTGACGCCACCGATCCCGATGACTTAGAGGCCGGCTTTGCCCTCGGTGTTCTGACCGCCGCCAAGCTTTATCCTGCCCATGCCACGACCAATTCCGCGCACGGCGTCACCTCGCTACGCGGTATCTATCCGGTGCTGGACCGCATGCAGGAGATTGGCATGCCGCTGCTGGTCCACGGCGAAGTGACAGACGCGGATATCGACATTTTCGACCGCGAGGCCGTGTTTATAGAACGGGTTTTGATGCCCGCACTGCGCGATTTCCCCGCGCTCAAGGTGGTTTTTGAACATATCACCACGCAGGACGCGGTGGACTTTGTGTTGGCGGCATCGGACAACGTCGCCGCAACGATCACCCCGCACCATCTCCAGATCAACCGCAACGCCATGTTCGCAGGCGGCATGCGCCCGCATGCCTATTGCCTGCCGGTGGCCAAGCGCGAAGTGCACCGACTGGCACTGCGCAAGGCCGCGACCTCGGGATCGCCCAAGTTTTTCCTCGGCACCGACTCCGCGCCGCATGAAGTAAAAACCAAGGAGAGCGGCTGCGGCTGCGCCGGAATTTTCTGCGCGCCGCATGCTCTGGAGGCCTATGCAAGCGTGTTCGAGGAAGAGGGCGCGCTGGACCGGCTTGAAGCGTTCGCCTCCGAAAACGGCCCGCGCTTTTATGGTCTGCCGCTCAATGATGAACAGATTGTGCTGGAGCGTCAGGCCAATCTGGTGCCGAATCGCATTGCTGTGAGCGGCGGTGAAGTGGTACCTTGGAGGGCGGGCGAGACGCTGGCGTGGAGCGTGTCGTCCCGGACTTGATTCGGGACCGCTGGCGGCCAGACCCAGATATGGCGTGAAAACGCCTGCGGTCCCGGATCAAGTCCGGGACGACGGCAATGGATACCGCTTTCGTAACTCTTGAAACGCCGTGCCCGGCCCCTCGGCCAGCCGCGCCTCTATTTGCGCGACCACATCCTCAGGCGCATAAAGGCTGGTGTCGATCTCCAGATCGTAGATGTCGTTGGCGTAAACCGCTTCGTAGAACCACGGGCGCAGCCGGTCCAAGCGCTCGACAATCTTGCGCACCGCGTCTTCGCCCAGCAGATCCACCGGCAATTTCTTATCCATCTTCCGACTGGCGATGCGCGCCTCAAGCACCTCGAAAGGCGGTTTCAGGCAGACGAAATGGACCGGCAGGCCATCGAGTTGCCAGATCAGATCCTGCAGCACCGGCGGATCGGTCATCGTCAGATGGTCGAGCACAATGTTGCATCCCTCCCGCGCGGCGCTGGCAACCCATGCGTGCAGCGTGCGGAACGCCGCCTCGCCTTTGGGGCCAAAACTCCAGCGCAACGGGCCTTCAGGATCAGCCTCGTCGCGCGGGTGGGCATAGATGCCCTCGCGGCTGCGCGGTCCGTGGTGGCCGAACTTTGCGGGCAGCGTGCCCGCAAGGAAATGGTCGATGCCATAGAGCAGCCAGAAGTCATCCGAGCGCTTGGCAACCATCTCGCAGGCGGTGGATTTGCCCGAGCCCGAGGTGCCGGTGATGATGAGGATCTGGCCGGTCATCCCAGTGCAAGCTCGCCGCGCGCCAATTGGCGGAACGGTTCACTGGGCGAAAACTCCTGATTATCGCCCCAGTGCTTCACGCCGTTCCAGTCCCATGCGGTCAGCGACCAGACGACAGAGTGATCGGTATAACCGGTGAAGATCAGTCCCGGGTCGATGGTCCCGGTGGCCACCATCGTCCGGCCAAGTGTGTCGGTGCCTTCAAAGCACACTTTTGCCGGGCCGAACTTGCCGTATTCGAGGACCGTGCGCTGTCCTGAAACCAGACTGGCCATTGCTCCGTCCTGCTGAATGTAACCGCCGATGCATTTGGCAGTCGGGCTCCACAGCGGGCCTTCATTCATGCACAGCGCGTGGAAGCTGCTGCCGTCGGCTATGCCCCAGAAGTAGCCGCCGAATGCCAGCGATTCGTAATCGCGCGTGCCGTAGGAAGTGTCGCGCATCGAGTGGCAATCGACCTGCCATTCCTCGCCGTGGCGGCGGATCGTGCCGGTCATCCGGCCGGGCTGTTCGATATGGAATTTCGCCGTGGCCTTTTGGCCCGGATCGCCGGTAACCAGTTCGTGACACGGCCCCGCGGAGTGCCATTCCAGATCGAGCACCAGCCCGTCATTGTCATAGTCAATTTTGTAGCGGGCCAGCGGCTCGATCATTTTGACCGTCAGCGAATTGCGCGCGCGCATGTCGAACTTCTGCGCGTCCTTCGGCAGGGCCTGCAAGTGGCTCCAGTTGTAGTGCAGGCAGTTCCACTGAAAAAGCCCGGATGGATCCCACAGCACTGGACCACCGTTGAGCATCCCCATGTTGGGACGGAAATAGTACTGGATCATCCCGTGGACATGGCGCTCTGGAATCGAGAGCGAGAACCACACGCTTTCGTTCCAGTAGGGGTTATCGCTGCGGCCCTCGCCGAAAAAGTCTGCCTTCGTCATGTCTGTCATTCTGCACCCCGCTCCAACGGCGCAGAGAACGCGATTTTGTCCCATGGGGCAACGGAGATTCGCTGCCGAAATATCGCCCATGCGAAAATCGTGGATTGTGGGCAGTGAATAGCGTTTAATGCGCTTCTCAAGGGGCCGGAAACAGGGATGACTCAACAGCTGCGCCTGCTGTCGATTGGGCCGACAATGCTGCTTGCAGCGTGCTCTGCCGCTGTGCCATTCGATCCCGCTTTCCCCGCCTGGTCGAAAGTGCAGATCGCCAGCCTCCGCGCCGCACTGGCCGCTGCCCCGCGCGAAGCCTTGCCGCTGCTCGATAGCGGCGCACTCGATAGCGCATTGGATAGCGGCGATGAAACCGCGATCCGGCGCGCCGCGCTCGACCTCGCTACACGCCTCGCCACGGCGCATTTGCGCGGCTGCACCCCGCCATCGGCGCGCGGCGGCTGGATGATCGAGGACGCCGCCGATGCCAAGGAGATCGGCACGCAGGTGCGCGAAGTAATCGCGAGCGGGAAGACGCTCGATAGCTTCATAGCCGGGCTAAACCCTGTCCATCCCGATTTTGTCGCACTGACCGATGCCTATGCAGCCGAAGCCGACCCGCTGCGACGTCTGTCGCTTGCCCGCAACATCGAGCGCTGGCGCTGGATGCCCCAGTCGCTGGGCGAGGACTTCGTTCTGGTCAACATTCCCATGTTCGAGACCGCGCTGTGGCGAGGCGGATCGCTGACAAAACGGTGGCCGGTGGTGGTCGGCAAGGTCACCACGCCGACCCCGATTTTCACCGCCACCGCAACCGCCGTGACCTTCAACCCGTGGTGGGAAGTGCCGCCAAGCATCGTGCAGGAAAGCGGCGGCAGACTGTCTGCGCGGCGCGGCTATGTAAGGGTCAATGGCCGCTATCGCCAACGACCTGGCCCGGGCAACTCGCTGGGCAAGATGAAAGTGGCGATGGCCAATTCGCACAATATTTACCTTCACGACACGCCAAGCCAACGCCATTTCGGACTTGCCGAGCGCGCCTATAGCCATGGCTGTGTCCGGGTGAGCGATGCGATCGGCTTTGCCGCAACTTTGCTGGAGGCGACAAAAAGTCGGAGCCAGATCAACCAGATCGCGGGCTTGACGCCCAAGCCATTGGCTTTACGTAGTGCAGCCGTGCCGAAAGAGGCTGAACCAGCGGTCGAGACTACAACAGTGCCGCTCGCATCCGGTCTGCCGGTTTACATGGCATATTTCACGGTAAGCCGGAGCGCAGATGGTAATCTGGCATTCGCACGCGACGTTTACGGTCTTGATGCAGCGATCCCCGATCCGCGAGATGCCGGCAGGCAATGCAGCATGTGAAGCAGACACGTTTTTTGTATTTTCCTACTAATAACCGATAAGGTTATTTATTGCTCCTGATTCGCCAAGGAGCCGCTATGCCTGCATCCCCTATATATTCGCCGTCTGCCTATTCTGTCAGCCGCGCGGTTGCCTATGCTGATACTGACGGCTCAGCACTTCTGGTGAGCGCTTCGAACCCCCTGCCGGTGAGTGTCGGCGCCACCGCATCGGTGACCCCACTTGCGGGGAATACGAGTGTAAGTGCAGTTTTTGGCCCTTATGTGCCGGTAATCGGTCGCACCACAATCCTGACTTTGGATGGCGTCTGGGCCGGTTCGGTCAAGCTGTTGCGCTCAACAGATGGGGGCGCCACAAAGCTGCCACTGACAATCGCGGGTGCCGCCTGGGGACAGTTCTCGACCAATTGCTGCGAACCGGTATGGGATGAAAGTGACATGGCCGCGCGGCTCTATCTCGATGTCGCACTGACTTCGGGAAGCGTGACCTACAGGCTCGCACAATGAGCGCCGACATTGTTGCTCGCGGGCTCGCACTGCAGGCCCGCACCGCCACTGTAACGGCGAATGACCTTGCCGCCGTGCGGATAGCGCCGACACTCAACCGCATCGATACCAGTGGCTACACGGCCATTGGAGCGGGCTCGGGCACCTATGTCAGCGATGCATTGGCCGATGCTGCCCTTGCTGCTGCGCATCCCATCTTCTGCAAGCAGTCGCTCGATGGGCGCTACTGGCGCCTGCTGCCGGATGATGCCGGGCTAATCCCGGTGGCCTGCGGCGGCGCGGTAGGATTTTCCGGCAACCCCGACCCGGTCCTTACCACCGGCCACGCATCCTTTGAGGCATCACCCTGGAGCAATAACCTGACCTGCACCTCGGCAGGCGTCCCCGGCCCCGGCGCTATGGGTGGTGACGCGACGATCGTGACAGCCGATGTTTCCAACTTCGCGCTCGCCAACCAGTCTTTCACCGGCAATTGCCGGATCACCGCACGGGTCAAGGCGGGGACTGCCGAGTATTTCTATCTCCACGCCGGGCCGTTCTGCTTTTTCAACCTGGCCACCGGCACTATCGCGGTTGACGGCATCGGCACCGGGGCAATCGTGTCGCTTGGCGGGGGTTGGTATGAGGTTTCGGCCACCGCGACTGTCGCGGGTAATGTCGGCTTCGGCCTGTCAAGCGCGATCTCGTCCTTTGCCGATATCGGCGATACCGCCACGCTGTTCGATTTCACCATCACCGATACCGATGTCGAAACCACGCTTGCGACCACCGATGACCGCGCGGTGATCCGGGCCGCAGAGGCCTATCGCCATGCTGTCGGCGCAGCGGGCCTGCGCTTCGATGCCCGCCGTTATGCGGCACGCCGCGTCACCCTGCCCGGCGGCACCGACTATGCGCTGGCGACCAACTATGTCCTGTTCGATGTGCGTTCGTCCAGCATCTGGAAGTCGGCGCACCCGGAAGGCACCACGATCTATCGCCGCAAGGCCAATGGCCAGCAGTGCAATGCCGCCGATTTCGAGGTCACCACCGGCTATGGCGCCAACTTTCGCGGCGCGGGCATCTACATTCACGGGTCATTGGGGAGCGATCCCGGCGCATCGGCGCACAGTTTCACGCTCGACAACATCATGCTCGACGGCGGGCTACGCGCATCGATGGGCCTGACCTTCGAGATTCTCGACAAGGCGATCTGGCAGCAGAACGATCACCACTGCGGTCACCTGACCTTCAAGGGCAAGGCAGGTGCCATCGGGTTCTGCTCCGAACTGGTCTATACCTCTGCGGCCAGCCCGGCGAGCGCGGCAAAGCGCTATCTCACCATCGGGCCAGACTGCGTGTTTGGCGAAACCGGCGGCTCGTGCCTCAATCCGCAGGGTATCACGCTGCGCGTCGAACGCTGCCTGTGCTACAACGCCTATATCGGCATCGAGGGATGGACCGGAGCAGCCGGGGGGTATCTCAACGCGGTGTTTCAGGACATCAGTTTCGGCTCTTCGATCCAGGGCGGGGTCTATTCAACACCTCCGGCCAACTATTACGCGCCGAACGCGCCGGTTGCGGGCACGCTCCCGGTTGGCAAGATCGACATACTGCTGATCCGCGCGCAGGGCTTTGCCATCGGCTCGTGGATCGAAGGCAAGATCACCGCGATTGACTGCACCGTCAACATCGGCAGCGGATCAACCTTTGTCTCCGGCTCGGATATGCTCGATCTCGACATCACCACCATTGCCGATCAGGGTAATGTGCTTGCCGGGCTTGTCTTGCTCGGCGGTGCCAGCGGTGCCCAGACCACGCGCAACTGTTCGATCCGGCTAAATTGCAAGCGCACTGCTTTTGCAGCGGCGGGCGGCTATAAGGTAAGCAATGCCATCTACACCTATGGCTCGATAGGAACCAACGTCAGGGTTGAACTGGGCGCACTTGAGGGCAGTGTTGGTCCATACTCCCGCGCCGCCGCGCTCTATGACAATGCCCCTTTGGTCCTCGGTTTCGAATATGACGGTAACACTGCTACCGCCAATGGGTATTATGACATCCAGACAAACCATAACGCGACCATCGACCTGATCAATGCTGGCCCGGTAATCGCCACGTCCTGCACTGTCGGCGGCTCCTACAACCTCAATCTGCCGGTCACGGGCATACAGGCAGGACACCGGCTGATCATCGGAGATTACACCAAAAATTTCGTGGCGGGCGGTGCGGCATTGCGCATTCCTGCGGGCAACTTCCGCGCTGGCAAAGGAATCATGCTGCCGCCCGGATACGGCCACACGGAACTGGCCTTCGATGGCGGTCTGTGGACGGTGATCAAGCCACCGCCAGCGCTGGCCGCAACCGCCGCATGGAACCCGACCAGCATCGCCAGTGGCGCACAGACATCAACCACGGTCGCCGCGATAGGCGCGGTCGTGGGCGATGCCGTCGAGGCGGGTTTCTCGAACGACCTGCAGGGGCTGGTGCTGACGGCCTATGTCAGCGCGGCAAATACCGTGACGGCAGTGTTGGCCAACCTCACCGGCGGCGCGGTTGACTTGGGCAGCGGCACCCTGACCGTAGCGGTGAAGGGATAGGGCGGCCGCCGTGTTAGCGATCAGTCGAGATTGGGGCGCAGCCAACGCGTCGCCACGGCCAGATCAATCCCGCGCCGCGCCGCATAGTCTTCCAGCTGGTCCTGCCCGATCCGCGCCACGCCGAAATACTGCGCTTGCGGGTGGGCGAAGTAAAAGCCTGAAACGGCCGCCGTGGGCAGCATCGCCTGGCTTTCGGTGAGAGTTATGCCGGTATTCTCCGTAGCATTCAGCAGATCGAACAGGATCGGCTTGAGACTGTGGTCGGGACAGGCGGGATAGCCCGGCGCAGGGCGAATGCCGCGATACTGCTCCTTGATCAGCGCTTCATTGGTCAGCTGTTCGCCCGGCGCATAACCCCACAGGGATGTGCGGACATGCTGGTGCAGCCGTTCGGCGAGAGCTTCGGCAAAACGGTCCGCCAGCGCCTTGAGCAGGATGTCGTTATAGTCATCATGCGCGGCTTTGAACCGGGCAAGGTGCGGTTCGATACCGTGGATACCGACGGCAAACCCGCCGATCCAGTCGCCTGCGGGGTCGATGAAATCGGCAAGGCAGAAGTTCGCCCGGTCGCGCGACTTCTTGACCTGTTGGCGCAGGAAGGGAAGGCGGATTTCATCGCCCTCGACGAGGACGGCAATGTCATCGCCGTCCCTGCGGCAGGGCCACGCGCTGGTCACGCATTTGGCGGTGAGCCATTTTTCGGCAACGATCGTGTCCAGCATGGCCTGCGCATCGGCGAAGAGATTGCGCGCGCTTTCGCCAACAACCTCATCATCCAGAATCGCCGGATAAACCCCGGCCAGTTCCCACGCGCGGAAGAACGGCGTCCAGTCGATGCAGGCACGCAGATCGGCAAGATCCCAATCAGGAAACACATGCAGTCCCGGTTGGACCGGTGGCGGGGCCTTGTCGGCCATATCGGCTTTGAAACTGTTCTCGCGGGCATCGGCGAGAGATAGTAGCTCGCTCTGTCCCTTGTTGGCCCGCGCGACGCGGACCACTTCATACTCATCGGCGGTCGAGGTGATGAAGCCGTCCGCCTGCGTGTCCGAGAGCAGCTGGCTGGCGACGCCCACCGCGCGGCTGGCATCGAGCACGTGGATCACCGGGCCTTTATAGGCCGGATCGATCCGCAGCGCGGTGTGGACCTTGCTGGTCGTCGCCCCGCCGATCAGCAGCGGAATGGTGAAGCCTGCACGCTGCATTTCCTCCGCAACGGTGACCATTTCATCCAGAGACGGCGTGATCAGGCCGGACAGGCCGATGATGTCGGCATCCTCTTCCTTGGCCACTTCAAGGATCTTGGGCCAGGGCACCATGACCCCCATGTCGATCACTTCATAGCCATTGCACTGCAAGACCACGCCGACGATGTTCTTGCCAATGTCATGCACGTCGCCCTTGACCGTGGCCATGATGATCCGGCCCTTGGCCTTGGCGCCGGGCTCCTTCGCGGCCTCGATGAACGGGATGAGATGAGCGACCGCTTTCTTCATCACGCGCGCTGATTTGACCACTTGCGGCAGGAACATCTTACCACTGCCGAACAGGTCACCGACGACATTCATGCCGTCCATCAGCGGGCCTTCGATGACTTCGATGGGCCGCGCCGCCAGTTGCCGCGCCTCTTCGGTATCCTCGACGACATACATGTCGATGCCGCGCACCAGCGCGTGCTCCAGCCGCTTGGCGACGTCCCAGCCGCGCCACTCCTCGGCAGCCTTTTCCTGCGCCACATCGGTGCCGCGGAATTTTTCAGCGAGTGTGACGAGGCGCTCGGTGGGGGTTTCATCTTCACTGCGCGCGGGCCGGTTGAGGATCACATCTTCGCAGGCCTCGCGCAGATCGGGATCGATCTGGTCGTAAACATCCAGCTGCCCGGCGTTGACAATGGCCATGTCCAGCCCCGCCGGAATGGCGTGAAACAGAAAGATCGAATGCATCGCCCGGCGCACCGGCTCGTTGCCACGAAACGAGAAGCTAAGGTTTGATAGCCCGCCCGAAAAATGCACATGCGGGCAGCGTATGCGGATTTCCTTTACCGCCTCGATGAAATCGACGCCGTAATTGTTGTGCTCCTCGATCCCGGTCGCCACCGCGAACACGTTGGGATCGAAGATGATGTCCTCAGGCGGAAAACCGATCCCGGTGAGCAGTTTGTAGGCGCGCTCGCAAATGTCGATCTTGCGCTCTCTGGTGTCGGCCTGCCCCGTCTCGTCAAATGCCATGACCACCACTGCCGCGCCATAATCCATGCATTTGCGCGCCTGCGTGAGGAACGCGTCCTCGCCTTCCTTCATCGAGATTGAATTGACGATCGGCTTACCTGATACGCACTTCAGCCCGGCCTCGATCACCTCCCACTTGGAACTGTCGATCATCACGGGGACGCGGGCAATGTCCGGCTCGGCAGCGATCAACTTGAGAAATGTGGTCATGGCATAGACCGCATCAAGCAGGCCTTCGTCCATGTTAACGTCGATCACCTGCGCGCCGTTTTCAACCTGTTGGCGCGCCACTTCGACCGCCTTGCCGTAGTCATCCGCCAGAATCAGCTTTTTGAACGCGGCGCTGCCGGTGACATTGGTGCGCTCGCCGATATTGACGAAACTTGAGCCACTGGGGCGAGCGGAACTTGGAGCATTCATACGTCGTCATCCCCGCGAAGGCGGGGATCCATCCGCCGTTGCGTCTGTGTGATAGGCCCGATGGGTCCCTGCCTTCGCAGGGACGACGGATACGTTATGGCTACGCTGCCATCACGAAAGGTTCCAGCCCGGCCAGCCGCGTGATCGGCTCCAGCACCGGCAGTTTG
>JANPPM010000065.1:0-8338 GCA_031428495.1 Novosphingobium sp.
CTGAGGAGGCCTTGAAGCCGTAGGCTGAAAGGCCGTCTCGAAGGGCCCCGACGTGGTGCCTAGTGGTGCGAGACGGGCCTTCGCTACGCTCTGTCCCTCCTCACCACGAACGGTGATTCAGATTAAACAAACGCTGCTCTAGCGTTAGGCACTCTGCGCATTGTCAGCAGCGATCACCGAGCCAGAGATAAAACTCGCCCGGTCAGAAGCCAGGAAGACCACCAGATTGGCGATCTCCACCGGATCGGCCGCGCGGCCACTGGCGAAGACCTTCAGTGTCGCCTCGCGCCCACCCAGCTTGTCGTCGAACCGGTCATAGACCGCTTGCGCCATTGCGGTTTCGGTGAAGCCGGGCATGACGGCATTGACCCGAATATCGAGGCCCGCCCGGTTGAGTTCGCAGGCTGCGCTGCGGGTGAAATGAGCAATGGCTGACTTGCTCGCGCCGTAGCTTGCCATCGCCGGATTGCCTTTGAGGGCGGCGGTGGAAGCGATGTTGACCACAGCCCCCTTGCCCGCCTTGCGCATGAACCCAAGCGCCATGGCCATGCCATGCAGCGAACCTTCGACATTGATGGCGAAGGCCTTGCGGTAGGTATCGAACATGGCCGCATCGACCCGGTCGAAGGTGGCGATCCCGGCGCTGTTGACCATGACATCGAGTCTGCCGTGGCGCGCTTCGATCAGCGCGGTGATGGACTGCCACTGGGCTTCGTTGGTGACGTCAAGCGCATGGGCACTGGCCTTGCCGCCGCTCGCGACGATTTCCAAGGCCACAGCCTCTGCGCCTGCCAAATCGAGATCGAGCAACAGGACTTCGGCTCCCATGCCAGCCAGCATGACCGCAGTTTCCCGGCCAATGCCCGAGGCTGCGCCGGTTACCGCAGCATTCTTGCCGGAAAAGTCGATCCACTGATCCATGCCGCTTCTCACGCCTTCTCGAGAATATGCACGCCTGCCGCTGCTCCGAATCCCAGCACATGGGCAAGGCCGATCCTGGCCCCGGCGACCTGCCGCGCGCCTGCCTCGCCGCGCAGATGTTCAACGATTTCGACGATGTTCGCCACCCCGGTTGCACCGATGGGATGGCCTTTGGACAGCAGCCCGCCCGAGACGTTGACCGGAATGCGCCCGCCCAGCGCGGTTGCGCCGCTGTCGATCAGCCGCCCGGCATCGCCCTCGCCGCAAAGTCGCAGGTTTTCGTAGTGCAGGATTTCGGCGGTTGCGAAACAATCGTGCAATTCAACCAGATCGAGATCCTCCGGGCCCAGCCCTGCCATTTCGTAAGCCTGTGCTGCCGCCAGCCGGGTAACCGAACTGGCATCAAACATCTCAGGATTGCGCGGCTCATAGGGATCGGACGTAAGCACCGATCCGCGAATGCGCACCATCCGCGACAGGCCCAGTTCGCGCGCCTTCTTTTCCGAGACGATGATCACCGCCGCCGCGCCGTCGACATTGGCCGAGCACATCAACTTGGTCAGCGGCCATGCGATCATCTCGCTGGCCAGCACTTCTTCAAGCGGCGTTTCCTTGCGGTAGGCCGCCTTGGGATTCATCGTTGCGTGGAAGTGGTTTTTCACTGCTACCTGCGCGAATTGTTCCAGCGTGGTGCCGTAAGCATTGGCATGGACCATCCCCGCCTCTGCGAACACAGCGGGCATTGATTCCGACCCGAACAACCCTTCAACCGGTGGGCCGAAAGCAGGCGCGCCGCCAAGCATGCCGCGCGGGTTCTTTTCCGAACCCACCGCCAGCGCCACATCAACCATGCCGCTGCGCACCGCCATCGTCGCCTCACGAACCGCCGTTGCGCCCGAGGCGCAGGCGTTGGACACGTTGACACAGGGAACCCCGGTCTGGCCGATCTCCTTCAAGACCTTTTGCCCCAGCATCGACATCGCATTGAAGCAGGATGAGGCGTAGACCGCACCGACGTCCTTGATCGAAAGTCCGGCGTCGTCGAGCGCCAATAAAGTCGCCTCGGCACCCAATTCGTAATAGGTCCGGTCAGGATACCGACCGAATTTGATCATGTCGGCTCCGGCAATGAATGCGTCGCTCATTGTTAAGCTCCTGCAAGTTCGAAATGGAAGCCAACGTATGGCGCGCCGTCTTTGTCCGTGGTCCCGCCCGCGTCGTCGATCACCAGTCGTACCGGCATTCCCGATTTCAGCGAAGCAGTGTCCTGGCTGCGCAGCGTACCCTTGAGGGTCAGCCCATCATCAAGGTCGACTATCGCCGACACAAAGGGCACCGGCACGCCCGGATAGGAACGATGAACAACCGACCAGCTGAACAGCTTGCCCGTCTCGCTCGCCCGGTAGGGTTCAGGAATAGCGCGGCTCACACAGGCGCGGCAGGCCATCGTGGGTTCGGGAAACGCGGCGAAGCATGTGCCGCAGCGAAAGCCTTCGATCCAGGCCTGTCCATCATCGCCCACGCGAACTGCCTTGTGCCCCGGTCGCGGTGCCAGAACGTCTTGCAAGGTCACTTGGTCATCTCCCCAACTTGTATCTTTACTCGCCCTGACCCTAGCAAATCAGGGGCGAAGCGCAATGAATGAATAGAGGCTATTGCAATAATTCACGGCAAAGCTAAGTGGCCTGTTATGAGCCTCGACAGCCTGCTTCGCCCGCGCTCGATCGCAATTATCGGTGCTTCCGACACCAAGTCGCGGATTGGCGGCGTGCCGCTGGACCTGCTGCTGCGCGCGGGATTCGCCAATGTTTTTCCGGTCAATCCGAAGAGCGCGATGGTGCAGGGCCTGTCTGCCTATCCCGATATCGAGAGCGTTCCGGGCGAGATTGACCTGGCTATTATCGCGGTGTCTGCCGAAGCCACCCTGCCCCAGCTGGAACGATGCCATGCACGCGGCATACCCGCCGCGCTGGTCTATGCCTCGGGCTATGCTGAGACGGGTGAACCTGAAGGCGCGGCCCGGCAGACAGCCTTGATCGAATTCGCAAAGTCTAGCGGCATGAAAATCGCCGGGCCTAACGCTATGGGCAACGCGAATTTCACCGATGCGATTTTCACCACTTTCGGCCAGTCTTTCCAGCCGGGGGAGCCTGCCGGAAGCACCGCGCTAGTTACCCAAAGCGGAAACATGTGCGCGACCCTGTTCCGCCTTGCGCGGCGGGCCGGGGTTACCTTCAGCCATGTGATCAACACGGGCAACGAGGCAAGCGTCGAGTTATCGGATTATCTCGATTGGCTGGCAGACGATCCAGAGACACAGTCTGCGTTGTGCTACATTGAAGAGTTGCGGGACGGCCGCAAATTTCTAGCTGCTGCGGCAAAGTTTCGTGCTGCGGGAAAATTACTTGCCGTATTCAAGGTAGGCTCGTCAGAAAAAGGCGCAGAAGCAACCCGCTCACACACGGCGGCCTTGGCGGGCAATTCCGCTGCCTATGACGCTGCCTTCGCCCGCGCAGGTGTGGCGCGGGCAGGATCGCTGGTTGAACTGGCGGACCTCGCCTATCTCCATACGCTTGGCGCTAAAATTGCCGGCAGCAACAGTGTAATTGTCAGCATTTCGGGCGCTGCGGGGGCAATACTTGCCGATGCACTGGCCCTGGGCGGCGCGGAAGTGCCGACGCTGTCAGAGGCGGTCCAAAAAGGTATCGCGGCGCAGATACCTGGCCATTCGATGGTCTCTAACCCGGTTGATCTTACTGGTAACATGGTCAATTCGAACGATTTCCTTGCCGAATGCATCCGGCTTGCCCTGTCACCCGATGATATCGATCTGCTGCTGCTTTACACGCCTGGCAACTTTCTGACCGGTGCGCTGGATCAAGTCGAACGTGCGGCGGCAGCAAGCAAAAAGGCGCTCATTGTCGTCGATACCTTTGCCATGGCGGACCGCGATCATCTGGCCGCGCATGGCATTGGCCTGTTCGATGATTTTGACCGGGCGGCGCGGGCGGTTTGCGCTTATGGCAAGTGGCGATCGTCGTCCCGTGCTGGACCCGAGGCTGTTGGCCGCATCGAGCAAGATCGCGACTCTGCGCCAGCGGTCTCGGGTCGAGCCCGGGGCGACACAAGCTGGCCTCCCTTCCCTGTGGGCCGCGCCGCGCTCTCCGAGACCGAAAGCAAGGATGCCCTCGCTCGGTTCGGTGTGCCGGTTGTCCACGATGCGCTGGTCCATTCCGCCGACGAAGCCCGCACTGAAGCCGCGCGGATCGGCTTTCCGCTGGTCGCCAAACTGGTCAGTCCTGATGTTGCGCACAAGACCGAACATGGCTTGATCCGGCTCGGGCTGGACAGCGCCGATGCTGCTGGCGAAGCATATACCGAGATGATGGCCAAGGCAGAAACCATGCAGGTTCATATCGAAGGCGTGACGCTGGAGCCGATGCTGGTCGGCGGGGTTGAAATCCTTGCCGGAGTGACCCGCGATCCGGTGTTCGGTTGGATGCTCACAGTCGGCCTTGGCGGCGTGTGGACCGAACTGATGCAGGATGCGACGCATGCCTTGCTGCCGGTTGATGTCCGTGAGGCCGAAGCAATGCTCTGCCGCCTCAAAGGCTTCGCCTTGCTGGATGGCTATCGCGGCGCGCCGAAGGCCGACGTCAAAGCGGCGGCGATTGCAATTGCCGCGCTGGGCGAGGCCGTGCTTGCAGGCGGTGATGCCTTGCGCGAAGTTGAGATCAATCCGCTGCTGGTCCTGCCACAAGGCAAGGGCGCAGTTGCCGTCGATGCGCTTGTGCTACTGGAGACTTCCCCATGACTGATCTCGTCGAGCCGCAGAAGGTCGATATCACCTACGAAACCGAAGAGCCGGTGCGTTATGAGGTGGTGGACAGCGTCGCCTGGATCACCATGAACCGGCCGCAATTCAACAATGCCCAGAACGGGCAGATGACCTATGCGCTCGACGATGCATTCAACCGCGCGGTGCAGGATGACGACGTGCGCTGCATCGTGCTGGCGGGCGAAGGCAAGCATTTCTCCGCCGGGCATGACATCGGCACGCCGGGGCGCGACCTGCACAAGGCCTTCGATAATCGCCTGATGGTGCCGGGCCACGTCAACAAGCCCGCCGCCGAGCTGCTCTACACCCGCGAGGCCGAGCAATATGTCGGCATGTGCAAGCGCTGGCGAGAGGTTTCAAAGCCGACCGTGGCGATGGTGCAAGGCGCATGCATCGCAGGCGGGCTGATGCTCGCTTGGGTGTGTGATCTTATTGTTGCCAGCGAGGACGCGTTTTTTCAGGACCCGGTAGTGCGTATGGGAATTCCGGGCGTCGAATATTTTGCCCACGCTTACGAATTACCGCCGCGCGTCGCCAAGGAATTTCTGTTGCTGGGCGAGCGGATGACAGCGCAGCGCGCCTATTCGTTTGGCATGGTCAACAAGGTTGTCCCGCGCGATACCCTGCGCGCCGAGGTCGAGGCGATGGCCGCCAAACTCGCTTCGCAGCCGCGACTTGGCGTGTGGCTGACCAAGCAGGCGGTCAACCAGACCGAGGAATTGCGCGGCAAAAGCTCGGCGATAACTGCCGCCTATCACATGCATCATTTCGCCCACGCACAGAACGACCTGACCATGGGCGATTCAATTGGCGGCTTGGATGGCAAGGCGATGGCGGCGGCGAACAAGAAGCAGGCCGGAGAGGGATGAACCTCGACTATACCCCTGAACAGCGAGTCTTCCGCACTGAAGTTCGCAGCTGGATGGAAGCTAATGTTCCGGCGCATCCTCTGCCCTCCTTCGACCTCACCCTCGAAGGTTTCGAAGCGCATCGTGAATGGGAGCGCAAGTTAAGCGCTGGCCGCTGGGGTATGGTCACCTGGCCCGAGGAACTCGGCGGTCGCGGGCTCGACTATACACGGTGGCTGATTTTCGAAGAGGAGTATTACCGCGCCAAGGCCCCCACGCGGGTCAATCAGAACGGCATCTTCCTGCTCGGCCCGACGCTGATGGAATATGGCACCGACGAGCAGAAGGCGCGCTTCCTGCCGCGCATGGCCGCAGGCGATGATGTTTGGGCGCAGGCATGGTCAGAGCCGGGCGCGGGCAGCGACCTTGCCGGGGTGCGCGCAACCTGCACCAGAGATGGTGATCATTACGTGCTCAATGGCCAGAAGATCTGGTCGAGCCGCGCGGTCTTTGCCGACTGGGCCTTTGGTCTGTTCCGTGAGCCCGGCAGCGAGCGGCATAAGGGCATGTCGCTGGTCCTGTTTCCGCTCGACGCGCCGGGCGTGACCCGGCGGCCGATTGCGCGGATGGACGGTGAACTCGTCTTTGCCGAGATTTTCCTCGATAATGTTCGGGTGCCCGTCACCGACAGGCTCGGCGATGAAGGCCAGGGCTGGGCCGTCTGCATGGCAACTGCCGGTTTCGAGCGCGGGTTGCTGCTGCGTTCGCCCGCGCGCTATCAGGTCGGCGTTTCACGGCTGATCGCCCTGTATCAGGCAAACAAGGACCGCCTGCCTGCCTCGATGGCAGAACGGGTCGCCCAGTGCTGGATGGATGCCGAGGCCTATGCGCTGGCGATCTATGCCATGGTCTCAAAGCTCGATGCCGGTGGCACGATTGGTCCCGAAAGCTCGACCAACAAGATTTTCTGGTCCGAACTCGACATCGCCATCACCGCAGCGGCTATGGACATGCTTGGACAGGACGGAGAATTGCTCGGCCAGTCGCAAGGATGGCTCGATGACTATGTTTTCGCGCTGTCAGGGCCGATTTATGCCGGTTCAAACGAGATCCAGCGCAACATCATCGCCGAGCGCATGCTTGGCCTGCCAAGGGCGTAAGAACGATGCACCTTGCCTTCACCGAAGACCAGCTGGCGATCAACGACGCGGCGCGCGAAATGTTGGTCGAAACCTGCACACCTGCGAGCCTGCGTGCGATGCTCAAGGATCGGCGCGCGATCGACGACAGCCGCTGGAAAACCATCTGCGAAATGGGACTGCTGGGCATGTTGGTGTCCGAGGCGAAGGGCGGAATGGGGCTGGGCCTTGCCGACTTCATCGGCATTGCAGAGGCCGCAGGCTATGTCGCGCTGCCCGAACCGCTGATCGAACTGGCTGGCCTGACGCTCCCGCTCCTGGCTGAAGCCGAAAATGCCACTGATATTATGGAGTCGGCACTTGGCGGCAATTTCGTCGCGCTGGGCCATCCCGCCAATCGTATGATCGCTGATGCAGACAGTGCCGTGGCGCTGCTGCTGGATCAGGCAGGCGAGGTTCATTTGGTCGAACGGATTGATGTCACGCTTGCGCGGCAGGAAAGTTTCGATCCGTTCAGACGGTTGTTCACCGCACAATGGACCCCCTCACCCGCAACCCGCATCGCCATTGGTTGGAGCGATGCGGCAATGCGCGGTGCGCTGTTGACGGCTGCGCAACTGGTCGGCCTTGCACAGCGTTGTATAGATATGTCAGTCGCCTACGCCAAGGATCGCACACAATTTGGCAAACCGATTGGTTCCTATCAGGCAGTGAAACACTTGCTGGCGACGGCACAGGTGAAAGTCGAATTTGCCCGCCCGGTGGTCCATGCTGCGGCGGCCGAACTGCGGCTGGGGACACTGGCTGCCCGGGCCCGGGTTGCGCATGCCAAAATTGCCGCCGGTGCCGCCGCCGATCTTGCCGCGCGAACCGCCGTGCAGGTTCACGGTGCAATGGGAATGACGTGGGAAGCCGATGTTCATTTCTTCCTCAAGCGCATCACGGCCCTGCGCTATACCTGGGGCAGCGAAGCCGAACACCAGCGCGTGGTGTTTGAGCGGATCAGCGCCCTGCCAACTGGTCCTGACCTCACTTTTGCGTCTGAAATGCGCGGATGATGCTGGCGCTTGTCGCGTCTGTCGGAATGAGGCACACTCGCTGAACAAGAGAACAGCGAGAGGATTCTGAACAATGACCGGACTTTCCGGAAAGCGTGTCTTGGTGACCGGCGCCAGCGGCTTGGTCGCATTGCCCGTCGCGGTTGAACTTGCGAAGAACAATAAAGTTTTTGCCGTCGCGCGGTATTCTGACCCTGAACAGAAGCGGTTAATCGAAGCGGCGGGCGCGCAGGCAGTGTCGTTCGACTTGGCCAACGAGGATATGTCGGCGTTGCCAAAATCGGTCGATGTCGTGATCAATTATGCGGTGCTGCCGCCAAATTTCGGCAACCTTGCCTATGATGTGAACACCGGCGGCACCGGAAGGCTGGCGCGGCGCTATCGCGATTGCGAGGCTTTCGTTCAGGGTTCGACCGGTTCGATGTATGAATATCAGGGCGAACGCGCGCTGCGCGAGGACGATCCCTACGGGCTTCACGCCGGGGGTGAAAATTATGCAGCCAGCAAGATCGGCGCGGAATACCTGCTGCGGCA
>JANPPM010000066.1:0-14802 GCA_031428495.1 Novosphingobium sp.
CTGCTGCTGCCGGTCGGACTTGGGCTTGCCGCGATTGTCGCGCTCGCTTTGACCGGCTCGGGCGATATTCGGATGACAGCGGGATTTCTGGCCGGGGCCGCCGCTTTGCTGGGCATACTGGCACTGCTCGGCTGGGCGATCCGCCAAATGGCCGCGCGGCTGCCGCGTCCCAAGAGGCCGCTGTTGCGGATGGCCTTGTCCTATCTCCACCGCCCCGGTGCACAGACGGGCGCGCTGGTGACTGCGCTTGGTTTTGGCCTGTCGGCTTTCGTGCTGCTCGCAGCGGTCGAAACCAGCCTGTCCGCCAATATCGCTCGCCGCGTGCCTGCTCGCGCACCCGATTATTTCGTGCTCGATGTGCCGCCAGCGCGGCTGACGGAATTTACCAAGGCAGTGACCGACACGGTGCCCGGCGCAAAAGTCAGCGCGGTGCCAGCGATGCGCGGTGCAATCCTCGCCTATGGCCCCAAGGACGCCATGACCCGCGTTGCCGACCTCAAATCGATCCCCGAAAATGCCTGGGCCCTGCGCGGCGAGCGCGGGGTGACTTATGCCGATGCTGTGCCCGAAGGCAGCACTTTGACTGAAGGCCGCTGGTGGCCGAAGGGCTATGCGGGAGAGCCGCTGGTCTCGGTCGACGACCGGATGATCGAGGCGCTGGGCCTCAAACTGGGTGACATGGTGACCATCTCGCTCCTCGGCGTCGAGCGCACAGCGCGCATCGCTTCGTTCCGGCGGATTGACTGGGACACCATGGGGTTCAACTATGTGCTGGTGTTTTCACCCAATGCGATTGCCGACGCACCGCATAATCTCGCCACGACCATAGATGTGCCGCAAAATGCATCGAAGGCTGGCTTACTGCGCCGTCTGGTACGCGCCTTCCCAGCGAGCTCGGTGATCGAGACCGGTGCGCTGCTGCGCGATGCACGCGGCCTGCTGACCCAAATGAGCGTGGCAATCCTCGCCGCCGCATCCGTTACAGTGCTCGCCGGGATTGCGGTGCTGCTGGGCGCGATTGCATCGGCGCGTGCATCACGATTTTATGACACCGTCATTCTGCGCGTGCTGGGCGCCAGTCGCAAACAGCTGTTGCTGCTGCAACTGGCTGAATACGGTTTGTTGAGCCTGATTCTGGCGGGCGTCGCTCTGGCGCTGGGCAGCGGCCTGGCCTGGGTCGTGATCGTTCAGGTGTTCGATTTCGACTGGCTGCCCGACTGGACGCAGGTTTTGGCAGTCCTTGGCGCGGGCGTCGCACTGGTGCTCGCCTTCGCGCTGGCCGGCTCGCTACCGCTGTTGCGGGCGAAACCGGCGCAAGCGCTCAGGGACTTGTAGCTTAAGCGAAAACTTCCGCTCCGGCCGGATCCTTGGGATCGGGGCCAAAACGGTTGGGACCGACAGTTCCGGGCAGGAACATCAGCACCAGCATGGCAATCGCCGCGATGAAATTGACGAAAGGGATCATGCTGGCGACGATATAGCCCAGCAGCCACCACCCCGACATGTCCCGGTCATGCAAACGGCGGATGACCACGGCAATGTTCGGAATGAATATCGCCAGCGCCCAAAGACCGAGAAGACCTGCGCCAATGTAGAAAACAGGGCCAAACGAAGGCGGTGCCCCGGTCTGCCCGGCAGCGGCCATTTGCGCCATCGAGAACCCGCCTGCCATCATGATCGCCAGCAACACGACGTAGATAATGACATTGAGCAGGACGAAGGACCAATATTCCTTGCGCCGAGAGCGACCCGAAAATTCGGCGTAGCGCTTCAGCGGCATAATCATCCATTCGAGCATGATTTCGTTCCCCTTCTCCATCGCCTGCCTCCAGCAGACGGGGGAAGGCACCACACTTGCGCAAGATTGGCAAACAAAAAGGGGAGCCGAAGCCCCCCTTGATGCTGAACCGACGCTGAATCGATGCCGGATCGTGCCGAAGGTTGATCAGAAACGGAAGCGAACCGAACCGCCCCAGGTGCGCGGCTGATTTGTATATCCCGAGACCGAACCGGCCTGTGCGGGCGAATCAAACACCGTGCTGATATACCGGTCATTGGTCAGGTTTCTGCCCCACACTGTCAGCTCAAGCCCGCTGTTCATGGCGTAAGTCAGCGACGCTTCGACCTCGTCGACCTGACGGGTGAACGGCTTTGCCGCATCAAGACCGGGCTTTGTGTCGATGATGGCACCGGTAATCGGATTGGTGACGAAGAAAGCAGGCAGGCCTTCGACAGTCTGGACATTCGATTCATGATGGAAGCTGGCGCGGGCGATCAGGTGATTACCATTGCCAAATTCGTGATCGTATTCCGCGCCGATGGTCAGCGAAACCTCGGGAATGTCGGCCGGGCGGATACCGGTGGCATCGCCGAAAGCAGAATCCCGGAAATCGTCATACTTGGGATCGAGATAGGTCAGACCGCCGCTGATCGTCAGCCCGGGTACGGGCTTGAACATGCCTTCAATCTCAAAGCCGCGAACCGATTGCTTGCCGGCGTTGCGCAGTATGAACCCCGTGCCAGTAAAAATGTTCGACTGGAAGCCCTTGATCGACTGATGAAACGCCGCGAGGTTGAACGATACGTTGCGCCAACTGCCCTTGAGGCCGACCTCATAGACAGTCGAATTCTCGGGATCCGCGAAACGGGTGCCGTAGTTCTGATTGACCACCGCAATGCCCGCAGCGTTGATCGCAGCCGCGTCCCTGAGCAGCGGGCGGCTGTCACGCGAAAGAGCAATCGAGCTTGCCTTGTAGCCGGTTGCATAGCTGACATAAGCGTTCAGATTGTCGCTGACATCATATGCAAGCCGCGCAGTATAGGTGAACTTGTTGTCCGCCGTCCGGCCATTCTCAACCGCGTTGGGAATGTTGAGGATCGGCACGAGGAACTGAAGCTGACGCAAGCCCAGCAGCGGCAAGGTGGCATTGGCGGCACCGGCCTGGATCTGGGCAAATGCTGCGGGATTACCTTGGGCAAAGAGGCCGATCTGGGCCGCACTGGCAAATCCGCCCGGAACCATCAGCAAGCCGCCGATCGTCTGCGAAATGCCCGCATTGGTCGCAGCATTGCGCAGCGCCGGAATATCGAGCCCGCCAAAGACGTCATTCGTCTGAAGATTGACGCTAAAGCGCTTTTTATCATTGGTATAGTTGATCCCGCCGGTCAGCGTCAGGCGGTCGGTCACCTTGAAATCAACCTGGCTGAAGATCGAGAAGTTCTCGTTATCAAGCCGGTCATCCTCGGTCAGGAACTGGCCCTGCGCGAAAAACTGATTGGTGTAACGCGCAGGATTGCCGGTGAGAGTGCCGAACAGGCCTTCAAGCGCAGGGATATTCTGCGCACCGCCAGAAAGCGCACGGACCAGCGTATCGGCATAGGCACGTGCACTGGCACCCCATTCGACCCGGGTCCCCTGAGCAACCTTTTCATTGAAATAGAACCCGCCCACCAGAACATTGATCCGGTCCACGAAATTGGCCTGAAGCCTGATTTCCTGGGTAAAGGTCTTGAGGTCCGTAAAGCCGATATTGGCTCCGCGCAGCAAATCGGCGCTGGTGAAGTCGGTATCGAAATTGGTTGCCGTCTTGCCGCGGCGATAGGCCGTGATCGAGGTGAGCGTGATCGGGCCGATGTCATAATCGATCTGGCCTGAAATTCCGTAGTTCTCCAATTTGTTGGTCGAATCGAAATTGGTGTAAACGATGTTGTCGAACAGCTGAGCCGGCGTGTTTACCCTGCCGTTGATCGGCGGGCTCAAGAGGACGCCGGTGCGGGCACCCTGGAGCACATTGAACACGCCGCAGCACAGCTCATCGATCTTGCCGTAGTCACCGATGATGCGAACCTTGAGGCCGTTATCCGGCGCGAACAACAGCTGGCCGCGCACGAACCAGCGGTTACGGTCGCTGGTGTTATTCCCGGTCCCGAGATTCTTGGTATATCCGTCACGCTTGTTATACCCGGCGGCCAAGCTGACCGCGACAGTTTCTGATAATGGCCCGGTCAACAGACCCTTGAGCACGAGGGCATTGTAGTTGCCGTAAGAAGCCTCGACATTACCGCCGAATTCGAACTTGGGCAGCGCGGTGACAATCGAGATGACGCCAGCCGATGCGTTCTTGCCGAACAGCGTCGATTGCGGACCGCGCAGCACTTCGATGCGCTGGACATCGGGGAAATCGCCGATCTGTGCCGCAGAGCGCGAACGATAGACGCCATCGACGAAGACGCCGACCGATGGTTCGATACCGGCATTGTTGGCGCCGTTGCCGAAACCGCGGATCAGGAAATTGGTGTTGGTGGAATTCTGACGCTCGGTAACCCGCAGAGAGGGCACCACAGTCGTCAGGTCCTTTATGTCACGGATCTGCGCACGCTCAAGCGTCTGAGCGGTCGTCACGGTCACTGCGACCGGAATTTCCTGCAACGTCTGTTCGCGTTTGGTTGCGGTAACAACGATTTCGTTGCCACTGGCCACCTCTTCTTCAGGGGCGTCTGCCGCCGGCTGCGCCTCATCGGCGGCCTGAGCCATCGCAGCGGAAGGAAGCAATATAGCCAGCGCTGCCACACTCGACCAGAGAGCGCTGCGCGGTGAGACGGAATTGCGAATGCTGAACGATGACTTCATGAGCACACTATCCCTTTTATATGATGCGGGTGCGACGTTTTGCCGCTTGCCCGTTCACCTTTGCTTATACAGCGCTTATACAGCCTGCGACCTTACACTGATGATAATAGGAATCGCCGGGTCGCAGCGCAAACGCTAAATGCCCGCATATCCCCGGCAATCTGCGACTGTTGCGCTGTTGTCACAGTGATTTGCTTGCCCATCGATAAGAGATCGGCTAGGCGCGCCCGTTGCTGCGCTGCAACAATCACCCATGCCGTAACGTCCGGAAGATCCCCATGCCCGCTCTCGCTCCCTTGCGTAATATCGCCATCATCGCACACGTCGATCACGGCAAAACCACTTTGGTCGATCAATTATTCCGCCAGTCGGGTACTTTTCGAGACAATCAGCGTGTTGAAGAGCGCGCAATGGATTCGAATGACTTAGAAAAAGAGCGGGGAATCACGATTCTCGCGAAGTGCACTTCCGTCGAATGGCCGGGTAAGGACGGCACCACCCACATCAATATCGTCGATACCCCCGGACATGCCGATTTCGGCGGTGAAGTGGAACGCATCCTGTCGATGGTCGACGGCGTCATTCTGCTGGTCGACAGCTCTGAAGGCGCAATGCCGCAGACCAAGTTCGTCACCGGCAAGGCGCTTGCTCTGGGCCTCAAGCCGATTGTCGTGGTCAACAAGATCGACCGCCATGATGGCCGCGCTCAGGAAGTGCTCGATGAAGTGTTCGATCTCTTCGTCAGCCTTGATGCCAGCGACGAACAGCTCGACTTCCCGGTACTCTATGCGTCGGGCCGCAATGGCTATGCCAGCGAGGACCAGAATGCGCGCGAAGGCAATCTGACGCCGCTGTTCGAAAAGATCGTTTCGCACGTGCCGCCGCCCGCCGCCGATTTCGACGGACCTTTCAAATTCCTTGTTACCCTGCTTGACCGCGACAACTTCCTCGGCCGGATTCTCACCGGCAAGGTCGCCAGCGGCACGATCAAGGTCAACTCGCCAGTTCATGCCCTCGATTCCGACGGCAAGATCATCGAAACCGGCCGTGCTTCCAAGCTGATGGCCTTCCGCGGACTTGAACGCGTGCCTGTGGACGAAGCCCGCGCCGGTGACATCATCTCGATTGCCGGTCTTACCCACGCAACTGTCGCGAACACCATCGCCGACATTTCGGTCACCGAGCCTCTGCATGCCCAGCCGATCGATCCGCCAACGCTGTCGATGCGATTTGCAGTGAATGACAGCCCGATGGCTGGCCGCGAAGGCACCAAGGTAACCAGCCGCATGATCCGCGACCGGCTGGAGCGCGAAGGCGAAAGCAACGTCGCCATCCGCGTTACTGAATCTGCCGACAAGGACTCCTTCGAAGTCGCCGGGCGCGGCGAATTGCAGCTTGGCGTACTGATCGAAACCATGCGCCGCGAAGGCTTTGAACTGGGCATCAGCCGCCCGCGCGTGCTCTATGGCGAAGATGAGAACGGCAAGCGGACCGAGCCCTACGAAATCGTCATGATCGACGTTGATGAAGAGTATGCAGGCACCGTCGTCGAGAAGATGGCGATCCGCAAGGGCGAGATGACCGACATGCGCCCATCGGGCGGCGGCAAGACCCGCATCACCTTCTCCGCCCCCAGCCGCGGCCTGATCGGCTATCACGGTGAATTCCTGTCCGACACACGCGGCACCGGCATTATGAACCGACTCTATGAAAAGTATGGCCCGCACAAAGGCAAGATCGAAGGCCGCAAGAATGGCGTGCTCATCTCCAACGGCGTGGGCGAGGCAAACGCCTATGCCCTTGGCCCATTGGAAGAGCGCGGCATCCTGTTCGTCGGAGTCGGCACTCCGCTCTATGAAGGCATGATCATCGGCGAAAACGCCAAGCCGGATGACCTTGAGGTCAACCCGATGAAGTCGAAGCAGCTGACCAACTTCCGCGTCTCGGGCAAGGACGACGCCATCCGCCTTACCCCGCCACGCGTGATGACGCTGGAACAGGCCATCGCCTATGTCGATGATGATGAGATGGTGGAAGTGACGCCCAAGAACATCCGCCTGCGCAAGGCCTTGCTAGACCCGAATGAGCGCAAGAAGGCCGGACGGCGCAAGGAAGCGGCCTGAACGCAAACAGGCGGCACTTTTCAGTGCCGCCTGCAAGCTTGCTTGGTTAGTTCCGCTCAGAAGCGGAAGTTGAGGGTTGCGCGGATCGCGTGCAATCCGAAATCGGTGTTCCCCGGACGGAAGTTCGTGCCGCCGCCGTTCAACAGGAACGGATTGGTCGGGGACGCGGTGCCTGGTCCGATTGCGACGAAATATTTGTCGTCATTATAGCGGCTGTAAAGATATTCTGCGCCAAGCGAGATGTTGCGCGTCAGCATCACTTCAGCGCCGCCACCGACTTGATAGCCCCAGACCCGCTTGTCTTCGTTAACCTGCGCGAAGCTGTTCGCGGTATTAGTGGTTGAGAAGCCGTGCTTGATGCGGGCATAGCTCGCGCCGCCGGTGCCGTAGACCAGGAAGTTGCCGCCCGGGGTGAAACCGACCCGAGCTCTTGCCGAAATGGCGTTATCCAGCTTGCGGTTGAAGCTGTAGCCAGCAGGCGTTGTGCTGAACGCCGACGTGCCGTCGGTTGAATCGTTCTTGTTCACTTCGACCACGCCGCCGACCACGACTGCGCTGCCCATCTGGACGTCAAAACCGATCCGCGCGCTGTAATCGATGCGGTCACGGTCATTGTCGCAGTTTCCGGGCGCATTGCCGGACGAAGATCCGTTGCAGAAGCCCGGGCTGAATGCATTCGCTCCAAGGATGGTGTTCACGTTATTGTCAAAGTTGCCATCGCGGTTGGTGTCAAAGACAACCGTATCGTTGCTGTCATCACCGTTCCAGCCGACACCGACTGTGCCGGAGATATAAAGACCGGTGAACGGGTTACGCTCTTCGTCTTGCGCCATTGCTGGCGACGCCATGATACCGCAGGCGAGAAGCGGCAGAGAAATACGGGTGAGAATATTCAAGGGAAACCTCCACTGATCATTTGTTCAGGGTAATACGTTTCAAACCGGTTTTTGGTTCCACTGGTCATCAATTTTTCATCGAAAAGTCGATTAAATTCAATTTCATTCAGCTAGTCTGCCGGAAACCTGAACGAATGCTGCCACGATCATGCCAAATCGGTTCATCGAATCAGGCCTAAAGCTGACAACGAAGCGGCGAAGTGCGGTCTGGCAATCATGCCCTCCTCCTTCGAAACCGCTGCGGGAGTTTCGCTATGTTCAGTTTTGCAAAGAAGGCCGCACTCGCCACCGCCCTCGCGGCGACGTCGCTCACTGCAGTCAGCCCGGCCATGGCGCAGGGCTATTATGGTTACGAAAACAACTATCGCCATCGTGATCGCGGCGATTCAACCGGCGCAGCAATCGTCGGCGGCATTGTCGGCATCGCCATCGGTGCACTGATTGCTTCGAGCGGTAACAATAACCACAATCGCTATCGTGATCGCGGCTGGGAATGGCGCAACGGCTATTACTGGGACCGTGAAGGCCGCCGATATGATCGCAACGGCCGTGCTTATGGTGAACACCGCGGCACACACTATAACGGTCAAAACGGCTATTATGGCAATTATGGCAACGACAGCAACGATTACTACGGTCGTCGTGGCTACCGTGATGGCGACAACTACCGCGATGGCGATGGCTATCGCGGCGGATATCGCGGCTACTGATTAGCTTTCCCTGCCCTTCAGGGGCGCTGGGCGCATGGTCTCTTCCTTCGGGTAGGGGCCATGCGCTTTTTCGTGCGCAGCCTAGTTAACGCCCGGTTCAGTCCAGCCCCTGTCAATTGGCGTCTGGACTTGCCGAGTCGCATCGGGAACCGGGACCCGGCTTTAACGGAGATCGCGTAATGGCCATCAAATCCTTGAAAGCATCTGCTGCCGCAGCCTTGACCGCAGCAGCTCTCATTTTCGCTGCACCCGCGCAAGCACGCGACGGGCGCTATGACCGCGGTGATCGCGGTGACGACGCGGCCATCGCAATCGGCGCAGGTGTTATCGGCTTGGCCCTTGGCGCTGCGATTGCATCGAGCGATCGTGACCGCGATGGCTACTATTACGATGACGGCTATTATCAGCCGCGCGGCTACGTTTACCGTTCCTATCCGCGCTATTATCAAAACTACGACTATCGCTATCCGCGCAACTACCGGCGCGGCCATGATGGCTGGCGCGGTGACCGCGGCCGGTACCGGGATCGCGGTCATGGCTGGGGTCGGCGCGGCGGCTGGTAAGCCTGTTTACTAATTTTGGCTGGGCGAGGGAGCGCGGCAAGTTTCGCGCCCCCTCGCCAACCTAGCTGATGGCGGCTAAGGCCCGCCGCAGTTATGCAAACTTCCGATCTTCGCATTGCGCTGTTCAGCGGCAACTATGACATGGTCCGCGATGGGCCGACGCAGGCCCTGAACAAGCTTGTCGCTTATCTGTTAGGGTGCGGTGCGGCGGTACGCATATATGCGCCGACCGTTGCCGAGCCGCAGGTCAAAGCAACCGGCGATCTGGTTTCGCTCCCCTCTCTCGCCTTTCCTGGCCGCGGCGAATACCGCATGGCAACGGGATTAAATCGGCGTTTGCGCCGCGACCTCGCCGACTTCGGCCCGAATATCGTTCATGTTTCCTCGCCGGACATCTCCGCACACCGCGCAGTAAGCTGGGCCCGCGCACGGCAATTGCCGGTGCTCGCATCGGTCCACACCCGATTTGAAACCTACCCGCGCTATTATAATCTGGCCTGGATGGAACCAGCAGTGGCAGCGCTGCTGCGGCGGCTATACCGGCGCTGCGACGCCCTGGTCGCGCCGTCAGAAAGCATGGCACAGGTCCTGCGCGACCAGCGGATGAGTTATGATGTCGGCATCTGGTCACGCGGCGTCGACCGGGATATTTTTAATCCGGCGCGCCGCAGCATGGAATGGCGGCGCAGCCTCGGCATCAGCGACGGCGATGTCGTCGTCGGCATTTTCAGCCGACTTGTCATGGAAAAGGGCCTCGACGTTTTTTCCGACGCAATTGACGAGTTAACCCGGCACGGCATTCCGCACCGCGTTCTCGTCGTGGGCGAAGGTCCGGCACGCGGGTGGCTCGAAAGCCGACTACCGGACGGCATTTACACCGGCTATATGGGCGGGGCGGAGCTTGCGACTGCGGTTGCCAGCATGGACGTTCTGCTGTTCCCCTCGGTCACAGAAACCTTTGGCAATGTGACGCTGGAAGCCATGGCCTGCGGCGTGCCGGTGGTAGCGGCGGCGGCGACGGGAAGCGAGAGCCTGGTCGATGACCGGATTACCGGACGGCTAATCCGCCCCGGCGCGGTGCACCAGTTTGCCGAGGCGGTGCGCGGCTACATCGCCGATCCAGAATTGCGCGCGCGCCACGGGGCAGCAGGTGAGGCGCGGGCAGGCGAATTCAGCTGGGACCGAATCAACCAGACGGTCGCAGACACCTATCTGCGCCTGATCCGGCAAAGGGCCGCACGGCGTTAGGTTAGCGCAGGATACCCTGTTCGCGGGTCCGGCGTGCGTACCACCAGAAGAACACCACAGCGGCGATGATCATCGCCGACATAGCAAGAAAGCCCGGCGTTTTGAGCGAATCTGGCATGTCAGAGGAATACTGGTGGGCAAAGCTCACCAGCGCGCCGACCAAAGACACCAGAAATGCAGAAACGGCATGGCGTGAGCGCAGCAGCAGCAGGACCGACCCCGCCAGCGATCCCCAAACTCCGAGCGCCCAGAAAGTCGTTGCCCATGCAGGCATGGCGTCAAGGAAGGGCATCATCTCGGGCGGGAAATTGCTGAGATAATCGGCATCGCGCAGATTGGTCATCGTGTAATCGTAGGCGCCGAACATGTTCCACAGCAGGCTGACCACGGCGATCATCCAGAAGCTTAACGGTGTTGTTGTGCGGGCAATGGTTTCGCTCATGGCTTGCCTCCCATATCGAACCAGATCGTATAGCTAAGCGGATCGGAGAGGCGATGCAATTGCCGCCGGTTAGCTCGCTGGTTGCCAATCGAATGGCAGCGGAGCCTCACGGAAAGAGAAGCGATCAAGATGCCGGGAAACTGCGCCCTTCAACCCTTCGAGTTGTCCCGCCTCGCTGGCTTCGAGACGGCAGTTCAAGGCTCCTTCCTCGCCAGTCAGAGTTAGCTTTGCATCGCCTGCCCAGTTCGCGCCGCGATTGTTCGCCGGGAAGATCACCGTGCCCGCAGCGGCGGTAAACTCCACCGCAAGATTGTGCGACCAGTGCTTGCACAGCTGCTGAATGTAGCGACTGGCTTGCGCTGTGGGCACGCGGGCCACGGCCACGACGCTCATAGCCGTTCGATCCGGCGCGCGGCATCATCAAGGATGTCGACGATCTGGTGGACCGTTTCCGTATCAAAGCTCTCCGCATTGGTCCGGTTACGCAGTGCGACTTTCAGATTGTCGATAGCGCGGCGGATCGGCAGTGAGCCGTGACGGTCCTCGGCCTCGGCGAGCATCCGCAGCCGCGCGAGCAGCGCCTTGACGCCTTCTGCCTTTTCGGAAAGTTCGGCGCGGCCAGCCTCGGTTGCAATGAACGCCTTGCGCGCGCTGTGATCGTCGGCTTGCGCGATTGCGCCTTCATCGAGCAGCAGGCTGAGCGTGGGATAGACAATCCCCGGGCTTGGCGCATAACTGCCGCCGGTCAGTTCCTCGATTGCCTTGATCAACTCATAGCCGTGGCGCGATTGTTCGCCCACCAAGCTTAGCAGCAGCAGGCGAAGCTCACCCCCGGCAAACATCCGGCCGCGACCACCGCGAAATCTATGATCGCGTGACTCCCCTACACCCAAATATGAGCTACCTAGATGGCCGCTGCCATGCAGGCCACTTACCCCGCGTCGGCCTCGACCGCGTTCATCGCCCTGTCCCCGTCCCTCGCCCAAGTGGCCTCCGCGCGGTCCGCGCCCGCCTTCGTTCATATTAGCGAACATCCGCGCTTTGCCGCCTCTACGGTGGCCTCGGCCCTGTTCGTAAGCACGGGTATTATTGTTGGTATGCGTATTCATCGAATCATTTTCTCCTTTTCGATGTGTCTAAGATATATCTTATAAATATCTTTGCAAGAGGGGTGGGCGAAATTTTTCTGCCGCGCTATTCTGCGCCGCAATGACCGACCTTTTTCCAGACAGTCTTCCCGCACCTATCGATGCCGACGCACCGTCCGAAGACGCGCCGCTTGCTGATCGGCTGCGTCCGGCGAGCCTTGCGGAGGTCATCGGTCAGGAACACCTAACCGGTTCCGAAGGCGCGATCGGGAGGATGGTCACCGCTGGCAAACTCTCCTCAATGATCCTGTGGGGGCCGCCCGGCACTGGCAAAACTAGCATCGCGCGATTGCTTGCGGACTCGGTGGGCATGCGCTTTGCTGCGATCAGCGCGGTGTTCTCAGGCGTGGCCGATCTCAAGAAGGCATTTGCCGAAGCAGACGTGGCCGCGCGGGCAGGCAAACGCACGCTGCTGTTCGTTGACGAGATCCACCGCTTCAACCGCGCGCAGCAGGACGGCTTTCTGCCTTTCGTCGAAAAGGGCACAGTCACCCTTGTCGGCGCGACCACCGAGAACCCCAGTTTCGAACTCAACGCCGCACTGCTCAGCCGCGCGCAGGTGCTTATTCTGCACCGGCTTGATGCGGCGGCGTTGACGGTCCTGCTCAGCCGTGCCGAAGCAATCGAAGGACGCGCCTTACCATTGACCCTGGATGCCCGCGCCGCTCTGGTCGCATCGGCAGACGGGGATGGCCGGTTCCTGCTAAATCAGGCTGAGACACTGTACGCAGCAAACATCCCCGATCCGCTCGATCCACCATCCTTGGGCAAATTCCTGCAACGCCGCGTCGCATCCTATGACAAGGACCGCGACGGCCATTACGGCCTGATCTCTGCGCTGCATAAAAGCCTGCGCGGTTCAGACCCGCAGGCGGCCCTCTATTATCTGGCGCGGATGCTGACGGCCGGGGAAGAACCATTGTTCGTGCTGCGCCGTCTCATCCGGTTTGCCAGCGAGGACATTGGCCTTGCCGATCCGCAGGCGCTGACCCAATGTTTGGCCGCCCTAGAAGCCTATCGCTTTCTCGGCTCACCAGAGGGTGAACTGGCGATTGTGCAAGCCTGCATCTACCTTGCCACCGCGCCCAAATCGAACGCCGCCTACACTGCGCAGAAAGCCGCGTGGAAGAGCGCGCGCGAGACCGGATCGATCAGCCCACCAGCCCATATCCTTAATGCGACCACCAAGCTGATGAAAGACATCGGCCGCGGTGTCGGCTATGCCTATGACCACGATGCCGATGACGGTTTTTCGGGCGCGGACTACTGGCCTGACGGTATGGAGCCGCAGACCTATTACCGCCCGGCCCAGCGCGGTTTCGAACGACAGGTCGCCGAACGGATCGAATGGTGGCACAAGAAACGCCGCGAGCACAGGGGGACCAAGTCGTGAAACTGAAAAGACCGATGCTCTCTGCAGCGCTGGTTACCTCTCTGGCGGCATCAGTTGTAAACGCCGCCCCTTCCCCTCCACGCGGCCTGCCCAATCCGGCAGCCTGTCCTGCCGCGCCGCCAATCGAAAGCGACACCAACGAGCGCAAGGGCGCGCTGGCGGTGCCGTCCGCTCTTTCAACTGTTGCTCGGTCAGGCCGAACTAATTTGGCCATCCTAACCTTGACCGGCACCAACTATTGCCATGTCATCAGCCAGGTCAGCGAGGCGCGCAACTTCGCGCTGAGCCCCGATAGGCGCTTCCTCTCGTTCGACTGGTATGGCTACGAAGAGGGCGGCTATTGGCTAATCGACCGCAGCGGCAGGGGGCAGTCGGTCGATACCGGAGCAAAACCAGTCTTCGCGCCCTCGCGCCGCCGCATGGCAGCGATCGAATGGTCGGAGAGCGGCTTCGGCTCGCTCAACGGCTTCGCGATCTGGCAGGTGAATGCAGTGGGCCTGCGCCGCACGGTGATGCTGACCGAAATCCCCCCGCTGGCTGATTGGCGGATCGACGGCTGGCCAAGTGAGACATGCATCAACCTGTCAGGCATCCCAAACAGCCGCATTCCAGAGGGCGCTGAAAACTACAGGGGGATCGCGCGAGATCGCTATGTCGCCCGCCCGGCAGGCGCAACCTGGCGGATCACCCGCGCCACCGGTCAGGGCTGCCCCACCGGGTGAGACGCTTCACCCGGTTTGCCGCTATCGACTGGTCAGGGGAGGCGGTTGCCCGGCCCAAGGGGCTCGCACTTGCCGTGGCCGAGGAAGGCAATGCCGCCCCCATTCTGATCCGCCCCAAAGGCGGCTGGAGCCGCGCGGCTCTTGCGGAATGGATCGCCGAACAATGTGACGAGGACATGGTGATCGGCCTTGATCTTTCGGCCGGTTTCCCGCTCATCGACGAACAGGCCTACTTCCCCGGCTGGGCGGACAGTCCCGCAGATGCGCGAAGCCTGTGGTCTTTGGTCGAAGCCATGTCAGCGCCAGATGACCACCTTGGTTGCAACACCTTCCTTGCCCACCCAGAGGCTCGCCGTCATTTTCGCCAGCGCGGCAATCTGGGCGAACTGCATCCGCCGGGCCGCGGCCGCTTGCGGGTCTGCGAATACGGCCAGCGCCTATTGGGCTTATCACCCTATAGTTGCTTCAATCTTGTCGGCGCAGCGCAGGTCGGCAAATCGAGCCTTACTGGCATGCGCGTGCTCCACCGGCTGTCCGGAAAGGTAGCGATCTGGCCATTCGACCCCCTGCCCGAACGCGGCGCAGTCGTGACCGAAATCTACACCTCGCTCGCCGCCCGTGCCGCCGGCATCCGCGCAGGCCGCAGCAAGCTGCGCGACGCCGCATCGCTCGACACGGCCCTCGCTGCGCTGGGCTCTGAGCCGCACAACCCACTTGAGCGCTACGACGACCACGCCACCGATGCACTGCTCACCGCCGCATGGCTGCGCCAGGCCGCCAATCACACCGAGCTGTGGCAACCCGTCGGCCTGACCCCGCAAATTGCCGAAACCGAGGGCTGGACCTTTGGCGTCACCTGACTGTATGGGCACCTGCGCACCATCGGTGCACGCAGTGGGCCGGCTTAGCTCAGTTGGTAGAGCACCT
>JANPPM010000067.1:0-29185 GCA_031428495.1 Novosphingobium sp.
CCCCTCCCTGTTGGGGAGGGGTTGGGGTGGGGGTTCAACGCCAGCGTGGACGCCAGACCTTTCGGCCTGGCTCCCCCACCCCCAGCCCCTCCCCGCCGTGGAGGGGGGCCGTCAGCTTTGACGAACGCATTCGCTTTAACCCAGAAATCGAGCCTTTTCCCCATCCAGCAAATCACTCGCATCGCCGCACATGTGCTTTGCCGCCAGCCAGCCGTGAGTCATGCCGCGCGCGTTCGAGATGCCGCTTTGCATCACCGCGCCGGTTTCCATCCGCGCTACGGAATTGCCCGCAGCGTAAAGTCCGGGCAGCGGCTTGTCGTCCCAGCCGACGACATTGGCGTTGCGGTCGGTCTTGAGGCCTGCCGCCGGAATGCCAGTCGCGCCCATGCGGCTCAGCTTCACCGCATAGAACGGCGCCTTCACCAAGGGTCCGAGGTTGGCATTGGGCTGGTGCGTCTTGTCGCCGGTCATCCAGGCACCCCACGGCTGTTCGCCGCGTTTAAAATCAGGATCGACGCCGAGTTCCGCATTGACGTTAAACCGAGCGACAGTCTCGGATAGCCCTACTGGGTCGATCCCCGCCTTCTGGGCAAGCGCTTCGAGCGTATCGGCGACCACGCCAAATCCCTCGGGCCAGTCCTGCCCGGGCATGATCGAGACGAACGCGTATTTTTCGCGCGCCTTGGCATCGATAATCACATAGCAGGGGAAATTGGGGTGGGTCTGGGTCACGCCGTCAATCACGTCGGTCATGTAATAAAAGCTGCGGTAAAACCCTTCGTTGCCAAAGCGCTTGCCCGCAGAGTTGACCACGATGTGATGCGGCAGGCCGATGATCGGCATGGCACTGCGCCAGGCAGGAATGCCCTCATCCGTTTCTTCGCCGGGCACGGTGAAGCCGGCCATGGAAATCTCCGGCACTCGCGCGACCTTTGCACCCAGTGGCCCCGCGAGGCGGATGTTTGAGCCATCGATGGCCGAGAATAGCATCGATTCGGCATCGAGTTGATTGCCGAGGTCTTTCTCGAGACTGCGGTTGCGCTCATAGCTCGATACCGCGACGACGACGCCCTTGTTGGCCTTGATGAACATCTCTTGCCCGCCGCGCACCGCGCGCACGCCGATCACGCGCGTGCCATCGCAGATCAGTTCCTCCGCGCTGGTTCCGGTATGCAGCGGTATCGCGCGGTCCAGCGCGGCCTTGACGAAATAGGCGGCAAGCCCCGATCCGGCGCAGCGTTCATCCTCGGCAATGCGCCGCCCGAGCAGTTCGAAATCCCATTTCATCATCGCCGCGAGGCCCCCTGCATCGGCAATGTCCTGCGTCGTCAGACCATAGGGCACCTGCGGCGAAAGCCGGGTTTTCGGCTGCCATTCCTCGCCAAGGCTTGGTCCGGGGAACGGTTCGACCTCCAGCAGGCGGCCTTCCGATACACTGTCGTTGGACAGGCCGTAGTAATAGTCCGGGCAGCCGCGAATTGCGTTCATCTTCAGCCCTGCGCGCGTCTCGAAATATTCGAGCGCCAGCCGCGAATGGACGGTGAGATTAAGGATCGCCTCGTCCTCACCATATCCCATCGACAGGCGCTTGAGATAGCGGAAGCCACTCTCGGACGAATCCTCGATGCCGAGGTCACGGGCATGATGGTTGCCTGAAACCCAGACCTGCCCTTGCGACAGCGCGGTGACCCCGCCGACCTGCTCGGAGCGTTCGAGGACTATCGCGGAGGCCCCCAGATCATGGGCGGTAATCGCCGAGGCAAGACCGCCAATGCCCGAGCCGATGGCGACTACATCAACTTCCATGTCCCACTTTTCGGGGAGATTGTTCAGCATTCTGGCCATTTCCTTAAATCCATAGCCCAGCGGGCGCGCGCGGCAGGCCGACGTCCTTCAGCCCCAGAATACCCGTTCGCGCTGCCTTGATGTCCGGGATCGCTGAGACCGCAGGCAGCGCCGTGGTCGTGTCCCAATCGTGGTTTTTCCAGTGCGCGGGCGGGGTAATGCGCATCCGCACATCGACCGAGGGATCGCCCTCAATGGTGAAATGATACTGGTCAGGATCGATCTCCCAGCCTTCAGCCAGGTTCTTGGACAGATACCACACGACCGTCAGCCGCACCCGCACCTTACCGTCAACCTTGCCTTCCCAACCGCCGCGCAGCGCCGCGTTGGTGCCTTTTTCCATCTTGAACCAACCCAGATCGACTGTCTCGGCCGCGGTCGCATAGTCGCAGAAGAAGTCTATGTCGTCGAAGGTAAACTCCAGCGCATCGCCCATCCGCCGCACTGCGTCGCGAAACAGGATCAACCACGAGCGCGCGCGCTCCATCAATTCCGGAGTCGCCCCGCCCGGCTCACCCATGCCGAGGAAGCTCCAGGTTTCGACCGATTCGTAAACCGAGCAGTCCGCTGATTCGACCATCGAAACACAGTCCATCCGGCGGCATCCAGCGGTAAGCGAGGTTACCACCGAATTGATCCAGCCGGGATTGATCCCTGTAATATACAGCGAGCTATTGCCGCGCTGGCAGGCCGCTTCCAGCTTTTCCGCCACCGCGCCCTCAATCCCGCCGATGTTGAGGAACATGTTGGTCGAGACAATGTCCATGCCGTTTTCCAGCAAGGTCACGGCATGGTCCAGGTCCGCTTCAAACGGCGTGTACATCACCGTATCGGCCTTGAGCGCCAGCAGTGCACCGATGTCTGACGTAGCCTTGACCCCGGTCACGGTCTCGGGCCGTCCGCACAGCTCGCCTGCGTCTTTACCGGCCTTGTCGGACGAATGAGCAAACATACCCACCAGCTCAAGCCGTGGATCATCAAGGATCGCACGTGTGGCGAGCTTACCGACCTTACCAGTGGTCCACTGGATTACGCGCAGCTTTTGCATGGAAATTATCCTCTCGCTGGCCGTTTGCCGACCTGCGCGGAGCATAGGCGGTAAGAGCGGAGGAAAACAATAGCCGACAGCGGGATCAGGCTGCTGCGAAAATCTCGGGCAGATAGTTCGGTGCGTCAGCCTCCGCCAGAGCGTGCGCGCGCGGGTCGTCAACATCGAGCCACCAGGCCTCGCCGATGTCCATCGTCGCGGCGCGGCCCTTGTCGGCAAGGTGCTGCATGCCTTCCGAGAGACTGCCGCTCTTGCCCTCAGCAATCGCGGCCCTGATGGCGGCCGCAAGTTCAGGGGTGGCCAGAAAGGCACCGCAATCGACTGCGTCGTAATCGGCGATAGATTTGCCGATCGCTTCGATGCGCCCATCGGCATCGGTCTTGACCCAGGTCGCGTCCTCGGGATCGACCAGCGGGTTGTCCGTGCGCCGATCGATGGCGAGCGTCACGCCCCGGCTCTTCGTCCCCGCTTTTGCCAAGCGCGAAAGGATCGAAGCCTCAAAAATATGGTCGGCCATCATCAGCAGGTAATCACCGTCAATCCGCGCCGCGCCCGCGATCACCGAATGCCCATTCGGTGTGGACCAATGCACCACGCGCTCTGAGACTACCGGTATTCCGACGCGCGCCGACAATGTGGGCAGGAATTTCTCGATTTCGACGGCCTGATGCCCGGTCACCACGACCACGCGGCTGACACCCGCAGCTACCGCCTGCCGCACGCCGAGCTCCAGCAGCGGAACCCCGGCCACTGGTGTCAGCGGCTTGGAGTCGGATATTTCGCGAAGTCTGCTGCCGTAGCCCGCAGCGATGATCAGCGCGTCCATATCCGTCCTCCAAATGAAAACGGCGTCGGATCAGATCCGACGCCGCTTCGTGTCCCATGCCGCAGTCGGTTATTCCGCCGCAAGCGCTGCATCTGCGATATATTCCTCGACCATCTGGCCAGCAGTATCGTCGTTGAACTGCTGCGGTGGATGTTTGCAGTAATAGGCGGATGGGCCGATCAAGGCCCCGCCCTCACCGCGCTCAAGCGCGACCTTGCAGCAGCGAATCGCATCCATGACGCAAGCTGCCGAATTGGGGCTGTCTTCGACCGAAAGACGCAGTTCGAGGTTCATCGGGACATTGCCCCACTGATTACCTTCGAGCCGCAGGAAGCAGAGCTTGTTGTCCTTCTGCCAAGGCACATAGTCCGATGGGCCGACATGGATGTTCTCATCCTCAAGCCGCTGCGCAAGCATCGCCTGCACGGCCTCGGTCTTCGATTCCTTCTTGCTGCCCAGCCGCTGACGGTCGAGCATGTTCATGAAATCGGTATTGCCGCCGGTGTTCAGCTGATAGGTGCGGCCGATATCGACCCCGCGCGCGCCGAACAGGCTGGACAGCACGCGGTGAACAATCGTCGCGCCGATCTGGGCCTTGATATCGTCACCGACAATCGGGATGCGCTTTTCAGCGAAACGGCGCTCCCATTCGGGGCGGCTGGCAATGAAGACCGGCATGCAGTTGACCACCGCAACGCCCGCTTCAAGCGCACATTCCATATAGAATTCAGTCGCTGTTTCCGAACCAACCGGAAGGAAATTTATCAGCACCTCAGCGCCCGACGCCTTGAGCGCGGCAACGATCGATTCCTGCGTCGCTTCGGGCTCATCCGACAAGATAAAGCCGCGTTCGCCCATGCCGGTCATATGCTCGGCAACGCCATCGAGCACCCGGCCCATCATGACCTTGGCGCCGCTGGGAGCAACTTTATCCTGAAATATTGCTGTGCAATTGGGCGCTGCGAAGATGGCTTCGGACACGTCCATGCCCACCTTGCGGGCATCGACATCGACGCCCATCACGAATTCCACGTCGCCGGCACCATAGCCGCCGATGCGATCGTGAATCAGACCCTGCGAAGAATTATTGGAGCGGTAATAGGCGACGCCTTGCACCAGCGAACTGGCGCAGTTGCCCACGCCGATCACGGCGACCTTAATAGGCTTCATCAATGTAATCCCTTCCGACAGACGCTTTTCGCCCGGTGGATCACTCCCCCATTGTGAAAACGCGCGGTAAAAGCAAGTGGTTTGCGCAAGCCTATGCCCCATCCCGGCCTGTAATCCCCAGCCTAGCGCGCCACGCCGCGGCATTAGCAATAAATTTTTGCAACCACGGTTCGGTGAGGACAAGCGAGCGAATTGCCATATATAGCGCTCTTGTGCGGATCGCAGGGATTGGGAGACTATGGACGCGGGGCAGTCACTTACCGGGCCGGATGCGCCAGCGAAACCGAATGCGCCACAACAGCCCAAGCGCCCTCGCGAGTTGCAGGACACGCTGAACTTTCGACTTTACCATCCGCTGGCATGGCGGCTTGCGCTGCTGCTGGCGAAAACGCCTCTCACACCCAATGTGGTCTCGGTGATCGGCGCTTGCTTCGTGGTGGCGGCTGGAATCGTTTATTCCCAACCATGGGGCTGGCCCGGGGCGCTGATGGGCATGGCATTGCACATGACCTGGCATGTCGTCGACGGCGCTGATGGCGATCTCGCGCGCATCACCGGGCGTTCGAGTCCGCTTGGCGAACTGGTCGACGGGGTTTGCGACTATACCAGCCACATCATTCTCTATTTCATCCTCGGTTGGCTGCTTTCATTCCAGATGAGTGGGGCCTGGGCCTGGCCAATAATGGTCGCCGCCGGGGTCAGCCACTTCATCCAGGCCAATCATGTCGAGGTGCAGCGGCGGCAATACCAGTGGTGGGTTTACCGGGTGCCGTGGCTGCGCAACACCCATAAGGGTGAGACAAAAACCGGCAAATTCGGCTTTTCCCAGATCGTGTCGGGCTATCTCGAACTGGCCAGCGGGATGACGCATGAGGCGCTAAAGGTTGATGCGGCAGTTGACGCGGCGCAGAACGATGCCACCGCCCTCGAACGCATTGCCGCACAGGTGCGCGCCGAATCGCCGCCGCTGCTGCGCGGGCTCAGGGTGCTTGGCCCCAACCCGCGTGCGATCATTCTGGGGCTTTCGATGCTCGCGGGATCACCTCTGTGGTATTTCCTTTACCAGACGGTCGTGCTCAACGCGCTGATGGTGCTCTCGGTGGCGCGGCACAACAAGGCCGCGCGGCGAATTGCGGCAAGTATCGGCGCGTGACCCGCTCGACAGCAGCGGAAGGCGCGCTAAGATCGGCTCCATGCCAGACCAATCGCTAGTCGCAGAAGCCCGCTCGCACGCAGACGCCATCATCGCACTGCGCCGCGCCATCCATGCCGAGCCGGAACTGGGCCTGATGACGCCCAAGACCATGGCAAAGGTACGCGCCGCGCTGGCGCATCTGCCCCTTGAATGGCGCGAAGGCCCTTCGTGCAGCGGGCTGATTGCGACTCTCAAAGGCGGGGCCGGATCGGGTCGTACTGTGCTGTTGCGCGGCGATACCGATGCCTTACCGATGCCTGAAGAAACCGGACTACCCTTCGCCTCGACCATCCCCGGCGCGATGCACGCCTGCGGCCATGATGCGCACACTGCTATGCTGGTGGGCGCGGCAGAGGTGCTGTGCGCCCGCGCGGCTTCGCTCAAGGGCGAAGTGCGTTTCATGTTCCAGCCTGGCGAGGAAGGCTATCACGGCGCGCGGTTCATGCTCGATGACGGGCTGCTAGGTGGTGGCGACAATGGGCCCCTGCCCGACGCCGCCTTTGCGCTGCACATCATGCCCAACGCGCCGCACGGCGTAGTCGCAGGCCGGGTCGGGCCGCTGCTTGCCGCTGCCGACATGATCGAAATTATCATCGAGGGATCTGGTGGCCACGCTTCAATGCCGCACCAAACGCAGGATCCGGTGCCTGTCGCTGCCGAGATCATTACCGCGCTGCAAACGCTGGTGACGCGCCAGTTCAATGCCCATGACCCGGTGGTGGTGACCATCACGAGTCTGACTGCGGGCACCGCCCACAATGTCATCCCCGACCGCGCGACCTTGCGCGGCACAATGCGCACGCTCTCCCGCGAACACCGCGAACGACTGGGCGATGCTGTCCGCTTGCTCGCAGCCGGGATCGCCGGAGCGCATGGCCTCACTGCCGAAGTAATGATCGAAGAGGGCTTTCCAGTGACCATCTGTGATCCCCGCGCAGTCGACTTTGGCGAGGCAACCGCGCGCGCGCTATTCGGCGAGACTGCATTTCTGCGAATGGCAGATCCGATCATGGGCGCGGAGGACTTCGCCTATGTGCTCGACAAGGTCCCCGGCGCGATGTTCTTTCTGGGCGTGGCACCAGAGGGCGACAGCTGGGCGAGCTGCTGCGGCATTCATTCGCCACGCATGATGCTGGATGAAGCAGTGTTGCCGCAGGGCGCGGCGCTGCTGGCTGGCATCGCCGAACGGTTTCTGGAGCGCGGCTTCGAAGCTTAGGCCGCTTCGGCTACTTTGGCCGCTTCGACCTCTGCAATCGGCTTGCGCCAGTCCCCGGCGCGATCTTTGATCTTGACGAAATCGCTCTCGAACTTGGGGCGCATGGTGCCGCATATCCGGTCCCACACCGTAGTGTAGCCGCCAAAGTTGGCGGTGAAATACTTGTGGTGCTGGTCATGGAACGTGGCGGTGATGAACCACTTGGTCGCCCAGCTGTTGTTCCACCAGCGCGGGAACAGCTCGTATCCCGAATGGACATAGAGCCCCATGATGATGTTGGTTCCGCCGATCAGCGCCATCGAAGCGGGGTGAACATCATAGAGCGTGACGAAGATCACCATCCAGCCGCCATTGATGAACGATTCAAAAGGGTGGACCGACAACGTCGTCAGCATATTGGGCGCGGTCGAGCGGTGATGGAGCTTGTGAATCCACTTGTAATAGGGCTCGTTGTGCATCCAGCGGTGCAGCCAGTAGAACCAGGTATCAAAGGTGATGAAATAGAGCGCGTATTCGAACAAAACGACATACCAGGCAGCGGGCCCCTGCTGAAAAGCGATGTACCCATTCTGCTTGAGCCACGTCTGCGCGCCGCCGATGAGGACGCCTGAAATAGCAATGCTGACCACCGCAATCATCGCTTCAAAGCGAAATATTTTCCACTTGAAGCCATTGGGCTGGATCTTGCGCGCTTTCAGCCAACCGCTGGCTATCGCGGCAACAAAGGTGACGATCAGGAATGCCGCAAGCCACAATTCGAGCGGGCTGTAGGTGCTCAGAAACTTTTCAAACATGTGTCGGCGCGGCTCCAGCAGTGTTTCGCGGGGGAGCCATTAGTTAAAAAGACGAACTAAGTCCAGCCTCAGAAAGGTTTGCTTGGCCGGATCGATCCAAACGAGATGGATTCACATCAGATAGCGCAGCGAGATTGTCGCCGTTGTCCTGCCCTCAACGGTGATCACCGTTTCATCGAACCGCGGCGCGCGCGGCCGGAACGGCGGATTGCGCGAAAAGCCATAGCCGTCCTTGGGGATGCCAAGGAAGGTATCCAGCTTGCCGTTGCCATTGGCATCATGGAACACGCTGATCGCATAGGTTCCCGGCGTCAGCCCTGTGAACTGCGCCCGCGCCTGCCCGTTTTCGATAGTCAGCGTCGCCGTGCGCACGGCTCTCGCGCCGCAGTCAGGAAATCCAGCATTCGGCGGGCAGATCGCCAGCCGGACGTTGCCCTTGCTCGACCGGACTCCGGTAACGGTGACGTCCAGCGTCGCCACAGCGGCAGGCCCGTCGGCCCTAGCGGACTGCGCGGCTAGCAAAGCTGCCAAGCCCATGATCGGTGCCGCCCAGACGGTCCCAGAAGCGAAAATAGAGGCCATAATTGCAATGGTACCTGTCATGATGAAGCTGGTGGTGGGATGCGGTTATCAGCCAATTGCCTGCCCTGCCATTAACAAGCCCCTGTGGAAACAGCTCCCAGCCCATGTGGTTGGTCACGCCCATCACGGTCATCACCAGCAGCAAGGCCAGCAGAACGCCGACATGCAGCGGTACAAACAAGGCCAGCAGCGGCACGACGAATGCCCCGGTCAGGGCCTCGCCGGGGTGAAAACTCATTGCTGCCCATGCGGTTGGCGGGCGGCTGGCGTGGTGAACTGAATGCAACATCCGAAACAGCGCGGGCTGATGCATCAGCCGGTGAGTCCAGTAAAACCACGCATCGTGGATCAGCAGGCACAGCACAAATGAGACCGGCATCCACCACAGTGGATAGGCGCTCACATCCTCGTAAATCCGCGTCCAGCCCTTCGCCTGCCACCCCCAGGCGACTATTCCGGCGGGCAAGCCATAGATGCCCGCGCTAAGCAGCGACCAGCCGATCTCGCGCCGGATTTGCGGGCCAAGGCCCTTGTGCAGCCCCGGGCGCAGCCGCTCGCCCCACCAGGCAAACAGCCCGCTGGTCGCAAAATACCGCGCCGCCACGATGGCGATCATCGCGGCGCTCGCGCCCACGGCGGCTATAAGGTCTGCCCCTTGCATCCCCTTGGTTTAACAGCCGCCGCGCGGTAAGGCGAGCAGGCATGACGCCGCAATCTCCCCTAATTATCGTCGGCGGCGGGCTGGCCGGATCGCTTGCAGCGCTGATGCTGGCCGAGCGGCGTCCGCAAGTGCCGGTGCTGCTGCTTGAGGCGGGGGACAGCTTTGGCGGCAACCACACATGGTCCTTTTTCGACAGCGACATTCCTCCCGGTGCCCGCGCGCTGGTCGATGCGCTAAGTCCGGTGCGTTGGCCGCGCCATCAGGTGCGCTTTCCCGGCCGCGACCGCATTCTTGATATGGCCTATAACGCGGTGTCAGCGGCAGCGCTTGATGCGCTGGTGCGAAGCCGCCTGCCAGCCATCGCTTGGCGGCTTAATGCGCCGGTGGAGTCGATTGACCCTGAAGCCGTGGTCCTGCGCTCGGGCGAACGGATTGCCGCCAGCGGCGTGATCGACGCACGCGGGCCCACAGGAGCGATGCCGGGGCTGGAGCTTGGCTGGCAGAAATTCGTCGGCATTGAATTTGCCGCAACCGCGCCCGATCCCGACTGCGCCACGGTAATGGATGCAACCGTGCCCCAGATCGGCGGCTACCGGTTCGTTTATGTCCTGCCGCTCGCAGCCGACCGCGTGCTGGTGGAGGATACCTATTATACTGATGGACCAGAGCTGGACGTTCCCGTGATTGCTGACCGGGTGTGTGCGCTTGCCGCCGAGCGCGGGCTGGTGGGGGTAGAGTTGCGGCAGGAAACCGGGGTGCTGCCGATCTTGATTGGCGGCGATCCAGAACGCTTCTGGCCTGCGGGCGACCCCATTGCCCGGCTGGGTCTGCGCGGCGGGTTTTTCCATGCTACCACCGGCTATTCCTTCTCGCTCGCGCTGCGCCTCGCCGATGCGCTTGCCGGATTTGACGGTCCGTTTGACAGTGCCAGCCTCGCCCGCTGGTCGCGCGGGCAGTTTTTCGCGCTGTGGCATGACAGCAGCTATTTCCGCCTGCTCAACCGCATGCTGTTCCACGCGGCAAAGCCTGAGGAGCGCCGCCGCATTTTCGCGCACTTCTATCGCCTGCCGCCCGGCCTGATCGCGCGGTTCTATGCCGGAAAGCTCACCGGTTGGGACAAGCTGCGCATCCTCTCCGGCAAGCCGCCGGTTCCGGTTGGTTCGGCAATCAGCGCGTTTTTTCGACGGGCCCGCCAGCAATGAACGAACCGCACCGGGCCGCTCTCGTCCTCGCCGCGCGCGATACCATTTCACGCGGATCGCAGAGCTTCCGCTCCGCCAGCCGCCTGTTCAATATGGCGACGCGTGAGCGGGCATGGTTGCTCTATGCCTGGTGCCGCGCGGCGGATGACATGACCGACGGGCAGGAACTGGGGCACAACGCTGCCGCGCCAATCGATCCTGCAGGCGTGCAGGCAAGGCTGGAGGCGCTGACCAATGCCGCGCTCGACACCATCGATCCCATGCCACTGCCGTTTGCGGCCTTGCGCGAGGTGGTGCGCGAAACTGGCATGCCACGCCGCTTCATTACCGATCACCTCGCCGGGTTCGCGCTTGATGCGCAGGACTGGCGGCCAACGAGCGAGGATGATCTGCTGCGCTACTGCTATCACGTCGCAGGCTCGGTCGGCTGCATGATGGCGGTGGTGATGGGGGTCGATCCTGCCGATGAGGACACGCTGGACCGAGCCTGCGATCTGGGCCTCGCATTTCAGCTCGCCAACATAGCCCGCGATCTGGCCTCCGATGCAGCGGTTGGCCGGTGTTACGTCCCCGTAGAATGGCTGGCAGAACTGGGCATCAACGAAAGCACCATGGGCAGCCCGCAAAGCCGCCCGGCGCTGGTCACGATTGCCGCGAGGCTGGTGACACTCGCCCGGCCCTATCGCGCCTCGGCGCGCGTCGGCGCGGCGCGCCTTGCACCGCGTTCGCGGCTCGCGGTGCTGGCTGCCGATGCGATCTACGGGGCAATTGGCGAGAAAGTGGTGCAGCGCGGTGAGCAGGCGCTCGATCAGCGCGTGCGCACGGGCAAAGCCGGAAAACTGGCACTGTTCAGCGGAGCATTGGTGCGCGGTGCAATCAAACCACCCGCCGCGCCGCGTGACCACCTGTGGACGCGGCCTCGTTAGTCGGCAGGCAATGACGGCGCGCGCAACTGCGCCGCGCCCGGGGCCCTGAGCTGCGCCTTGAGCTGTTCCACCGACGGCGCATAGAGAAACCCGAAGCTCACTGTGCCGTGCTTGCTTTCCACCGCGTGGTGCAGCCGGTGCGCCTGCACGATCCGCTTGAAATAGGGCGAGCGCGGCACGATACGGTGCGGCAGGCGCTGGTGGACGATCCAGTCGTGAAACCCAAAATAGATCGCGCCATAGGCGGCGATCCCCGCTCCCACGGCTGTTGTTTCTCCGCCCCAGCCTGCCTGCACACCGAGAAAAATCAGCGAGATCGACGGCACGGCGAAGATCACCGCGTAAAGATCGTTCCATTCAAAGCGTCCGGTGCGCGTGCGGTGGTGGCTGGCGTGGAGAAACCAGCCCGGCCCGTGCATCACCCAGCGGTGCATTACATAGGCGAACAGTTCCATTGCCAGAATGGTCGCTGCAAAGATCAGGAACACCGTCATCACAGGTCCGGTCTAGCGCCAAAATAGGTCGCGCGCATGTTCAAATCATCAAACTCGCGGTCGCCTTGGCACTGCCGACCACGCCGGGGATGCCCGCTCCCGGATGGGTGCCCGCGCCGACGAAGTAAAGATTGCCGAAATGGTCATCGCGGTTGTGGGCGCGGAACCACGCACTCTGAGTGAGTAGCGGCTCAAGGCTGAAAGCGCTGCCCAGATGTGCGCCAAGATCGCTGGCGAAATCCTGCGGCGTATAGAAGAAACTGGTGTCGAGCCGTTCGAACAGGTCGGGGATCAGCAGCTTGCGGACCCGCTCAAGCACCACATCACGGTAGCGCGGGCCCTCCACCGCCCAATCAACCGGCGCTTTGCCAAGGTGCGGAACTGGCGCCAGTGCATAGAACGCCGCCTTTCCCGCCGGGGCCATATTCGGATCAGTGGCGCTGGGGTGGTGCAGGTAAAGCGAGGGATCGTCGGCGAGGCGGCCGTTGTCGTAGATGTCTTTGAGCAACGGTCCGTAACGATCCGAAAACAGGATCGAATGGTGCGCCACATCCGGAAAAGTGCCTTTGAGTCCGAAGTGGACGACAAACAGGCTGGGCGAAAAGCGCTTGCGTTTGAGCGCGCGGACCCGGCGTGCGGCGACGGCAGACCCCTGGATCAGGCCGTAGCTGTGCACCAGATCGCCGTTGCTGGCGACCATATCTGCCGTGTGGGTTTCGCCCGATGCCGTAACCACGCCTGAAACACGGTCGCCCGCATGGGTGATCTGTTGCACCGCGTCGCCCAAGACCAATTTTCCGCCCAGCCGCTCAAACAGCGCGACCATGCCCGATACCAGCGCATTCGTCCCACCCTTGGCGAACCAGACCCCGCCGGTCTTTTCGAGGTGGTGGATCAGCGCATAAATGCTGCTGGTCTTCATTGGATTGCCACCGACAAGCAAGGTGTGGAACGACAGCGCCTGACGCAGCTTATCATTTCGCACGAAGCTGGAGACAAGACTGTAAACCGAACGCCACGCCTGATATTTCATCAGCGCGGGAGCCGCCTTGATCATGGTTGAAAAGTGCAGGAACGGCACCGCGCCCAGCTTTTCGTAGCCTTCCTGATAGACCCCGCGCGAATATTCGAGGAACTTCGCATAGCCCGCGACATCGGCTGGATCGAGTTTGGCGATCTCGGCGTTGAGGTTGTCGGTCTGGTTCGAATAGTCGAAGCGCGTGCCGTCATTCCACAGCAGCCGGTAGAACGGCTGAACCGGCAACAGCGTGACATCGTCAGCCATTTTGCTGCCCGATAGCGCCCACAGTTCTTCAAGGCAGTCCGGATCGGTAATCACTGTCGGCCCGGCATCAAAGGTATAGCCCTCGCGCTGCCATACATAGGCACGCCCGCCGGGCCGATCACGCGCTTCGATCACTGTGGTCGCAATGCCTGCGCTTTGCAGCCGGATCGCCAGCGCGAGACCGCCAAACCCCGATCCGATGACGATGGCAGTTTTCGTAAGGGACATCGTTTTGGCTTTCGGACCGGTCGAGGGGCAGTGCGGTCAAGTGAGAGGGTTCGGCTGGAATGGCAAATGTTTATGTGAGAAGCTCTGGCAACGGCATCGAGCCGCTATTCTTCTGTTCTCAAGCCCGGATAACGGCATATGCGGGCCGTTGGATCAGCCGGGCACCCGCGCATGGAAGTGGCACCAGCTTGCATGCAGCGTGAACCATTGCCCACAGTTGTGCGTTGTCCCCGGCAATGACTGCACCCTTTTCCTGGATACGCGCCGAACCGACCGGCATTCGCGTGGTCCCCGCCGACTGCTGGATCGATCCCGCGCGTCCTGTAGATACCGCGTTAGTAACGCACGGCCATGCGGATCACGCGCGCGGCGGACATGGCGTGACGATTGCAACACCCGCGACCCTGGCGATCATGGCGCTGCGTTACCAGACCGAAGCCGGAGCAACGCCTGCTTCCTATGGCGAGACGATCCGCTTGAAAGACGATGTAAGCGCCACCTTTGTGCCCGCCGGCCATGTGCTAGGATCTGCGCAGATCCTGCTTGAACATGCGGGCGAGCGGGTCGTAGTGACCGGCGACTACAAGCGCCGCCCCGATCCGACCTGCCTGCCGTTCGAGCCTGTCGGCTGCGACATATTCATCACCGAGGCGACCTTTGGCCTGCCGCTGTTTCGCCACCCGCCGATTGCCCACGAGATCGCCAAATTGCTGAAAGCACAAAGCGACAATCCGGCGCGCTGCGTGCTGGTGGGGGCCTATGCGCTGGGCAAGGCGCAGCGGGTGATCGCCGAGCTGCGGCTGGCGGGCTACCACGAGCCGCTTTATCTGCACGGCGCGCTGGAGCGGATGTGCGAGCTCTATCAGGACCAAGGCGTGGACCTTGGCGAGCTGCGCCCGGTTGCAGGTCTGCCCAAGGCCGCGCTGCAGGGCCAGATCGTGCTGTGCCCGCCATCAGCGCTGAACGACCGCTGGAGCCGCCGCCTGCCCGATCCGATTACCGCCATGGCCTCTGGTTGGATGCGGGTGCGGGCGCGCGCGCGCCAGCGCGGCGTCGAATTACCGCTGATTATCTCGGACCATGCTGACTGGGACGAATTGACGCGCACAATCGAGGAAGTTGATCCGGTCGAGACGTGGATCACGCACGGTCGCGAAGATGCCCTGCTGCGCTGGTGCGAACTCAACCAGCGCAAGGCGCGCGCGCTGGCGCTGGCTGGCTATGAAGACGAGGACGACTGATGGAGCGCTTCGCCGCCCTCGTCGACGCACTGGTCTATACCTCGTCACGCAATGCCAAGCTGGCGCTACTCGCGGGCTATCTTCAACAGACCCCTGATCCAGATCGCGGCTGGGCGCTCGCCGCGCTTACTGATGGGCTCGACTTTCCCGCCGTCAAAAGCTCGACCATCCGCAACCTGCTGATGGAACGTGTCGATCCGGTGCTGTTCCAGCTGAGCCGCGATTTTGTCGGCGACACGGCGGAAACCGCCAGCCTGCTGTGGCCCGAACCACTGGACGAACGAGGTCCCTCGCCCAGCGTGAGCGAAGTGGTGGCGCTGCTCTCCGGCTTGACCCGCGCCACAGCGGCGGCGGGACTTGCCACGCTGCTTGACCGGCTCGATGCCGATGGCCGCTATGCGCTGCTCAAGCTGGCCACCGGGGCGATGCGGATCGGCATATCGGCCCGGCTGGCCAAGGTAGCCTTCGCGCAGGCGTTTGGCGTGAGCGTCGATGATGTCGAGGAATACTGGCACGGCCAGACCGCGCCCTATGCGCCGCTGTTCGCCTGGGCCGCCGATGGCGCAGAGCCGCCGCGCGGGGATGACCAGCCGCTCTTCCGCCCGTTCATGCTCGCGCACCCGCTTGAGGAAACAGTGGTCGACCTCAAGGACTATGCCGCCGAATGGAAGTGGGACGGGATCCGCGTTCAGGTGGTCCACGTAGCAGGTGAAACCCGCGTCTATTCGCGCACTGGCGACGACATTTCGGGCAGCTTTCCCGAGATCGCCGGCGCACTGTCCATCCCCGCTGTGCTCGATGGCGAACTGCTGGTGCGCGGCAATCACCAAGGCGGCGAAGCGGGTGGTGCGGCGAGCTTCAACGCGCTCCAGCAGCGGCTGGGGCGCAAGGCGGTATCAAAGGCAATGCTGGCGGACTATCCGGCCTTTGTGCGGCTCTATGACCTGCTTATCGCCGAGGGGGAGGATTTGCGCGCGCATGCCTGGGAACAGCGCCGCGCCAGCCTGGAGGCCTTCATGCCCCGGCTCGATCCCGCGCGCTTCGACCTCAGCGAACTGATCCCGGCGGCCAACCTCGATGACCTCGCTGAAATCCGCGGCCGTGCGCGTGACGATGCCATTGAGGGCGTGATGCTAAAACGCCGCGACAGCCTCTACGTTGCGGGGCGGCGCACTGGCCTGTGGTATAAATGGAAGCGTGATCCCCTGCTGATCGATTGCGTGCTGATGTATGCCCAGCGCGGATCGGGCAAGCGCAGCTCGTTCCATTCAGATTTCACCTTCGGCTGCTGGAACGGCGATCCCGATCAGGGGGCCGAACTGCTGCCGGTCGGCAAGGCCTATTTCGGCTTCACCGATGAGGAGCTCAAATGGCTAGACCGGTTCGTGCGGCAAAACACGATCAGCCGGTTTGGCCCCGTGCGCGAGGTGGAAAAATCACTCGTGCTCGAAGTTGCCTTCGATTCGGTTCACGCCAGCAAGCGGCACAAGTCCGGTCTGGCCATGCGTTTCCCCCGCATCAGCCGCATCCGTAGCGACAAACCAGCGCACGAGGCCGATCGGATCGACGGTCTCACAGCATTGATCCGGGACTGAAAAGCCTGGTAATTCTCAGGCTGTCTCGAACCGCTGAACCTGCATTGGTCCATTCAAAATGGCATGGACTGCTGGCCCCTTGTCGATTGAATGCTGAGCCTCGCGGTGCGCAAGGATCGCGTCCATATCTTCAAATATCTCGAACATCAGGACGTCGCCGGGCTGTTCGGGATCGCGCAGCACGTAAGTCACCAGATTGCCGGGCTCGGTGCGGACATCCTTGGCAACATCGAGTAGGCGCGTCAGCAATTCCTCCTCCGCACCAGGTTTGGGAGTCAGTCTGCATAGGGCGGCTAATGGCATGTCCGTCTCTCCTTTTTGTATGAGCGCTATTTTGCGGCGAAAGCTTCAAGCCGTGTTTTGACGTGCGGCTGCAGCATGGTGAAATAGGCGTCGGTCATGGCCGATAGCGGCCGCGTCTCATTCAGCACGACCTTGAGATGCCGGATCGCCTCGGGCGAACTGGCCTTGAGTTCGCCCAGCATCTTGGCCAGCGCACCCTCCAGTTCATCAGCGGCCACGACCTTGCTGAGCAGTCCGGCAGCATAGGCCTCGCTCGCAGGGAAAAGCGCACCGGTGTACATCCAATAGCGCAGCCGCGCGGGCGGGACGGTCTCGCGCAGCAGCCGCGGCAGATGGCCATCGACGATCCCGACCTTGGCCTCGGGAATTCCGAAGCGGGATCGGTCGCTGGCGATCAGGCAGTCACACATCAGCGCCAGCGTCAGCCCGCCGCCGATGCACAGCCCGTCGATGCAGGCGACGGTCGGCTTGGTCAGCGTACGCACCGCTTCGAACGGCAGGTAGTCCTCGTAATCGAGCAGTTTGCCGGGATCGCTGTTGAGTGCGTCAAGCATCTCCTTGAGATCGCCGCCAACCGCGAAGGCCCCGCCCGATCCCTTGAGCACCACGACATCGACCGCACTGTCCGCCTCAGCGGCGCGGGCGGCATCGCGGATCGCGGCATACATCGCCTTGGTGAGCGCATTCTTCGCCTCCGGGCGGCGCATGGTGATCGTGGCGACACCATCGGCGACCTCCAGCGTGATCCGGTCATCGGTTGTCTGGCTCATCCTGCGTCCTTTGATTTGAGAATATCCGCCATCGCGACATGTTGATCGCGAGGCACTGCGCGCAATTCGTCTTTCTTGACCTTGGCAGTCGCGGTACGCGGCAGATCTGTAACGAGGCGCATCAGAGTGGGAACTGCATGGGCAGGGAGCCGGTCGCGGGCGAAGGCGAAAATCTCGCCAAGGTCGGCTGCCGTGCCGACAAGGACGATGCTGGCCGCCACTTCTTCGTCGAGATCGGCAGACGGCAGGCCGTAAACTGCTGCTTCGGCCACCGCAGGATGCTCCTCGAGCGTGGTCTCCACCTCCCAGGCGGAAATGTTCTCGCCGCGCCGCCGCAGCGAATCCTTGGCTCGCTCTTCGAAGTAGAGATCGCCCTGTTCGGACAGGTGGCCGCGATCACCCGAATGGAACCACCCACCGCGCAGAGCTTCACGTGTGGCAGCCTCGTTGTTGTGATAGCCCGCCATCATCACATCGGCCCGGCGTGGTCGCAGGACGATTTCGCCGATCATATCAGCAACCGCAGGCTGATCTTGGTCATCAAACACATCGACATCGAACAGCGCCGAGGCACGCCCCGCAGATCCCATCGGTGATCGGCCCGCGCCCGGCACGTTGATCGTCGCCATCGGCGCTTCGCTTAACCCGTAGGTCTCGAACAGCGTGATGCCGAGCCGCTGCTCAAACTCCGCCCAGACTGAGGGGGAAGCCCCCGCGCCAAAGGCCCGGGTAATGCTGTGGCTGCCCGCACTGCGCTCAGGCCCCGTCACATTCAGGATCATGCGCAGCACCGACCCGAGATAGTTGAAGGCGGTAATCGCGTCGGCATCGCAGGTCTGCCAGAAGGTGCTGGTGCTTAGCTTGCGCTCAATCCGGATGCTGGCGCCAGACAACAAGGCCGGGACCAGCGCGGTGTAGCGGGCGTTCTGGTGAAATAGCGGGAAGAAGTTGAGCAGGCGGTCGTCCGGCCCATAGCCGAGCACTTCGGCGTTGTAATGCGCGAGCACCAGACAGGATTTCTGGGTGTGAACAACGCCCTTCGACGGTCCGGTTGTGCCCGAGGTATAGAGGATGACGCGTTCCAGCGCGTCGCGGGGCGGTTCGAAAGTTCGGCCGCTCGCACTGAGGTCCAATGGTGCTACCGTGACGCCTGACGATGAGCCGCATTCACCGTTGACCAGCACCAGCCGGAGCGTAGGCAATTCCTCCACAACTTCGAGGACTTGCGCGAGGTATGCGCTGTCGCAAATCACCACTGTCGTGCCACTGTCGGCCAGCAGATAGCGCAGCAGCATGCCGCGATACTGCGGATTGATCGGAACTTCGGTGCAGCCCGTCAGGCTGCTGGCGAGCCAGGCCAGCACGCATTCGAGCGAATTGTCCATGAGCAGAGCCACACTATCGCCGGGGCCAATTCCCTGCGCCGCGAGATTGGCGGCCAGCGCTTCGCTGCGCATCAGTAATTGGTCATAGGACAGGTATTCGTCGTCGAATCGTACAGCAGTGCGCCCCCCGTGGCGTTCGGCCGAACCGCGCAACAAGTCGTGGAACAGGGTCACCGCGCTGCCTTATCCATCAGGACCGCTGGACCTGGATCAGCTCGACGTCAAAACCGTCAGGGTCTTTTGCAAAGGCAACCATCGGCCCGCCCGCCATCAAGACCTTGGGCGCATCGGTGATCTCGTATCCGGCAGCCTCGATCCGCTGCACCAGTCCCGGCAGATCGGGAACCCCGATCGCAAGGTGGCCATAGGCCGTCCCGTGGGTGTAGCCTTTGACGTCCCATTTCTGGGTCAGCTCGATCAGCGCCGAGCTGCGGTAGTTTCCGTAGCCGATGAACAACCCGGTCGCGCGGCGCGATTCGACGTCGAATTTGTCGAGTACTTTCATTCCCAGTGTGTCGCAGTAAAACCGTAGCGATGCCTGAAAGTCGGCTACCCGCAGCATGGTGTGGAGCAAGCGCGGTTCGCTCTCATCTTCTCCCCACACCCAGAAATCCCGGTTGAACTCGTGATCGTCGCGCGCATCGTCCATCGTGTTCTTCCCCTTAAGCCTGCACGGATTCGGGCAAGGCCGATGCATGCAGCGGCGCGGCCATCTTTTGCACGAACGGCAGTACCTCGCGGGCGAACAGCTGCACGCTTTCGGCGGCCTCGGCATAGGGCATGGTGCCGAACTGCGGCATCAGCGAGATTTCCGAGAAGGAACACGCTTTCTGGCTTTCGATGATCCGCTCTATGATCATGTCGGGCGTGCCGATCATCAGGTTGGACTGGTCGTAGCTTTTGGGTGCGGGCGTGGCTGCGCTGCCAGAGGCCGGAGCAGTGGGCGCGGTTGCACCGCCCGCGCGCGCGGCATAGCTCTCATAGCCTTTGACCCCGGCAAAATTTCCCGGATCGTTAAGGCCATAAGCCAGCGCGACATCGCGGTTTGCCGCCGCCAGATATTCATCGGCCTTGGCCGCCTCCGCCTTGCTGCTGGTGCAATAGGTAAACAGGATGTTCTTGGGCTGGCACGGCGGCAGGCCAACCTCCGCCCGCATGGTGTTGACCTTGCGCACATCGGCCGCCGCCTCGCTGAGTGGCTTGTTACCGACGAACAGCGGCTTGACCCCGCGCCGCGAGATCATCTCAAGCGAAGGCCCAGTGGCCGAGGCGCCATAGAGCCGGGAAAACAGGTCGCGGCTTTTGGGCGCTGGCCGCACTTCGGTTTCGGGTATCTTGAAAATCTCGCCGTCGTAGGAAAAGCGGTCTTGGGTGAAGGCCAGCTCAAGAATATCGATGGTTTCTTCAAAGCGCTTCATGCTGGTTTCGCGCGGGATACCCAGCGAATCGAACTCGCTCTTCGCGACGCCCCGGCCGAGACCAATCGTTTCGTACCGGCCGTTCGAGATGATATCGAGGTAGGCGATCTGGTGAACCAGCTGCACCGGGTTCCACCACGGCACCACAACGATCTGGGTGCCAAAGGTCACTCGCTCGGTGCGCCCGGCAAAATAGGCCAGCAGTTGCATCGGATTGGGCGTCATCCCGTAAGGTGTGCCGAAATGTTCGGGCACCCAGATGCCGTCATAGCCCAGCGGTTCAGCAAGATCGCCCAACGCGAGCGCCTGCTCCACAATGCGCCAGTCAGCGGTTGCCGGCGCCCGCGAATGGTCGCCTTGCATGATCCGCTCCCAGTCCGCCGAATTTTGCGACGCGATCCCGAGATTTACCTTCATCACCTGTCCCTTGCGCTTTTTTTATCGACGCTTGACGCTCTAGAATGGTTCGTATATTCGAACACTATTCGTATATAAGTTCAATACCCCGGTCGCGGCTCGCTGGCAACACCGCAATTTGCCTAGTCAGCATCACGCCGGGAAAATACACGTTTCGCAGGAGTGGATAGGGTATCATGTCCAGCAAGGCTGTCAGCGGCGGCGCGCCCTTGTCGGTCGCGCGGGTGCTCCAAATCCTGAAGGTGCTCAGCGTGTCCGAAACGCCGCTGGGACTGGCCGAACTTGCGCGCCAGCTCTCCACCCCCAAGACCAGCCTGATCGGCCTGCTGCGCGGGTTGACCGACATGAATTACATCACTTTTTCGGACGGCACCTACCGCCTGGGCGGCAGTTCGTTCGAGCTTGCCAGTGCGGTCCTGTCATCGCGCTCGCGGTTGCACATGGGCGACAATCTGCGCGCCGGGATGCACGAGCTTAACAAGCAGACCGGCGAGTCTGTGCTCTACGGGGTCCTCACCAGTGATGATCCGGCAACCATGGTCTATGTCGGGCTGGTCGAGAGCCGCAGCGCAATCCGGATTTCCGTGGGCATCGGCGATCGCAGCCCGCTCTATTGCACGGCGGGCGGGCGCGTGCTGCTTGCCGACATGTCCGACGAGGAGGTGCGCCGTTATTTCGCCACAGCTCCGCTCGAGGTGATCAATCCGCTGACCCAAACCAGTCCGGCAGCCCTTCAGGCCATTATTCAGGAGACGCGCCGGGAGAAATTCTCCTGCGTCCGCGACGAGATGATCCACGGCATCACCGGCATGGCCGCACCGATTCGCGACAGTTCTGCACGGGTGCTTGGCGCCCTGATCATTGCCGGGCCGACCAGCCGGATGCTCGAAGACGAAGCCATGCTTAAGTCAGTCACACTGGATGCCGCAGAGAGCATTTCGCTCAGCCTCGGCTACCAGAGCGGGGCTGCCAGCAATGGGCAGCAATAGTGGTTTGCGGAGGCAGGATTGACCGAGAACAGTGACTGGAAATTCGTCCCCGGCGAACTGGACGAAGTGTTGTCGAGCAAGGGCCACAATGCCCTGCTGGGGCAGCGCTATCATGCGCACGGGCCAGACTGGATCGAGCTGGAAATGCCATGGCAGGAACAGCTGATCGGCGACCGCACCACCGGTTCCTTAGCGTCCGGTCCGATCATGACACTGATGGATAACGCGACCGGCGTTGCCATCTGGCTGAAGCGTGGCGGCTATCTGCCGCAAGTAACTCTGGACCTGCGCGTCGACTATCTGCGGCCGACCATACGGGGAGCGGCGCTGATCGGCCGCGGCGAATGTTACCGGATGACGTCAAGCATCGGCTTTGTGCGGGGGATTGCCTACGAGCACTCGCCCGACGATCCCGCATGCCATGTCACTGCCACCTTCATGCTGCTGTAGGGCGAAACCATGCAACAGATCGAAGTGACCCTGCCGCCCTATGCCGATACCATCGGCGCGGCGCTGGACAGCTGGAACGGCACCATGCCGGTGCTGGCCATCGACTATAGCGAAAATATCTGCGGCAACCCCGGGATGTTCCATGGCGGCGCGGTGAGCGCCTTGCTCGAAATGGCCGCCGTGGCCGCGCTCGAGGCCGATCTGCGGTCGAAACAGTCCGCCGCTCGGCTGACCACGCTCAACTCAACAATCGAATTCATGCGGCCCGCCGGCGAAACGCGCACATTTGCCTCGGCTATGATCATCCGGTCAGGTCGCCGCTTCGCCAATATGCAGGCATGGCTCTGGCAGGAAAGCCGGGACAAGCCGGTCGCAACAGCCCTCGTCAACATTCTCATCCAGCCAGAGGCCCCCGCCCCATGACCATCCAGTCCATGCACGAACGCATTCTCGACCTCATTCAGGCCGAAGGGGTGAACACCCTGTTCGGCATTCCCGACCCCAGCTTTTTTGCCCTGTTTTTGGAGGCTGAGCGGCGCGGCATGGAGATCGTCTCACCGCACCACGAACAGGCGGGCGCACTGACTGCGGATGGCCTTTACCGGATGACCGGCAAGCCGGTGGTCCTCTGCATGAACAAGGGACCGGGCGTCGCCAATGTCATGTCCGGCGCGAACTTCTTCATGAAGGAAAATGTCCCCGCCGTGTTCATCATGGCAAACCGCCAGCGGTTTTACGAACAGCGCGTCCGGCGCGGCAAGATGCAGTATATGAGCCAGCCGCCGCTGTTCGAAAACACAATGAAATACACCGGCGTGATCGAATATCCGCAGCAGACCGACGAGATCTTTCACGAGGCCTTCCGCAAGGCCTTGGGCGGTGTTCCCGGACCGACCTATGTTGAACTGCCGCTGGGCGTGATGCAGGCCAAGTTTGACCTGCCGCCCGTGCTCCAGCCTGCGCAGTACCGGCTGGTCCACCAGCGGGCTGATGCGCAGTCGCTGGATGAAGCCGCCAAACTGATCGCGGCTGCGAAGAACCCGGTGCTGGTGCTCGGGCAGGGCTGCTTCGTCAGCCGCGCGCATGCTGAATTGACCAAACTGGCAGGCCTGATGAATTGCCCGATTCTGCAAACCAACGCGGTTGAAGCGGTTCTTCCCGGGATGGACGAGCGCACCTTCGCATACAGTTCAATAGTTGGCGCGGAAGTGGCTGACTCTTCGGATCTGGTGCTCGCAATCGGCACTGAGCTGGGCGAAGCGCTCAACTATGGCCGGGGCCATTCGTGGAAGGCAGGCAACGCAGCGCGCAAATGGATCTATGTCGAGCGCGAAGCCTCGGCATTCGGCGTGAACCGCCCCATCGATGTGCCATTGGTTGGCGACCTGCTCGACATCGTGCCGCAATTGAACATGGTCCTCGCAGGCCTCAAGCGGTCGTTGCCGGATCGGCTGCCCGATTGGACCAAGCGCCGTGATGCCGAAAAGCAGGCGCTGATGGCGCGCATTCCGACTACCTCGATGCCGATTCATCCCGGGCAGGTGCCGATAGAATCAACCCGCGTTTTGCCTGCTGATTCGATCCTGATCCGCGACGGCGGCGGGGCCAGCATGTGGGCCTCCGCGCTGGTCCAATTCACCCCGCGCGATTCGATGTGGAGTTCCAACTGGGGCGCAATCGGCAATGGCCTGCCCATGGCGATGGGTGCGCAGATGGCGGTCGGCAAGGATCGCCGCGCGGTATTGCTGACCGGCGATTCCGCCTTCCTGTTCCACATCTCCGAAATCGAAACCGCAGTGCGCAAACAGTTGCCGATCATCTGCATAGTCTCGGTCGATCATGCCTGGGGGCTTGAGGCGGCGAGTTACAAGGCCAATTTCGGCGAGAACACCTCAACGCCCGAAGCGCGCTGGAGCAATGAAGTGCGGTTCGACCTGACCGCGATCAGTTTTGGTGCCCACGGCGAATTTGTCGAGCGGCTGGAAGACCTGGCGCCTGCCGTGGAGCGCGCATTTGCCTCGGGCAAGCCGGCGGTGATCCATGTCGAGGTCGACCAGATGGCGAACAGCACCTTCGATGGCGTGCCGGGCTTTTCCGAATTCCGCGCATGGTTCGGCGAGGAGGGCGACTTTCTGGGTGTGCCGGGCGTCGCACCAGCCCCTGCGGCAGCAACGGGCGGATCGACGGAGCAAAGCAGCGGATATTGAGCGACGGCAAAACGCCGCGGCATGAGAGAGGATGCAACAATGCCAGAGAACGACAGCGTCGAGATGGTGCTCCAGAGCATCGCCAAGACCGAACGCCATATCCGCAGCGAATATGGCACGCGTATGGTCGGTGTGATGGACACCATCGGTGCCCACCCGCATTTCGCCATGCCGCAGCAACCCGGCGTGGTGACGGTAATTTCGGGCCGCGACGACGTCGACGCGATGTACAAGGCATCGGTCGCGCTTGCCGCGCCGCAGGGTAGCAGGCTGCTATCGCAACTGGCGACCGACTGGTTCATTTTCGTCGACAATGTGCCGACCCGGTTATGGATCGAGGGCGATCAGCTGGTCACCGTCCAGACAGTCACGATGTTCGTGACCGACGACAAAGACGGACTTACCGGCGAATACGCCTGGCAGCGACAGTACCCCCCGCAGACCGGGGCAGCTGATGGCAGTGTCCCCTTGCCTTCACGCGAGTTGCACAATCTCGAGCTGCACCAGACGCTGCTTGATGCTCTGTGCACAGGCGACACTGATGCGCTTGCCTCGGTGCTGGATCCCGGATGCATCTGGGCCACGAGGGACTATCTGAGCAATGCCGAAGGCGGCACACTCACCAACCTGAAGGGGGCCGAAGCGGTGGCAGACCATGTCGCAGACTGGCATGCGGCGCTCAATCCCGAACACGTCTCGATCCTCAACCGCCGGGTGACCGACTGGTACGTTTTCTCCGAAGATCTCTGGGTGGTCCGGCCCGCCGGGGGCGAACGCCGACAATATCGCACCGCGACGGTCTATCCCGTTGGCGAGAACGGGTTGTTCGAAGGTGCGCTCGGTTTCGGCAAGGAGATGACACCTCTGTCGCCATCCGCTGGTGTGCGAATGGGCCTCTCGTTCTATCCTGAAGGTGTCGCCGCTGATCCTGCCTGCCTAGCAGGCTACCCGGGGGGATGACCGGACAGTCTGGAATGGGCAGGCTGAGCGGAAAGGTCGCGCTGATTACGGGTGCCGGACAGGGTGTTGGGTTGGGAATTGCTCAAGCCTTAGCCGCGCAGGACGCATCGGTGGTGATCACCGGGCGCAATGCCGGACGACTGGACTCTGCGGTTGCCGCCATAGAAGCACGCGGCGGCAAGGCGCTGGCCTGCCCCGGTGATGCTGCACTGCGTGAAAACGCAGACTATGCGGTTGCAATGGCGGTATCGCAATTTGGCTCGCTCGATATACTCGTCAACAATGCTCAGGCGCGCCGCTCGGGCGTGTATTTTGAGGACATTACCAAGGAGGACATGGCGCTGGCGCTCGGCTCGGGACCGATCGCAACGCTGTTTCATATGCAGGCCGCTTTCCCGCACATGCAGGACAAAGGCGGATCGATCATCAACTTCGGCTCGAAAATGGGTCTGCAACCGATCGCCGGAATCGGCTCCTATGCCGCTGCTAAGGAGGCCATTCGCGGGCTCAGCCGCGCGGCGGCACGCGAGTGGGGAAAATACCGGATCCGCGTCAATGTGCTCAACCCGGCTTCGCTGGGCGACACCGGCAAGGCCTATTTCGCCGACAAGCCCGAAGAATTCGCCAAACTGTGCGAAGATGTCGCGCTCGGTTACTTCGGCGAGGCAGAGCGTGATATCGGCGCTGCGGCCGTCTTTCTGGCCAGCGACGACAGCCGATATATCACCGGGCAGACAATCAACGTCGACGGCGGACAAGTGATGCTCTGACGAGCACAGGGAGAGTAAGCAGATGACTGCGGCGACAAAAGCATCGGAAGAATGGCGGAAATACTGGACTTTGCCGTTGGTGGCAGCGCTCGGCTATGCCACCGCCGTCCTGCTTTCCTATGGACTTGGACCGTTCATCGTGCCGATTCAGGAGGAATTTGGCTGGTCGCGCGCCAGCATCTCGATGGGCATCACCTTCGCAGGCCTTTCAGCAGCTCTCACCGGCATTCCGGTGGGCATGGTCGTGGACCGGTTCGGCCCGCGGCGTGTCGGGCTGGTCGGCCTTGTCTTGATGCCGATAGCCTTCGCCCTACTTGGAACAGCAACGGGAACCTTGACGAACTGGCTGGTGCTGTGGGGCCTTATTGCAATTGCCAATCTCGGCTTGCAGTCCACTATCTGGACCAGCGCCGTTGCAAGCCGCTTTGAGGCTTCGCGCGGCCTCGCCTTTGCCATGACCCTGTCCGGCGGATCGCTTACCTCAGCGGCGCTACCGATTATCGCGACGGCATTCATCATCAACTATGACTGGCGCGTTGCCTTCATGGGCGTAGGGGCGATCTGGTTTCTCGCCACCTTTCCGCTCGCCTACCTGTTTTTTCGGGGCGCGCAGGATTCAGGCGGTAAGCGGTTACCCTCAGCTGAAGAACCTGTGGCGAACCTCACCGGCGTCACCATGGCCGAAGCCCTTCGCACCTCGGCGTTCTATAAGCTGATGGCAGCAAGCGGCCTGTTCGCCTTCACCGCCATAGGCACCATCATCCATTTCGTGCCCATCCTGACCGATCGCGGCGCGACACCTCTGGGGGCTGCGGGCATTGCGGCGCTTGTCGGGATTTTCTCCTTCATCGGCAGGCTGGGTACCGGCCTGCTGCTTGACCGCTTTTCCGGGCGACTGGTGGGCGCGGTGATCTTTCTGCTGCCGGTGGTTTCTTGCACCCTGCTGCTGCTGGACGGCGCCAATCCAACGAGCCAGGCAATCAGTGCGGCCTTCTTCGGATTTACGGTGGGGGCGGAAATCGATGTAATCGCTTTCCTCGTATCCCGGCACTTCGGCCTCAAGAACTATGGCGTCATATTCGGGGCGATGGTCACTGCGCTGGCAACCGGAACGGCGCTTGGCCCGCTTGCCGCTGGCGCGGCCTTCGACCTGTTTGGAACTTACGCGCAGTTCATTATGCTGACAGCGGTTCTGATGGGGCTGAGCAGTATTGCCGTAGCGACGCTAAAGGAGGCTTAAGTTCGATCGCGACCCGTATCAGCGTGCAAAAAGGCATAGCTGGGATCGTCGGGCTTGCGTCTGCCTAGACTGAGCGGCTGCACCTTGCCGTACCCCAATGCCTGTGGCAGCTGGCCGCTATCCCACTCACTGCTGTCGGGAAATTCACGGAACCAGTCGCGCACCACCACCCGGCGCGCGATGCGCCATTCGCCCTCGCGCAGTTCCATCCGGTCGATGAAGCGGCTCGACGACATGTGATCGTAGCGCGTCCCATCGGCCCGGCGCATGCGGTGGAACGCCTGAATATAGCATTCGGTGAAGGCCGCATTGCCATCGATATCTATCAGCACATTGCCTAAAAAGTGCGTGGTCAGGTCCATCGATTCGAGGATCGGCACGGCGTTATCGACAAATTCCTGCGCCGTATGCGCCACGAAATTTCCGTGTTCGTCAGTCGCGTCCGGCCAATAGGCCGAGCGGATCAGATCCAGATCGAGCCGGTCAATGCCCCGGCAATAGCGGTACAGGCAATCCCGGATCGCCTCGCGGTCGGTAACTTCATCGGCAATCTGCGCCCGCGTCTTGATCATCTCACGGTCTCTTCCAGCCATCGAGAAAACTGCGATCTCGGGCATAGGCCGGGCAGTTGTCCTCATCGAGGTGTGACCACTTCAGATTTACCCCGCCGTCAACCACCAAGCACTGGCCGGTCATGTAACTCGCCATGTCCGACAGCAGGAACAGCACTGCAGAGGCGATTTCATCGGCGCGTCCCTGCCGCGCCATCGGGACGGCCCAACGGTCCCGCGCCGCATCTGGTCCCACCGCGGCGGTCGGCGTGGCAATCGCACCCGGCGCAACGCTATTGACCCGGATATTGTCCGCAGCCAGTTCCAGCGCCATTGTCTTGACCACCGAGAGGACCGCCGCCTTGGCCGCGCCGTAACCGATGTGAAACGGGGTCGCGGTCAACCCGCTGATCGACGAAATGGAAACCAGCGAGCCACGCCTGCGGTCCGCCCGCAACTGCCGCGCAACCGCCTGTGTCAGAAAGAACATCGAATTGAGGTTAAAGCCGATGAGGCTGTCCCAATCGGCTCGCGCCACTTGGGTAGCTGGACCCCAGAAAGGATCCGGCACCCCGCCTACCACCGTGACGACGCCATAAAGATCGCCATTGGCCGCACCGGCAGCAGCCATGATCGAGGCGACCCCATCATCGCGAGCCACATCGGCGACATGACTTATCAGCGGCAGGCCTTCGGCAATCAGCGGCGCAATATGCTGATCGAGACTGTCACCCGAACGGTCGACAGCAACAACCATTGCCCCTGCCTCAGCTACGAGACGAGCAATAACTGTGCCCATGCCACCGCCGCCGGCCCCGGCGACGATGACAATACGGCCTTCAAGATCGAGAAGCCCGCTCAGAAGCGGAACTCCGCCTGCACCACGACCTCACGCGGACGGTTCCAGAACGCGGTGTACTGGTTGGGGTTGGCAGATGCCGTCCATGCGAAAGACTGCGTCTTATAGTAGGAGTTGGTCAGGTTCCGGCCAATCAGAGCCAGCTCGTAAGCGTCATCCTCCGAGCCCACTTTGATCGAAGCATTGAGCAACCAATAGGCATCCTGAACGCCGCCGGGCGCATTGTCGGTGCTCGTCTGATAATCAGAAGTGTATGCCCCCGACATGGAGAAGGTCGTCTTCAGCCCAGACACCAGCTCAGGCGAATAGTCTGCTCCGATACTGTAGGTCACTTCGGGTGCCCGGATAAGGCGGGTCCCGGTCAAATCCTGCGCCCGTCCGGTCCCGACGGTATTGCAGCCCGTGGCAACGGTCTGGCCCGCATAGCATTGGGCGTTCTGGAATTTGGTGTATTTTGCGCTGTTTACGCCGATATTTCCGCGAAACTTGAGCTGATCCGTCGCCTGCCATTCAGCCGAGGCCTGAATGCCTTTCACCCGCGATGCCGCAGCATTGGTC